>NZ_JANLIZ010000004.1:0-304896 GCF_024702055.1 Enterobacter sp. HG048
GATCTGCCGTTTGCGCTGCCGACGGCGGTGGCGGGCTTAACCCTCGCGTCGCTTTTCTCCGTGAACGGGCTGTACGGCGAGTGGCTGGCGAAATTTGACATCAAAGTGACCTACACCTGGCTCGGTATCGCGGTGGCGATGGCCTTTACCAGCATCCCGTTTGTGGTCCGTACCGTGCAGCCAGTGCTGGAAGAGTTAGGTCCGGAATACGAAGAAGCGGCGGAAACGCTGGGCGCCACGCGCTGGCAGAGCTTCCGCAAGGTGGTTTTGCCTGAACTGTCACCGGCGCTGATGGCGGGCGTCGCGCTGTCGTTTACCCGCAGCCTAGGTGAGTTTGGCGCGGTGATTTTTATCGCCGGGAACATCGCCTGGAAAACAGAAGTCACCTCGCTGATGATTTTCATCCGTTTGCAGGAGTTTGATTATCCGGCGGCGAGCGCGATTGCTTCGGTGATCCTGGCGGCCTCGCTGCTGCTGCTGTACTCGATTAACACTCTGCAAAGTCGCTTTGGTCGACGTGTGGTAGGTCACTGATGGCGGAAGTTACGCAATTGAAGCGATACGATGCACCCCGTATTAACTGGGGCAAATGGTTTCTGATTGGGGCGGGCGTGCTGGTTTCCGCCCTCATTCTCGTCGTGCCGACGATCTATATCTTCGTTCAGGCGTTCAGCAAGGGCCTGATGCCCGCGCTGGAAAACCTGGCGAACCCGGATATGCTGCATGCCATCTGGCTGACCGTGCTGATTGCGTTGATCACCGTGCCGGTGAACCTCGTGTTCGGTACCCTGTTGGCCTGGCTGGTGACGCGCTTCAACTTTCCGGGACGTCAGCTGCTGCTGACCCTGCTGGATATTCCTTTCGCCGTATCGCCGGTGGTGGCGGGTCTGGTGTACCTGCTCTTTTACGGCTCCAACGGTCCGCTGGGCGGCTGGCTGGACGAGCATAACCTGCAAATCATGTTCGCCTGGCCGGGCATGGTGCTGGTCACCATCTTCGTGACCTGTCCGTTTGTGGTGCGTGAGCTGGTGCCGGTGATGTTAAGCCAGGGGAGCAACGAAGACGAAGCGGCGGTACTGCTGGGCGCGTCAGGCTGGCAGATGTTCCGTCGCGTGACGCTGCCGAACATTCGCTGGGCGCTGCTTTACGGCGTGGTGCTGACCAACGCCCGTGCGATTGGTGAGTTTGGTGCCGTGTCCGTCGTCTCCGGCTCCATCCGGGGTGAAACCCTGTCGCTGCCGCTCCAGATTGAGCTGCTGCAGCAGGACTACAACACCATCGGCTCGTTTACTGCCGCAGCGTTGCTGACGCTGATGGCCATTTTGACCCTGTTTTTGAAGAGTGTGGTGCAGTGGCGTTTAGAAAATCAGGAAAAACGTCAGCATCAGGAGGGAAATCATGAGCATTGAGATTGCCAATATTAAGAAGTCTTTTGGTCGCACCCAGGTGCTGAATGATATCTCGCTGGATATCCCTTCCGGACAAATGGTGGCGCTGCTGGGGCCGTCCGGCTCGGGCAAAACCACGCTGCTGCGTATTATCGCCGGGCTTGAGCATCAGACCAGCGGGCACATCCGCTTCCACGGCACCGACGTGAGCCGCCTGCACGCCCGCGATCGTAAAGTAGGTTTTGTATTCCAGCATTACGCGCTGTTCCGCCACATGACCGTGTTCGATAACATCGCGTTTGGCCTGACCGTGCTGCCGCGTCGCGAGCGCCCGGATGCGGCAACCATTAAAGCGAAAGTGACAAAACTGCTGGAGATGGTGCAGCTGGCGCATCTGGCGGACCGTTTCCCGGCCCAGCTGTCCGGCGGGCAGAAACAGCGCGTGGCGCTGGCGCGCGCGCTGGCCGTTGAGCCGCAAATTCTGCTGCTGGATGAACCCTTCGGCGCGCTGGATGCGCAGGTGCGTAAAGAGCTGCGTCGCTGGCTGCGTCAGCTGCATGAGGAGCTGAAATTCACCAGCGTCTTCGTGACCCACGACCAGGAAGAGGCGATGGAAGTTGCGGATCGCGTGGTGGTCATGAGCCAGGGCAACATTGAGCAGGTTGACGAGCCTGAACAGCTGTGGCGTGAACCGGCGACCCGCTTCGTGCTGGAGTTTATGGGCGAAGTGAACCGTCTGCAGGGCACTATTCGCGGCGGCCAGTTCCACGTTGGCGCGCATCGCTGGCCGCTGGGCTATACCTCCGCGCATCAGGGGCCGGTCGATCTGTTCCTGCGTCCGTGGGAAGTGGACGTGAGTCGCCGAACCAGCCTGGATTCACCGCTGCCGGTGCAGGTCCTGGAAGCTAGCCCTAAAGGTCACTACACCCAATTGGTGGTACAGCCGCTGGGCTGGTATACCGAGCCGCTGACCGTGGTCATGCGCGACGACGTGCCGCCGCACCGGGGCGAGCGTCTGTTTGTCGGGCTGCAGCATGCCCGTATTTATCACGGGAAGGAGCGTATTGAGACGCGCGAGGATATTGCTCTGGCGGAGTCAGCCTGATAGGTTAATGCGTATGTTTTTCGCCCGGTGGCGTAATGCTTACCGGGCTTTTTATTGAGCAAAAATCGTGAATACACTCGAACACACCATCGGCAACACTCCTCTGGTCAAACTTCAGCGCATGGGGCCGAACAACGGCAGCGAAATCTGGGTCAAACTCGAAGGCAATAACCCGGCGGGATCGGTAAAAGACCGTGCGGCGCTGTCGATGATTGTCCAGGCCGAAAAACGCGGAGAAATTAAGCCAGGAGACGTGCTGATTGAGGCTACCAGCGGCAACACCGGTATCGCCCTGGCGATGATTGCGGCGCTGAAAGGCTACCGCATGAAGCTGCTGATGCCGGACAACATGAGCCAGGAGCGCCGTGCCGCGATGCGTGCCTACGGGGCAGAGCTGATTCTGGTGACCAAAGAGCAGGGGATGGAAGGCGCACGCGACTTAGCGCTGGAGATGGCCGAGCGCGGCGAAGGTAAGCTGCTGGATCAGTTCAATAACCCGGACAACCCGTACGCGCACTACACCACCACCGGCCCTGAAATCTGGCAGCAGACCGACGGGCGTATCACCCATTTTGTCTCCAGCATGGGCACCACCGGCACCATTACCGGGGTATCGCGTTTTCTGCGCGAGCAGGAAAAAGCCGTCACCATCGTTGGCCTGCAGCCGGAAGAGGGGAGCAGCATTCCGGGCATTCGCCGCTGGCCGGCGGAATATATGCCGGGCATCTTTAATGCGCAGCTGGTGGATCGGGTGCTGGATATTCATCAGCGCGAGGCGGAGAATACCATGCGTGAGCTGGCCGTGCGTGAAGGCATATTCTGTGGGGTCAGTTCGGGTGGTGCTGTAGCAGGGGCAATCCGCGTTGCAAATGAAAACCCTGGCGCGGTTGTCGTGGCGATTATCTGCGATCGCGGCGATCGTTACCTGTCTACCGGCGTCTTTGGTGAAGAGAGTTATTCGCAGGGGGCGGGGATTTAAGCGTCATGGAGATGATTTTATTCCGGGATAACACCCGGGCGCAGCAAACCGATATTGTCGCGGTTCAGTCGCAGGTGGTTTACGGCAGCGTGGGGAACAGCATTGCGGTACCGAATATTCGTACCCACAGGCTGAACGTCACCGCCGTGCCGACGGTGCTGTTTAGCAACACGCCGCACTATGACACCTTCTACGGCGGCGTGATCCCCGACGAGTGGTTCAGCGGTTATCTTAAGGCGCTGGAAGAGCGCGAGATCCTGCGCGAGCTTAAGGCGGTGACTACCGGCTATATGGGCAGCGCCAGCCAGATCGTCCTGCTGGCGCAGTGGTTGAAGGCGGTCAAAGCGCAGCATCCTGACCTGCTCGTGCTGGTCGACCCGGTTATCGGCGATATCGACAGCGGTATGTACGTGAAGCCCGAAATCCCGCAGGCGTATCGGGAGCATCTGCTGCCGCTGGCGCAGGGGATTACGCCAAACGTCTATGAACTGGAAGTGTTAAGCGGCAAACCGTGCCGTACGCCGGAAAGCGCCATCGCTGCGGCGCAGGGACTGCTCTCAGATAGCCTGAAATGGGTGGCGATCACCAGCGCACCGGTGGCCGATGACCCGGAAAACATCCACGTGGTGCTGGTGACGAATGAAGGCGTGACCGTCAGCGCGCATCCGCGCGTAGAAACCGATCTGAAAGGGACGGGCGACCTGTTCTGTTCAGAGCTGGTGAGCGGAATTGTTGAGGGGAAAACCGTTGCTGATGCCATTCACATGGCCGGCGATCGGGTGACCGACGTGATGCTTTATACCCAGTCGAAAGGCTACGACGAGCTTATCCTCCCGGCATAAACAAAAATGGCGCCCGAAGGCGCCATTTTTCTGTGCGGCAAGAATTACTTCTTGATGCGGATAACCGGGGTTTCACCCACGGTGACGCTGCCAGACAGTTTGATCAGTTCTTTGATTTCGTCCATGTTGGAGATAACAACCGGCGTCAGGGTAGACTTGGCTTTTTCTTCCAGCAGTGGCAGATCGAATTCAATTACCGGGTCGCCAACTTTAACACGCTGGCCTTCTTCCGCGATACGTTTGAAGCCTTCGCCTTTCAGTTCAACGGTGTCGATACCGAAGTGAACGAACAGTTCGATACCGCTATCAGATTCGATAGAGAACGCATGGTTGGTTTCAAAAATTTTACCGATGGTGCCGTCAACTGGAGCAACCATTTTGTTGCCAGTTGGTTTGATAGCAATGCCATCACCAACGATTTTCTCAGCAAACACTACATCCGGCACGTCTTCGATGTTGACGATCTCGCCGGAGAGCGGAGCAACAATCTCAATAGTTCCGGAGTCTTTCTTATCATCAGAAACCAGAGATTTCAGTTTATCGAACAAACCCATGATCTTCTCCTAAGCAGTAATTTGGGCCGCATCTCGTGGATTAGCAGATTGTTTTTTCTTCAATGAACTTGTTAACCAGCGTCATTAACTCGTCCGTTGTCGGTTGAGCAAGAGCCTGCTCTGCTAACACCTTCGCATCTTCGAAGTTCGTGTTACGGATAATCTTCTTAATGCGCGGGATGGAAATGGCGCTCATAGAGAATTCGTCCAGACCCATACCCAGCAACAGAAGTGTAGCACGTTCGTCGCCTGCAAGCTCACCACACATGCCAGTCCATTTACCTTCTGCATGAGAAGCATCAATAACTTGCTTGATCAAGTTCAGTACGGACGGTGACATTGGTTGGTAGAGATGTGAAATCATATCATTACCACGGTCAACTGCCAGGGTGTACTGCGTTAAATCATTGGTACCGATACTAAAGAAATCAACTTCTTTGGCTAAATGACGCGCAATGGTCGCCGCCGCAGGTGTTTCCACCATCACGCCGATCTCGATTGACTCGTCAAACGCTTTACCTTCGTCGCGCAGTTCCTGTTTGTAGATTTCGATCTCTTTCTTCAGTGCACGCACTTCTTCAACAGAGATGATCATCGGGAACATGATGCGCAGTTTACCGAACGCAGAGGCACGCAGGATCGCGCGAACCTGGTCACGCAGGATCTCTTTACGATCCATCGCGATACGGATTGCACGCCAGCCCAGGAACGGGTTCTCTTCTTTCGGGAAGTTCATGTACGGCAGCTCTTTGTCGCCACCGATGTCCATGGTACGGACGATAACCGCCTGAGAGCCACAGGCTTCAGCCACGGCTTTATAGGCAGCAAACTGCTCTTCTTCCGTTGGCAGCGCGTCGCGGTCCATGAACAGGAATTCTGTACGATAGAGACCGACGCCTTCCGCACCGTTGCGCTCAGCGCCATCAACGTCGCGGACGGTACCGATGTTTGCGCACACTTCTACCTGATGGCCGTCCAGGGTGATGGCTGGCAGGTCTTTCAGCTTAGCGAGTTCCGCTTTTTCAGTCGCAACCTGCTCCTGAACCGCGCGCAGTTTATCGATCTCTTCATTGGTTGGATTGACGTAAACCAGATTGTTTACGGCATCCAGAATCAGATAGTCGCCGTTTTTCACCTGAGAGGTGACGCTACCGGTACCCACGATGGCAGGCAGTTCCAGAGAGCGCGCCATGATAGAGGTGTGGGAGGTACGGCCACCCGCGTCGGTGATGAAACCGAGGACCTTTTTCAGGTTCAGCTGTGCGGTTTCAGACGGGGTGAGGTCAGCGGCAACCAGGATGACTTCATCCTGAATCGCGCTCAGGTCGATAATGGCCAGACCCAGGATGTTGCGCAGCAGGCGCTTACCGATGTCACGTACGTCAGCCGCACGCTCTTTCAGATATTCATCATCCAGTTCTTCCAGGGCAGTTGCCTGACCTTCGATAACTTCATGTGCAGCCGCGTCGGCCGTCATGCCTTTATCTTTAATCAGGGCTATGATTTCCTGCTCCAGCTCCTCATCTTCGAGCAGCATGATGTGCCCTTCGAAGATGGCTTCTTTTTCTTCACCGAAAGTTTCGCCAGCTTTAGTTTTGATTGCTTCCAGTTGCGCAGATGCCTTGGCACGACCGCTCAGAAAACGTTCAACTTCCTGATCAACCTTGTCGGCAGAAATTTTTTTCCGGTCGATGACGATCTCGTCTTCTTTCAGCAGCAGTGCTTTGCCGAAAGCGATACCCGGGGATGCTAAAATGCCTGAAATCATAACCCTACCTTACTTGTGACTGATATTTAAAAGAACCCGGAAACTTACTCGAGCTCAGCCATCAGTTTTACCAGATGCTCAACTGCTTTCTGCTCGTCTTCACCTTCTGCAGAGATGGTGACAACGGTGCCCTGAGTCAGGCCCAGAGTCTGCAGTTTGAACAGGCTTTTTGCGCTCGCGCTTTTGCCGTTGGAAGTCACAGTGATTTCAGAAGTGAAGCCTTTTGCTTCTTTAACAAACTGAGCAGCAGGGCGGGTGTGCAGACCGTTCGGAGCGGTAATGGTAACTTCTTGCTGGAACATTGTATTTCCCCAACTTATAGGTTTAGTGTTGTGGAACTAAAGTCTAGCCTGGCGACTGAACTTTAGCCTGTATTGTTAGCGCTGACGTTTCGATCGTCATTAAACATTATGCAGCGAAAGCAAGACTTGAACCAAATCATAAAATCGATTCAGCAAGGCTATTTCATTCACCGATTAATTTCACGCATCAAAATAATTGCTGGTTTAAATACCAGACCCAACGGGGTGAAGCAATGCCAGGAGGGGTAAAAGTTTGAAGCAGGCCACAAAAAAGCACCTGAAAAGGTGCTTTTTTACGCGTTATTAACATGCTGGCACTACTGTTGCAGTTCTTTTTCGGTAAACAGATCGGCAAACAGTGCGGTGCTCAGGTAACGCTCGCCCGAAGAAGGAAGGATAACCACAATATTCTTGTTGGTAAAGGCTTCATCTTCCAGAAGCTTGAGCGCTGCCGCAACGGCCGCACCGGAAGAAATACCCGCCAGAATGCCTTCTTCATCCATCAGGCGACGTGCGGTAGAGATGGCTTCTTCGTTAGTGATGGTCACCACTTTATCGATCAGCTTCAGATCCAGGTTGCCCGGAATGAAGCCTGCGCCAATACCCTGAATTTTATGCGGGCCTGGTTTAAGCTCTTCACCCGCCAGAGCCTGGGTGATAACCGGTGAGTCTGTTGGCTCAACGGCAACGGTGATCAGGTCTTTTTTACCTTTTGTGCCTTTAATATAGCGTGACACGCCGGTCAGCGTACCGCCGGTACCCACGCCGGAGATAAAGACGTCAACCTGGCCGTCGGTATCTTCCCAGATTTCCGGACCGGTGGTCTTCTCGTGAATTTCCGGGTTAGCCGGGTTGCTGAACTGCTGCAGCAGCAGATATTTCGCCGGATCGCTGGCCACAATCTCTTCAGCTTTCTGAATGGCGCCCTTCATGCCCTTCGCGCCCTCGGTCAGCACCAGGTTTGCGCCCAGCGCTTTGAGCAGCTTACGACGCTCGATGCTCATGGTTTCTGGCATGGTCAGCGTCAGCTTGTAGCCACGCGCGGCAGCCACATAGGCCAGAGCGATACCGGTATTACCGCTGGTCGGTTCCACCAGCTCAACGCCAGGCTTCAGTACGCCACGTTTTTCAGCATCCCAAATCATGTTTGCACCGATACGGCATTTTACGCTGAAGCTCGGGTTACGTGATTCGACCTTCGCCAGAATGCGTCCATTACCGATACGGTTCAGTCGAACCAGGGGCGTATGACCGATAGTCAGCGAGTTGTCTTCATAAATCTTACTCATGGCCTGTCCTTAACTGTATGAAATTGGGATACCGACCCAGCATACCTGCTAAGCAGGTAGGGGGAAGTAAGGAATTCGCATATCTATATACTGCAAGGAAATAATGGGGATCAGTATGGAATAAGGGGCGGCATAAGCCACCCCTGCTTTACACATTTTTGCATTATTTCCATAACGCGTGCTTAGCACGGTAGCAGTCGACCCACATCGCCGTCGCGCCACAGACGGCGACGGGCATGATGAACAGATTCAGGAAGGGAATCATGGTGAACAGGCTGGTCAGTGCGCCAAACTGCATATTGGCGACCTTCTGGCTGCGCAGGGCGGTGCGCATCTCTTTAAACGGCACCTTGTGGTTATCGAACGGATAATCGCAGTATTGAATAGCCAGCATCCAGGCACTGAACAGGAACCACAGCACCGGCGCCACCGTCTGGCCGATGCCTGGCACAAAATAAAGGATAAGCAGCACGACCGCGCGGGGCAGGTACCAGGCAAACTTCTGCCACTCGCGCTTCATGATGCGTGGCAGGTCTTTCATGATCCCCAGCACGCCCGTGTCCGGCGGCGTCGCGCCGGTAAGCCGCGCTTCAAGCTGTTCCGCCAGCAGACCGTTAAACGGCGCGGCTATCCAGTTGGCAATCGTCGAAAAGAAGTATCCAAACACCAGCAGCACGGAGATCACCGCTACCGGCCAGAGTAGGTAGTTAAGCCACTGCAGCCAGTCCGGCACGTAACTCATCAGCGACGGGATCCAGCTCTCCAGCTTTGTGAACAGCCACCAGAACGCGCCGCCCATCAGAATAATGTTGATCAACAGCGGCAGAATGACGAAGCGTCGAATCCCCGGCAGGGAGACCAGTTTCCAGCCCTGAGAAAAATACCAGACGCCGCTGCGCGGGGGAGAAGAAGATGTTGAAACCATAGCCAGGCTGTACTCCTTTTTACACAACCAGTGGAATTGCCCGCCTATATTATCCACTTATGGAGCAATGACCAGTTCGGAAATGTTCGAAAAACCAGCAAAAAGCACGATTTCCTTCATCTTTATGCTGTGAATGCTCTGCACACACTTGCACTTGACGTAAACGGCAAATACTCTTAGTGAGTAAATGTTTGCCGTGGTGGCAAGGTGTTAGAACAACAGAGAATATAATGATGCAGGATTTGCGTCTGATATTAATCATTGTTGGCGCGATCGCCATAATCGCTTTACTGGTACATGGTTTCTGGACCAGCCGTAAAGAGCGTTCCTCGATGTTTCGCGATCGCCCACTGAAGCGCATGAAGTCCAGTCGTGACGACGATGACAGTGAAGATGACATCGACGGCAGCGACGACGACGGCGTGGGTGAAGTTCGTGTTCATCGGGTCAATACTGCGCCCGGCGCAGGCCATGGGGAGCATGAAGCGCCTCGTCCTTCGCAGCACCAGTATCAACCGCCGTATGCTTCTGCACAGCCGCGCCAGCCAGCGCCGCAGCCAGTGGAAGAGCCGGTGCGCCAGCCGCCGCAACAGCCTGTTTATCAGCAGCCTGCAGCGCCACAGCCGGTTCAACAGCAACCGGTGCAGCAGCCCGTGCCGCAACAGCCTGCTCAGCCGGTACAACAACCGCAGCAGCCTGTTCACGTACAGCCTGCGCCTCAGCCTGCTCCGGCCCCGCACGTTGAGCCTGAGCCCGTTGTAGAGCCAGAGCCGGTTGTTGAAAAACCGCAGCGTAAAGAAGCGGTGATCATCATGAACGTGGCCGCGCATCACGGCAGCCATCTCAACGGTGACGTGTTGCTCAACAGTATTCAACAGGCAGGATTCAAGTTTGGCGATATGAACATTTTCCATCGCCATCTGAGCCCTGACGGTAGCGGTCCGGCGCTGTTCAGCCTGGCCAACATGGTTAACCCTGGCACCTTTGATCCGGAAATGACCGGTGATTTCGTGACCCCGGGCGTCACTATCTTTATGCAGGTGCCTTCTTACGGCGACGAACTGCAAAACTTTAAGCTGATGCTGCAGTCCGCTCAGCACATTGCTGACGAAGTCGGCGGTGTGGTGCTCGACGATCAGCGTCGAATGATGACCCCGCAGAAGCTGCGCGAGTATCAGGACCGCATCCGCGAAGTTAAGGAAGCTAACGCGTAATCGTTGCGTTTACTTCGACTCCTCCTCAACCCCCGCCTGTCGGGGGTTTTTTCTCATTGATGGTGCGATATGGACTCAATCGAACAACAACTCACTGAACTGCGAACCACGCTTCGCCATCATGAATACCTCTATCATGTTATGGACGCGCCGGAAGTACCGGATGCCGAATATGACCGCCTGATGCGCGAGCTGCGCGAACTAGAGGCGCAGCATCCGGAGCTTATCACGCCGGATTCCCCCACCCAGCGCGTCGGCGCTGAGCCGCTGGGCGCTTTCAGCCAGGTGCGCCATGAGGTGCCGATGCTGTCGCTGGATAACGTCTTCGATGAAGAGAGCTTCCTTGCGTTTAACAAGCGCGTGCAGGATCGCCTGAAAAGCAGCGACTCCCTCACCTGGTGCTGCGAGCTCAAGCTGGATGGCCTGGCGGTCAGCCTTCTCTATGAAAACGGCGTGCTGGTGCGTGCCGCAACGCGTGGCGACGGTACGACGGGCGAAGACATCACTACCAACGTGCGTACCATCCGCGCGATCCCGCTGAAGCTGCAGGGTGACAACATTCCCGCGCGTCTGGAAGTGCGCGGCGAGGTGTTCCTGCCCCAGGCGGGCTTCGAGAAAATTAACGAAGAGGCGCGTCGCACGGGCGGTAAGGTGTTTGCTAACCCGCGTAATGCGGCGGCAGGCTCTCTGCGCCAGCTTGACCCGCGTATTACAGCGAAGCGACCGCTAACTTTCTTCTGCTACGGCGTCGGTATTCTGGAGGGCGGCGAGCTGCCGGATACGCACCTGGGACGTCTGCTGCAGTTTAAAGCGTGGGGCCTGCCGGTGAGCAACCGCGTTCAGCTCTGCGACTCGCCGGAAGCGGTGCTGGCGTTCTACCACAAGGTGGAAGAGGACCGTCCTACGCTCGGTTTTGATATAGATGGCGTCGTCATCAAGGTGAATTCACTGGCGCTGCAGGAGCAGCTGGGCTTTGTTGCTCGCGCGCCCCGCTGGGCGGTGGCGTTTAAGTTCCCTGCTCAGGAGCAGATGACCTTCGTTCGCGATGTGGAGTTCCAGGTTGGTCGTACAGGGGCGATTACCCCGGTCGCCCGTCTGGAGCCCGTGCAGGTTGCGGGCGTGCTGGTGAGTAACGCCACGCTGCATAACGCCGATGAAATAGAACGTCTGGGCTTGCGTATTGGTGACAAAGTGGTGATTCGCCGCGCCGGCGACGTTATCCCGCAGGTGGTTAACGTCGTGGAGTCAGAACGTCCTGCCGATACGCGCGAGATCGTCTTCCCGACCCACTGCCCGGTGTGCGGCTCCGACGTTGAGCGTGTGGAAGGTGAAGCGGTGGCGCGCTGTACGGGGGGCTTAATCTGTGGTGCGCAGCGTAAAGAATCGCTGAAACATTTCGTCTCCCGTCGGGCGATGGACGTCGACGGCATGGGCGACAAGATTATCGATCAGCTGGTTGAGAAAGAGTATGTCCACACGCCAGCGGATCTCTTCAGACTGACGGCAGGTAAACTGACCGGCCTGGATCGCATGGGGCCAAAGTCAGCCCAGAATGTGGTTAACGCGCTGGAAGCCGCCAAAGAGACGACCTTTGCCCGCTTCCTGTATGCGCTGGGCATTCGTGAAGTGGGTGAGGCGACGGCGGCGGGCCTGGCGGCGTACTTTGGTACGCTGGAGGCGCTGGAAAAGGCAAGCATCGACGAGCTGCAGAAAGTCCCTGACGTTGGCATTGTAGTCGCCACGCACGTCTTTAACTTCTTCGCCGAAGAGAGCAACCGTGAAGTCATCGGCAAGCTGCTGGAAGAGGGCATCAAGTGGCCCGCGCCGGTGGTGGTTAACGCCGAAGAGATCGACAGCCCGTTCGCCGGTAAAACGGTGGTCCTGACCGGCAGCCTGAGCCAGCTTTCACGCGACGATGCGAAAGCGCGCCTGGTGGCGCTGGGGGCCAAAGTGGCGGGCAGCGTGTCGAAGAAAACCGACCTGGTGATCGCCGGGGAAGCGGCGGGCTCTAAGCTGGCGAAAGCCCAGGAGCTCGGCATTGAGGTTATCGACGAAGCGGAAATGATGCGTCTGTTAGGAGAGTAACGTGGAGAAAGAACAGCTCGTTGAGATTGCCAATACGGAGATGCCGTTCGGTAAATACAAGGGCCGCAGGCTGATTGATTTGCCGGAGGAGTATCTGCTGTGGTTTGCCCGCAAGGATGAATTCCCGGCAGGGCGACTGGGCGAGCTGATGGCTATCACGTTACTGATCAAAACCGAGGGGCTGACCCAGCTGGTTCAGCCCCTGAAACGTCCTTAAGCCTTCGCGGCGCGGGTCTCTTCCTGCGCCAGCTTTTCGGTCTGGCGCTTGTAGCGACGCGCCAGCACCGCGCAGACCATCAGCTGGATCTGGTGGAAAATCATCAGCGGCAGCACCATCATCCCAATCACCGAGGTCGGGAACAGAATATTGGCCATCGGGATACCGTTAGCCAGGCTTTTCTTCGAACCGCAGAAGACAATGGTGATTTCATCCGCTTTGCTGAAGCCGCACCTGCGTGCCACAAAGACGTTTACCGCAATCACAATCGCCAACAGCACGAGGCTGACTACCACGATAAACAGCAGCGAGCCTGCGCCTACCTTATGCCAGATCCCGTTCACGACCGCTTCGCTGAAGGCGGAATAGACCACCAGCAGAATCGATGACTGGTCGGTTTTGGAGATCCATTTTTTGTGCTTCGCCACGAACGCCCCGGTCCATGGACGGGATAGATGTCCCAGGACAAACGGGAGCAGCAGCTGCAGGCAGATTTTTCCAACCTGCTCGAGATTGCCTTCCGCGCCGTGCATGTTCATCAGCAGGCCCACCAGCAGCGGGGAAACGAAAATCCCAAGCAGGCTGGATGCCGAGGCCGAGCAGACCGCGGCCGCAACGTTCCCTCCGGCGAGAGAGGTAAAGGCAATGGCGGACTGTACGGTAGCCGGCAGAATACAGAGATACAGGAAACCGGTGTAGAGCGCCGGGTCGACGTTAACCGGCGCCCACCAGGCAAACAGCACTCCGAGGATTGGGAACAGAATGAACGTGCTGCACATCACCCAGAGATGCAGCCGCCAGTGGCTACCGCCGGCAATAATCGCTTCGCGCGAGAGCTTTGCGCCATGCATAAAGAACAGCAGCGCGATGGCGGCCGTCGTCAGCCCTTCAAAAAACGGGACAAAGCTCCCGCGGGCGGGGAAGAACGAGGCCAGTAAAACGGTAACCACCAGGGTGAGCGTAAACGGATCAACAATACGAAATAGTTTCATAATGACTCCTGAAAACAGATGTCGCTATTGTGCTTTTTTCCATTTGAGAAATAAAATTGATTTATTGCATCCATTCATGAATAAAACAGATGAATTACTCCTTACGCCAGCTTCGTATTTTCGTCACCGTCGCCCACGCCCGCAGCTTTAGCCGGGCAGGGGAGACGATTGGCCTGAGCCAGTCGGCGGTCAGCCACAGCGTGAAAGAGCTGGAGAATCAGACCGGGGTGAAGTTGCTTGACCGCACCACGCGTGAAGTGGTGCTGACCGAAGCGGGGCAGCAGCTCGCCCTGCGTCTTGAACGATTGCTGGATGAGCTGAACAGCACGCTCAGAGACGTGGGGAGGCTGGGGCAGCAGCTTTCGGGGACCGTGCGCGTCGCGGCCAGCCAGACGATATCAGCGCACCTTATCCCGCAGTGTATTGCCGAGGGAAATCATCGCTACCCGGACATTGATTTTGTCCTGCATGACAGGCCGCAGCAGTGGGTGCTGGAAAGCATCCGCCAGGGCGATGTGGATTTTGGTATTGTTATCGATCCCGGCCAGGCGAGCGATCTGGCGTGCGAAAGCGTACTTTCCGAGCCATTCTTGCTGCTCTGCCGTGACGACGACCCGCTGGCCACGTTGCCGGAAGTCAGCTGGCAGTCCCTGACCGGCGCGAACCTGGTTTTACAGGATTATGCCTCGGGCAGCCGTCCGCTGATTGATTCCGCGCTGGTGAATCAGGGCGTAAAGGCAACGATCGTGCAGGAGATTGGGCACCCGGCAACGCTGTTTCCCATGGTGGAAGCAGGGATTGGCATCAGCGTGTTGCCCGCCCTGGCGCTTCCCCTGCCGCAGGGGAGTCGACTGGCCGTCAGGCGATTAACGCCCGTTGTTGAGCGAAAGCTGATGCTGGTGCGGCGAAAAAATCGTTCACTCTCGGGGGCGGCGCAGGCCATCTGGGAAGTGGTGCGCATCCAGGCACAGCGATTAACCGAGGCCCGCATACGCGACCCACTGTTTAATGCATCAGACGATTAGATGTAGATATCGATCTGATGATCGCCTGACGGGTTATTCACACCTTCGACCTTGCCCAGATTTAGATCCTGCTTCTTCTGGGCCTCTTCGGCCTGCTGGCGCTGCAGCGCGGCGAGTTGCGCCTGCAGCACTTTGATCTGGGTCTGAATAAGCTCCTGCTGCTTCTTCTTCTCATCAGCGCTGCCGGTGTTGTTCGCCAGTTCTTTTAGCTGCTGAGTCAGCTTATTGATCTTGTCAATAATACTGCTGATCTGGGAAGCGATGTCGTTGCTGCCAGAAGCACCACTCCCACCGCTGCTGGTTTGAATCATTTGGGTTGAAGCCTGAATGGTCGTCATAGTATTTCCTCGCGTTATAAAACAGAGGTATCGACACCAACGGGATTAGCTTGAGCAAAACTGCCATATCTGGCAGGGAGTTACATCTATACATAATCAGTATTATTGATGCGGTAAAAGTGTACTGGAAGGCGAAAGTAGACAAACTGCAGATAGCAAAAAAGCGCCTTTAGGGCGCTTTTTTACATTGGTGGGTCGTGCAGGATTCGAACCTGCGACCAATTGATTAAAAGTCAACTGCTCTACCAACTGAGCTAACGACCCGAAATGGTGGGCGATGACGGGCTCGAACCGCCGACCCCCTCCGTGTAAAGGAGATGCTCTACCAACTGAGCTAATCGCCCAATCTCAATTCTTATCTACACTGCGAGTCTACCGAAGTAGATGGTGGGTGATGACGGGCTCGAACCGCCGACCCCCTCCGTGTAAAGGAGATGCTCTACCAACTGAGCTAATCACCCCCGCTGTGTGGAGTCGCATTATAGGGAGAGTTGAAAATGAGTCAACGCATTTTCTAAAGTTTTTATTCGTTCGTCGTAAAATTAAACAAAACGATCGCGAAACGGGCAATGGCGCATGATTTCTAAACAAAAATCGCAAACTCGGTCACGATAAAGGGATCAACATTGAGGAATCCCCCCACAGTGATAGAATATTGCCCATCGTTTTTTCCCCAGGATTTGCCGATTACCGGCATCTTTATAACGTAAGGCCATTTCATGAAAATCAAAACTCGCTTCGCGCCGAGCCCGACAGGCTATCTGCACGTCGGTGGTGCACGTACCGCTCTCTATTCCTGGCTTTTCGCACGCCACAACAAAGGTGAGTTCGTGCTGCGTATTGAAGACACCGATCTTGAGCGCTCCACGCCAGAAGCAATTGAAGCCATTATGGATGGGATGAACTGGCTGAATCTGGAATGGGATGAAGGTCCTTATTTCCAGACCAAACGCTTTGACCGCTATAACGCTGTCATTGATGAGATGCTGGTCGCGGGCACGGCGTATAAATGCTACTGCTCTAAAGAGCGTCTGGATGAACTGCGTGAAGCGCAAATGGCTAACGGTGAAAAGCCGCGTTATGACGGCCGCTGCCGACACGACCATAGCGAGCATGCTGCAGATGAGCCTTGCGTGGTGCGTTTTGCTAACCCGCAAGAGGGATCGGTGATCTTTGACGACCAGATCCGTGGCCCAATTGAATTCAGCAACCAGGAGCTGGACGATCTGATCATCCGTCGTACCGACGGTTCCCCAACCTATAACTTCTGCGTTGTGGTTGACGACTGGGATATGGAAATTACCCACGTTGTCCGTGGTGAAGACCATATCAACAATACGCCGCGCCAGATCAACATCCTGAAGGCGCTGAACGCCCCTGTGCCAGTTTATGCGCACGTTTCCATGATCAACGGCGATGACGGGAAAAAACTGTCTAAACGTCACGGTGCGGTAAGCGTTATGCAGTATCGCGACGACGGGTACCTGCCGGAAGCGCTGCTGAACTATCTGGTGCGTCTGGGCTGGGCCCACGGTGACCAGGAGATCTTCAGTCGCGAAGAGATGATCGAACTGTTCTCTCTGAGCTCTGTTAGCAAATCAGCGAGCGCCTTTAATACCGATAAGCTCCTGTGGCTGAACCATCACTACATCAACACCATGCAGCCAGAATATGTGGCGACGTATCTGCAGTGGCATATTGAGCAGGCAAATATTGATACCCGCACTGGCCCTGAGCTGGCGGACCTGGTGAAACTCCTCGGCGAGCGCTGCAAAACGCTGAAAGAGATTGCCGAAAGCTGCCGCTACTTCTATGAAGAGTTTGAAGAGTTCGACGCGGACGCCGCGAAGAAACACCTCCGTCCGGTTGCCCGTCAGCCGCTGGAAGTGGTGCGCGACAAGCTGGCGGCCCTTACCGAGTGGACCGCTGAGAATGTGCATCAAGCGATTCAGGCGACGGCAGACGAGCTGGAAGTCGGTATGGGTAAAGTCGGCATGCCACTGCGCGTTGCGGTGACCGGGGCGGGGCAGTCTCCGGCGCTGGATGTGACGGTTCACGCGATCGGCAAGTCACGCAGCGTGGCGCGCATTAACAAGGCGCTGGACTTTATCGCTGAACGTGAAAATCAGCAGTAATTAGGCCCCAGATAAAAAACGGCAGGTTACCCTGCCGTTTTTTATGCCTCTTTTTCCGCGATACCGAGCCGCGTAAGAAAACCGTGAATGCCTTCTCGTTTCAATAACGCGTCCAGACGCTTCTGCTCTGACGCAGTCATACTCTCCAGCGTCTCAATAATGCCCGGAGACAGGTTTGAAGAGGGTTCACTGTATGACGCGGTGACCTCAGCGAGATGGTAAACCGCCTGATGGTTACGGATCGCCGGGAGGCTCATAATATGTTCCTTCACGCGCGCATCGACATGAATGAGCCGCGCGCGACCGCCTTTCACGCCGTTGAGCCCTTCAGTTTTCCACCCCTGCTGGCGTATCCAGCGATTAACCGTTTGTCTGGCAACGCCCAAACTCTCCGCCAGCTCTTCCGTGGTCATTTTGCTGCGTAATCTTTTCATATCAGTCCCGATCGCGTATCCCTAAACGTTGCAACAAGCCGGTAATCCCTTCCCGTAATAACAGTGATGTCATCTGCTTCTGCTCTTCCGGCGTCATTTCATTGGCCAACGTCAGGAGCAGCGTGTGAAGCGAACTGTCATGACTGACGCCTTCAGGCAGTTCGGACGTTTCACTTGCCCGACGTGCGCTGCGGATAAAGTCACGGACTTTTTCGTTCACATGTACCAGGCGAGCTTTCCCGCCCTGGACGCCTGGTTTTGGTGATGTAATCCAACCCTCTTTGCGTACCCATTTATTGATGGTCTGGCGGCTATAGCCAGTGAGGAGGGCTAACTCTTCTGGCGTCATTCGTTCCTTGATCATGCAATTTCCTGAATATCAGTGGGGTTAATTAACGGCTCATTTTATAGCACCGTTTTACGTGAAAACGTGACAGGCTTAACTCCTGACTGCGAGCAGGCTCGCAAAGTGATTCATTTGCATGAATTTTCGGCGATTGAATGGCTGGGATTGATTTTGCCGTTGACACTCCGCGGCGGAATTCATATTATGCCGCCCGTCAACATGACAGCTTTACGATGGGGCTATAGCTCAGCTGGGAGAGCGCTTGCATGGCATGCAAGAGGTCAGCGGTTCGATCCCGCTTAGCTCCACCAAACTCTGAACCCAACAGAGTGCGGTCAGTAAAGTCACATGTGGGGCTATAGCTCAGCTGGGAGAGCGCTTGCATGGCATGCAAGAGGTCAGCGGTTCGATCCCGCTTAGCTCCACCAAAATTGTAAACCCTCGTCAAAAGACGAGGGTTTTTTTTATGTGTTTGTAACACACTCTCCCGCATTTTGTTATCAAAAAGAAGGTATTCCCGTACCTCACCTCAATCGGCATCAATTAACCAGTCTAAAAATAGACTTGAACTTGATTCGCGCAATTAATAAACCTATTATCCATCCGGTCAATAATTCTCTCGGAAAATAACGCCCAGGTTAATGAATAGAAAAGCTTACAATAATGTAAAGATATTTATGATTGCTCTGGCTTTATGCCTGATTGCGGTACCTGTCTCCCGTTATCTCTCTCCCCGCGCAATTGTTAATGGTCACGACGTTTATTTAGCATGGTTACCTTTAAGCGTGATGCTGGCGGTAATCCTGCTATTTGGACGCAGGGCTATTCTTCCCATTTTGTTAGGTTTTACTGTCACTAATTTATTCTATGTAAATTTAGCACCGCTACAATATTTAGTATTACTGTTCTGTCAGACCTTTGCGTTGTTCGCGGCGTGCGGCCTTCTGCGTATCATGCTGGGTAAGCGTTGGCGTTACTGCATCCCTAACAAGCACATCGGATTACGGATATTCTGGCTCGGTTTTATGGTGCCAATAGGGATTAAGCTGTCAATGTATTTGGCAGGCTATTTGTTTGATTTTCCGGTGACAATTTCGACATTTTTCGGCGAAGGAACGGTAATTTATAACGTTGTGGATATACAAAGCCTGATATGTGCGGCATTGATTTTTACCATGATGTTCTATTACCCGTTAAGAATGATAATTAATCCTCGTTATGCAATGAGTTTCTGGCAACGAAGCGTGAAGCCCGTGTTTTTTCACAAGAATTCATTATATATTTTTGCCTGGCTGGTGCTTTTAAGTTTCATTCTCATCATTTTATGTGGTCCTTTTGAATCTCCCGTCATTGCGGGCTATTTGATGCCGCTGATTTTTATTCTTTTTACCTTAGCGATAAGCCGACTGACCTATGCGTTGATTTCTCTGCTCTGGGCTGTATCTGCGCTCCTGCTATTGACCTACAACTACAACTTCCTTAACGGGGTGGAATCGGGCCATTCGCTCTCTTTTATTCTGTCCGTGCTTATCTCGTTCGCGATCTGCCTGCTTTACATGTCGCGTATTTACCAGCGCAGCGAGTGGCTTAAGCGGGGCTGGCAGGGGAGGGCGCTCACCGATCCGCTGACCGGATTGCCCAATATTCGTGCGCTTGAAGATTATCTGGAGATTCACCCGGATGCAAAAGTGAGCATTCTGCGTATGGATAACCTGGAATTTTTGAGTCGCCACTATGGGATCCTGATGCGGGTACACTGCAAACGCACGATCGCCACGTCGCTGCAGCCTCTCCTGCAAAAAGATGAGACGCTCTTCCAGCTCCCTGGAAGCGAGCTTGTGCTGGTATTACTGGGCCCGGGAACCGCTGAGCGCCTTCAGCATATGGTTGATCGGCTGAACAGCCGTAAGATTTTCTGGAACAACACCGGGCTGGATATTGAATTTGGCGCGTCCTGGGGAATGGTGGAAAACGGCGAAAAGTTGCACCACACGCTGGGGCAACTGAGCTGGCTGGCCGAGCAATCCTGCGGAACAACAAACAACGTGCTTGCGCTCACGAATAGCCTCGAGGCGGCATCAGGGCAAACGACAGAGCGAGTCCTGATGCTGGCGCGGATTAAGCATGCCCTGGAGGCGGGCCAGTTCCATTTGTACGCGCAACCGATCCAGAAGGCGGACGGGAGCGGCTACTACGAAATTCTGGCGCGTATGGAGAGCGAGGGAGAGATCTTCACTCCTGACCGCTTTATTCCGTTGATTGCCCAGTTCAACCTCAGCCACCGGTTTGATATGTGCGTCATGGAGAAATTACTGCTGTGGCTGCGCGATCACCCTTCAACGCAGGCTGGCGCCCGTTTCTCCGTTAATCTGATGCCGCTCACGCTGATGCAAAAAGAGGTGGCGACCGAAATTTGCTCGCTTTTTGAACGCTACGGCGTTGCGCCTCAGTCTGTCGTGATTGAGATTACCGAAGAGCAGGCCTTCTCAAATTCAGGCTGCAGCATCCACAATATTCAGCAGCTGCGGGATTACGGTTTCCGGATTGCCATTGATGATTTTGGTACCGGCTACGCCAACTACGAGCGCCTCAGACGTCTGCAGGCGGACATCATTAAAATTGACGGCTGCTTTATTAAAGACATTTGTACTGATGATATGGATGCGATGATCGTGCAGTCGATGTGTAATCTGGCGAAGACGAAATCGCTGTGCGTCGTAGCGGAATACGTCGAAACACCGGCGCAGCGGGAGATGCTGCTTCGTTTCGGCGTGGATTATCTGCAGGGCTACCTGATAGGCAAACCCAAGCCGCTGGAAGAATTGCGGGCATAAAAAAACCGGGAGCCAGGCTCCCGGTTTTTTGTTTAACGCTAAAGGTTAGAGCACCAGTGCCGCGATAGAAGCAGACAGGACGCTCACCAGCGTAGAGCCGTAAACCAGCTTCAGGCCAAAGCGGGAAACCACGTTGCCCTGTTCTTCGTTCAGACCTTTAATCGCGCCCGCGATAATCCCGATGGACGAGAAGTTCGCGAAGGAGACCAGGAACACGGACAGAATGCCTTCCGCGCGCGGAGAAAGCGTGCTGGCAATTTTCTGCAGATCCATCATCGCAACGAATTCGTTAGAAACCAGTTTGGTTGCCATGATACTGCCCACCTGCAGCGCTTCGTGAGCTGGCACACCCATCACCCATGCAACCGGGTAGAAAATGTAGCCCAGAATACCCTGGAAGGAGATACCCAGCACCGCTGCGAACAGGGCGTTCAGCGCAGAAATCAGCGCAATAAAGCCGATCAGCATGGCGGCAACGATAATCGCCACTTTGAAACCGGCCAGAATGTACTCACCCAGCATTTCGAAGAAGCTCTGGCCTTCGTGCAGGTTAGACATCTGGATGTTCTCTTCGCTGGCATCAACGCGGTACGGGTTGATCAGCGACAGAACGATAAAGGTGCTGAACATGTTCAGAACCAGCGCCGCAACAACATACTTTGGCTCCAGCATGGTCATATACGCGCCCACGATAGACATGGAAACGGTAGACATTGCGGTTGCCGCCATGGTGTACATGCGGTTGCGGGACATTTTGCCGAGAATATCTTTATACGCGATGAAGTTCTCAGACTGACCGAGGATCAGGGAACTGACGGCGTTGAAGGATTCCAGCTTGCCCATGCCGTTCACTTTGGACAACAGGAAACCAATTCCACGAATAACGAACGGCAGAACGCGGATGTGCTGCAGAATACCGATCAGCGCGGAGATGAAGACGATAGGGCAGAGAACCTTCAGGAAGAAGAACGCCAGGCCTTCGTCGTTCATTTTACCGAAGACAAAGTTGGTCCCTTCATTGGCGAATCCGAGCAGTTTTTCAAACATTTCGGAGAAGCCTTTCACGAAGCCGAGGCCTACGTTGGAGTTCAGGAAGAACCACGCAAGTAAAACTTCAATGACCAGCAGCTGGACAACATAACGGATACGAATTTTTTTGCGGTCTGTGCTGACCAGCAATGCAAGTGCAGTAACGACAACAAGTGCCAGGACAAAATGAAGGACGCGGTCCATATTTGCTCCAAATATGAGGCAGGTTTAATTTTCGTGCACATTCTATGTAACAAGCGAAAAGAAAACGAGATCGAGGACACACTATAGTTACATCCTGTGACGAGTCTCAAAAATAGTGATCCACAATACATTTTTGTTATGTTAGGTAAATGAGTGAAAAGTTAAGTTTGTGTGCTAGTCTTCACAAAAGCGCGCGCAATTCAGTTTCTGTTTGAACGCCCACTTACCCGCCCGTCTATCGTTCAAAGCTATCAGAGAAATCACTGTAAACATCATAAATGATCTTGATAATCATTCTCATTTTGATAGCATTAAACATAGCAAAGGCTATATTTCAGAGGCAGAAATGACAAACAGTCGCGTAGAGGGTAGCAGTGGCAGAGCCGCGCGCAAGTTGCGGTTCGCATTAATGGGACCTGCGTTCATCGCTGCCATTGGCTATATCGATCCAGGTAACTTTGCGACCAATATTCAGGCCGGGGCCAGCTTCGGCTATAAGCTGCTGTGGGTGGTCGTCTGGGCTAACCTGATGGCGATGCTGATTCAGATGCTCTCTGCAAAGCTGGGGATTGCCACGGGTAAAAACCTGGCAGAGCAAATTCGCGACCATTACCCGCGTCCGGCCGTCTGGCTCTACTGGGTTCAGGCGGAAATCATTGCCATGGCCACAGACCTCGCTGAATTTATCGGCGCAGCGATCGGCTTTAAACTGATTCTGGGCGTGTCGCTGTTGCAGGGGGCTGTGCTGACCGGGATTGCTACTTTCCTGATCCTGATGCTGCAGCGTCGTGGTCAAAAACCGCTGGAGAAGGTCATCGGCGGTCTGCTGCTGTTTGTCGCGGCGGCCTATATTGTCGAGCTGATTTTCTCGCAGCCGAACCTGGCGCAGCTCGCTAAAGGAATGGCAATCCCAAGCCTGCCAACTTCGGAAGCAGTGTTCCTGGCCGCTGGGGTACTGGGGGCGACCATCATGCCGCATGTGATTTACCTTCACTCCTCGCTGACCCAGCATCTCCACGGTGGAACGCGCAAAGAGCGTTACTCCGCTACCAAATGGGACGTGGCGATTGCCATGACCATCGCGGGGTTTGTCAATCTGGCGATGATGGCTACCGCTGCCGCCGCTTTCCACTTTAACGGCCACACCGGTATTGCCGATCTCGACCAGGCCTATCTCACGCTTGAGCCCTTACTGAGCCATGCTGCCGCCACGATATTTGGTCTCAGCCTGGTGGCTGCCGGTCTTTCTTCTACGGTGGTGGGCACGCTGGCAGGACAGGTGGTGATGCAGGGCTTTGTCCGCTTCCATATTCCGCTGTGGGTTCGTCGCTCCGTTACCATGCTGCCGTCATTTATCGTGATTCTGATGGGGCTCGATCCTACGCGAATTCTGGTTATGAGCCAGGTGCTGCTGAGCTTTGGTATCGCGCTGGCGCTGGTGCCGCTGCTGATCTTTACCAGCAACAAAAACCTGATGGGCGAACTGGTTAACTCAACGCTGGTGAAACGGACCGGGTGGGCCATTGTGGTGGTGGTCGTTGCGCTGAACCTGTGGTTGTTGGTGGGAACCGCACTGGGTCTTTAACAAAAAAAGGAGCCTCGATGGCTCCTTTTTATTAGTGGTGATGGCCGTGACCATGACCTTTCCCGCGACCCCAGCCGCCGCGGCGGTCGTCACGGTCGTTCCAGCCTTCACGGTAACCGCGCTCGTATGCGTTGTCTTTATACCAGCCGCGGTGTCTGCCGTTATCATGTTTCCACCAGCGGTCTCCGCGCCACTCATAGTGACGGTTCCAGTAGTCACGGTCGCGCCAGTAGCCACCGTCCCAATATCTGCCGTAGTCGTCACGATCGCCAATTTGTAATTTTACTGATGGCAACAGGGTGATTTCGCCCGCATTGGCGACCAGCGGGGCTGAAGCCAGTAATACCGCTGCAAGAATCAGTGACCTGAACATACTCTTTCTCCTTCACGATCGGGGCCCTTGTGGGACCTGTTAACGCAATATTACGAGTTGGTAAAGCCTCGTTTCATCGCCTCAACTCCGAATTCCTGGGTGGGAGCACTTTTTGCTAAAAGTGATTCTATTTTGAGCTGGTCAGGATCATGTCAATACGGACAAGTTCTTCTGCAGAGAAAAGGCGGTTTTCCAGCATCCCCACGGCATCATCAATCTGCGCCGTTTTACTTGCTCCAATCAGCACTGACGTCACATTCTCATGGCGTAATACCCAGGCCAGCGCCATCTGGGACAGCTTCTGACCGCGCTCTTCCGCCATGGCATTCAGCTTTCTTACCTTCTCCAGCTTCTCTTCGGTGATCTGGTCAGGGTTCAGGAACTGACTGCCGCTTGCCGCGCGTGAGTCTGCCGGAATGCCGTTGAGATAGCGGTTGGTCAGTTGTCCACCAGCCAGCGGCGAGAAGGGAATGCAGCCGACCCCTTTTTCCTGCAGCACGTTCAGCAGCCCCTCTTCCGGCGCACGCTCAAACATAGAGTATTTCGGCTGGTGGATCAGGCAGGGGGTACCGAGATCGTCAAGGATATCAATCGCCTTGCGGGCCAGTTCTGCAGGGTAGTTGGATAACCCGACATACAGGGCTTTTCCCTGGCGCACCGCATGGTCAAGCGCTTTCATGGTTTCCAGCAGCGGCGTTTGTGGGTCAGGACGGTGATGATAGAAGATATCCACGTACTCCAGCCCCATGCGCTTCAGGCTTTGATCGAGGCTTGCCAGCAGATATTTACGTGACCCCCAGTCGCCGTAAGGGCCTTCCCACATGGTATAACCTGCTTTGGTAGAGACGATCAGCTCGTCGCGCCAGGGCAGGAAATCCTCCTGCAAAATACGGCCGAAATTACGTTCGGCCGATCCCGGCGGCGGGCCATAGTTGTTGGCAAGGTCGAAATGCGTAATGCCCAGATCGAACGCGCGCTGTAAAAGTTGACGGCTGTTTTCGATAAGCGTGGTGTCGCCAAAGTTATGCCACAGCCCAAGCGAGATGGCGGGCAACCTGAGTCCGCTTCGCCCACAGCGACGATACTCCATTGTCCGATAACGATTTTTGTCCGGCTGATACCCCATTCTCATGACCTCTGGCGCTGAAGAAAAAAATCAGTGTATGCGTTTACATTAACGTGAAAAAAAGCAGCATAGCGCAGCCTTTTTTGTAAAGCATTCTTTCCATGCTCTTCTTATCGCCAATTCTGGACAGTCATCACGCTTATTTAATACTCAAGGTGAGGTCAACATTAGAAGGATACCTGTTCATGCGTACCCCATACTGCGTCGCCGATTACCTGCTGGACCGTCTTACAGATTGTGGAGCCGATCATCTGTTTGGCGTGCCGGGCGACTATAACCTGCAGTTTCTCGACCATGTGATAGACAGCCCGGATATCTGTTGGGTGGGCTGTGCCAACGAGTTAAACGCCTCTTATGCCGCGGACGGATATGCCCGATGTAAGGGCTTTGCTGCGCTGCTGACGACATTTGGTGTAGGGGAGTTAAGCGCCATGAATGGCATTGCGGGCAGCTACGCTGAGCACGTTCCGGTACTGCATATTGTCGGCGCGCCGGGTACGGCGTCGCAGCAAAGAGGAGAGTTGCTGCACCATACGCTGGGCGACGGTGAGTTTCATCATTTTTATCATATGAGCGAGCCGATCACCGCAGCACAGGCGATTCTGACTGAACAAAACGCCTGTTACGAGATTGACCGGGTATTAACTACCATGCTCCGGGAGCGTCGCCCCGGCTATCTGATGCTGCCTGCCGATGTGGCAAAAAAAGCCGCCACGCCTCCTGTAAACGCTCTCACTCTCAAACACGCGCATGCCGATAGCGCCTGTCTGAAAGCGTTCCGGGATGCCGCTGAGAACAAGCTGACCATGAGCAAGCGTACTGCGCTCCTGGCCGATTTCCTGGTCCTGCGCCACGGCCTGAAGCATGCCCTACAGAAATGGGTCAAGGACGTGCCGATGGCGCACGCCACTATGCTGATGGGTAAAGGCATATTTGACGAGCGTCACGCCGGTTTTTACGGCACATACAGCGGTTCGGCGAGCGCCGGTGCGGTAAAAGAGGCGATTGAAGGGGCAGACACGGTGCTGTGCATCGGGACGCGATTTACCGATACCCTGACCGCCGGCTTCACGCATCAGCTAACCCCGTCACAAACAATTGAAGTTCAGCCTCATGCCTCACGCGTCGGTGACGTCTGGTTTACCGGCATCCCCATGCTTCAGGCAATCGAAACGCTGGTAGATCTCTGTAAACAGCACGTGCACGATATGCCGGTACCGTCGTCTCAAAGCGCGATGGAATATCCGCAGCCGGATGGCTCGCTGACGCAGGAGAATTTCTGGAAAACGTTGCAGACGTTTATCCGCCCGGGAGACATCATCCTTGCGGATCAAGGCACTTCGGCCTTCGGCGCGATCGACCTTCGTCTGCCGGCTGACGTGAATTTTATCGTCCAGCCCCTGTGGGGATCGATTGGCTATACGCTGGCGGCGGCGTTTGGCGCACAAACGGCCTGCCCGAACCGGCGCGTGATTGTCCTGACGGGAGATGGCGCGGCGCAGCTCACCATACAGGAGCTTGGCTCGATGCTGCGGGATAAACAACACCCGATCATTCTGGTCCTTAACAACGAAGGGTACACGGTGGAAAGAGCGATCCACGGGCCGGAACAGCGATATAACGACATTGCGCTATGGAACTGGACGCAAATCCCGCAGGCCCTGAGCCTTGATCCTCAGGCCCAGTGCTGGCGGGTCAGTGAAGCTGAGCAACTGGCGGATGTACTTGAGAAAGTGGCGCACCACGAGCGGCTCTCGCTGATTGAGGTGATGCTGCCGAAAGCCGATATCCCGCCGCTGCTGGGGGCGATTACTAAAGCGCTGGAAGCGCGCAATAGCGCCTGATTACTTGTCGTTTCGCCAGGCCATCATCATCGGTTTGCCCGCCAGCAGGAGCCAGGCGGGCAACATCACGATGCATAGCAGGGGGAAAAGCGTCGAATCGGGTACCACGACCGCCGCCATAAACAGGCTGAGCCAGGCGTCGCGCGTGACCACCAGAACCAGCCCCAGAATAGAGCAGGAGACGGTAATGGCCGCAGGCACCGCATCGACGTGTTCGTGCAGCATCAGCCCCAGCGCGACGCCGACAAAGACCGCCGGGAAGATGCGTCCACCGCGGAAACCGCAGGCGGCCGCCACCACCAGCGCGGCCAGCTTGATCGCGGCAAACAGCAGATAGTCGGACACGCTAAACACCTGGCTGAAGGCCAACTGCTGCATCTCGTCCAGACCTTTGAACAACGTCACCGTTCCGCCGATTGCCCCTAAGATACCGAGGATCAAACCACCAGCCCCCAGAACTAACACCGGGTGTTTGAGTTTATGCATCAGCCGGTGCAGGCGAGGAAGACACCATACCGCCACCATTCCCAGCGCGATGGCGATCGCGACGACGATGGCGCCGCTGAAAATATCGGCTATCTGCATTTGGCCGTAGTGGGGGAAGGAGAGTGAAAAATGGGGATGGAAAAACAGGCTGGTCGTCAACGCCCCGGCGGCTGCGGCCATCAGCGGGGCAAACAGCTTATCCCACAGCGGGACGTCGTTATTGCTGCTGAGCGTCTGAGAAAAGATCAGTGCGGCAGCGACGGGCGTGCCGAAAAGCGCACCGATGGTGCCTGCAGAGGCGAGGATGGTCCAGTCCAGCGCGCCGACGCGGGGCAAAATCCGTGAGCCGAGGAAAACCGCCAGGCCAATATTCACCGCCATAATCGGATGCTCCGGCCCCAGGCTGACGCCGCCGGCCAGACCGATAATCAACGCAATGAGCAGCCCGGGCAGTGCCGAAGGGGGAACAGGGGCGCCAATCAGCGGTTCCTGCGCCGGGTCTGGCCCTGCATGGCCGGGACTGAAACGGATCACCAGGCCTACCGCAATACCGGTCAACGTCAGCATCACAATGATCCAGGCAGGAGAATCAGTGCTGACGCCCAGTTTTGTCGGAAGCGCTGTCCATAACATGGCTTGCAGCACCGACGCGACTTTCATCACGACAATGAGCACCAGACTTGAGGCCACGCCAATAATTAGCGCCGGAATTGCCAGCAACAGCATGGTTCTGGCTCGCGGGTGGAGCATGATGATTTCCTTGTACAAAACGGTATTACGTTACTTTGCACATTAAGCTTTATGGCAATAGTGCAAAAGGTGCTGAAACGGTAAAGTTATTCTGTGACGAAGATCGATAATCCATGGGCATTCACCTTATGGCCGTTGTTGTTATCACGCCTTGAATTTACAGTGTCCCAAAGATTTATTCTGACTTTAGCGGAGCAGTAAAAGAATGACAAAGTATGCTTTGGTAGGTGATGTGGGCGGCACGAACGCGCGCCTCGCATTGTGCGATGTTAGTAGCGGTGAGATTTCTAGGGCGAAAACCTATTCCGGGCTGGATTATCCAAGCCTTGAGGCCGTTGTCCGCGTCTATCTGGAAGAGCATCAGGTGAGCGTTGAAGACGGCTGCATCGCGATAGCCTGCCCGATAACCGGCGACTGGGTCGCCATGACAAACCATACCTGGGCATTCTCTATCGCCGAGATGAAAAAAAACCTCGGCTTTGCGCATCTTGAAATCATCAATGACTTCACCGCGGTGTCCATGGCGATCCCGATGCTGAAGCCTGAGCATCTGATCCAGTTTGGCGGCGCTGAACCTGTCGAAGGCAAGCCGATTGCGGTCTACGGGGCCGGTACCGGTCTGGGCGTGTCGCATCTGGTGCACGTTGCTCAGCGCTGGGTGAGCCTGCCGGGTGAAGGCGGTCACGTAGATTTTGCGCCAAACAGCGAAGAAGAGGGCATTATCCTCGAAGAGTTACGCGCGGAGATCGGACACGTCTCCGCCGAGCGCGTCCTTTCAGGTCCGGGGCTGGTGAACCTGTATCGGGCGATTGTGAAGTCAGACGGTCGTCTGCCGGAAAACCTGCAGCCGAAAGACGTCACCGAACGCGCGCTGGCGGACAGCTGCATTGACTGCCGTCGTGCCCTGTCGCTGTTCTGCGTGATTATGGGACGCTTTGGCGGCAACCTGGCGCTGACGCTGGGCACCTTCGGGGGCGTTTATATCGCGGGCGGAATTGTGCCGCGCTTCCTGGAGTTCTTTAAAGCCTCCGGCTTCCGCGGCGGGTTTGAAGATAAAGGGCGTTTCAGAAGCTACGTGCAGGATATTCCGGTTTATCTGATCGTGCATGACAACCCTGGACTGCTGGGTTCCGGGGCCCATCTGCGTCAGGTTCTCGGTCAAATCCTGTGATGCAGAGCCCTCTCCCGCAGGAGAGGGCCTTTTCTTTACAGGTGCATCAGCTGACGAAACTCTTTCACCTTGCTGCGACTTACCGGCACCTGAAAATCCAGATCCTTCAGACGCAAAATATAGGTGTTGTTAAACCACGGTTCGATCTCGCGGATCTTGTTTAAATTGACGCAGAACGAGCGGTGGCAGCGGAAAAAGTGCGACGCAGGCAGCTTGCTGCAAAACTCGGTGATATTCATCGCCATCACGTAAGATTCCCGCCGCGTATAGACAAACGTCATCTTTTCGTGCGCTTCGGCGTAATAGATATCGTTGACCGGGGTCACGATGATGCGCTCGTCTTTAACCAGATTTATGGTGTCGTTTTCGCGTACCGTCGGGCTGGCGGGAGCGATTTGCTGCTGCCAGGCGGCCTCCAGCTTTTGCAGCATGCTGACAATCCGCGACTCCTGATAAGGCTTAAGAATATAGTCAAACGCCTCCAGCTCGAAGGCCTCTACGGCGTGCTCTTTCCAGGCGGTAACGAACACAATAAACGGCTTATGGGCAAACTGATTGATGTTTTGCGCCAGCAATACGCCATCCAGCGACGGGATATTGATATCCAGGAAAATGGCGTCGATCCGGTTATGCTGCAAAAATTTCAGCACGTCCAGACCATCATCAAACGTGCCCACAATCTCCATCTGGCTGTGGGTTTTGATAAGCCAGGTGAGCTCCTGCTGAGCCAGGAATTCATCTTCTACGATGATAACTTTCATGGGTCACTCCACCTGGGGCAATAGTGATGTCGTTGTATGCGCGAGAGAGCGCTCATTCGGGACGTAAAAAGCAATTTCTGTGCCCGGCTCAAGACGTTGAATATGCAGCCCGTCGCCATAAAGCAGCTTGACCCGATGGTGCACGTTTAGCAGGCCGATTTTATTCCCCGGCATCTCGTTAGACTCCACGCGCTCAATGACTTTAGGATCAATTCCGTGGCCGGTATCGCGCACGGCAATCCGCACCCGGTTGCCGCTTTCGGTGACGCTGATGGTGACGACGCCTTTGCCTTTACAGGGCTGAATACCGTGAACAATTGCGTTTTCGACCAGCGGCTGAATAAGCAGGCTCGGGATCACGCAGTTGACCTCTTCATCAATATCGTAAATGACCGTGAGCTTGTCGCCAAAGCGGGCCTGCTCAATCGCGATGTAGTCCTTGATCTGATAAAGCTCTTTTTTGATGTCGATCTGCTCGTCATCTTTCAGCTCGATGTTGTAGCGCAGATAGCGCGACAGGTTAAAAATCAGCTGGCGCGCGGTGTCCGGATTAAGGCGAATGGACGAGGAGATAGCGTTCAGCGCGTTAAACAGGAAATGGGGATTGATTTTACTCTGCAGCGCGCGCAGTTCTGCCTTATTTGCCATCTCGCGCAGCTGTTCCGCCCGCGAAACCTCAAGCTGGGTGGAGATAATCTGCGACAGGCCGATGGCCATCTCCTGCAGCGTTGAGGTGATCTGATGCGCGTGGCAATAATAAATTTTCAGCGTGCCCGTCACGACGCCTTTCTCCCACAGCGGGATGACCAGCATGGAGTGGATTTCCGGCGTTCGGTGGGCTTCATCATTGTTTTTAATAATGATTTTACCGTAGTTAATCGCCTGTCTGGTGGTCGGGCTTATGGTGTCATCATTGTCGCGATAGTTGTGCTCCCCGACCCCAACGTAGGCCAGCACGTGATCAATATTGGTGATGGCGACGGCGTCAGCGTGGATGTCGTGGCGAATGATCTCGCAGACCTGACGCAACGATTCCGCGTTAACGTGGCGGAAGAGCGGCAGCGTTTTGTTGGCGATATCCAGCGCCAGCTTGGCCTGACGGGCGGCACTGGCCTCTTTTTCCCCTTCAACGCTTTGCACCAGCAGCACGATAAAACCGATGCACACGCTGCCCAGGATCATCGGAATACCGATTTTCGAGACGATATCCAGCCCCAGCGCGGTGGTGGGGGCCCAGACGACGACCAGGATCATGGCCAGCGTTTCGCACACCATGCCTGCGACGATCCCGGCGCGCCAGCGCTGTTTTTTCGGGATTTTGCGGCTGATCCAGCCGGAAAGCACTCCGGCGATAATGCTGGTGATAAAGCACGGCACCGCCGTTACGCCACCGATATCAATCAGGTAGCGGTGCGTCCCGGCAATCAGGCCGGTGATAACGCCGACCCAAGGACCAAACAAAATGCCGCCGGACATGACGGCGATAATGCGCACGTTTACCAGCGAACCCTCTACCGGCACGCCGGACCAGGTGCTGAACAGGGCGAACAGCGAAAAGATGGCGGTAACGGCCAGCAGCTCTTTTGGCGAGTGGGCTGATTTGTGCAACAGCTCGCGAAACAGGCGAATGCGAATGAGGAAGAACAGGCAAATCAGCATTAATGCCGCACGGTCAAAAACCGCCAGCAGCATATTGAATATTTCGTGCACGAGTAGACCTGGGAAAACGGGAAAGAACCATGATAAAAAACCTGACGCGTATTGACCAGCTATCCGTCAGGTTTATCAAATGAGGAAAAACCATAATTTTCAAAGGGGATTATCTGGACATGACCGATGCGTCCTGTTTTGTTCTTAACGGCGTATCCTCAGGTAACTGGTTTGATATCGTCCTGTTAAATAACAGCTACCAGAAAGCCGATCCCGAAACAAAGGCTTCCGCTTTTAGGCTCAGCCGGGTTCCTGTTTTCAGACGATCGCTTTTTTTTCATTTCCCTCTCGACAGCATGATTTTTTTCAGGTTATTTTCTAAGCATGCCACATCGGTGGCAGCGTCGCTCGGACGGTCCGGGCGCTAACGTTAATCTGAGGAATCTATGGCTGAATTCAGTCCTGAACGCCGTTTTACGCGTATCGATCGTCTCCCCCCTTATGTTTTCAATATCACTGCTGAACTGAAAATGGCTGCGCGTCGGCGCGGCGAAGATATTATCGATTTCAGCATGGGTAACCCTGACGGCCCAACGCCACCGCATATCGTTGAGAAGCTCTGCACGGTTGCCCAGCGCCCGGATACGCACGGCTACTCAACCTCTCGCGGTATTCCCAGGTTACGTCGCGCGATCTCGCGCTGGTATCAGGATCGCTATCAGGTTGATATCGATCCGGAAAGTGAAGCGATTGTCACCATCGGCTCGAAAGAGGGGCTGGCACACCTGATGCTGGCCACGCTGGATCATGGCGACACGGTGCTGGTGCCTAATCCAAGCTACCCGATCCACATCTACGGCGCGGTGATTGCCGGGGCGCAGGTCCGTTCTGTGCCGCTGGTGGAAGGTGTCGATTTCTTTAACGAACTGGAACGTGCGATTCGCGAAAGCTATCCGAAACCTAAGATGATGATCCTCGGTTTCCCGTCGAACCCAACGGCGCAGTGCGTGGAACTCGATTTCTTCGAAAAAGTGGTAGCCCTGGCCAAGCGTTATGACGTGCTGGTGGTTCACGATTTAGCCTATGCTGATATCGTCTATGACGGCTGGAAAGCCCCGTCGATCATGCAGGTCCCGGGCGCGCGTGATGTGGCGGTAGAGTTCTTCACCCTTTCGAAAAGCTACAACATGGCGGGCTGGCGAATTGGCTTTATGGTGGGTAACAAAACGCTGGTGAGTGCCCTGGCGCGCATTAAGAGTTATCACGACTACGGTACCTTCACGCCGCTGCAGGTCGCGGCTATCGCTGCCCTGGAAGGCGATCAGCAATGCGTTCACGAGATTGCCGCCCAGTATAAGCGCCGCCGCGACGTACTGGTAAAGGGGTTGCATGAAGCGGGCTGGATGGTGGAAATGCCGAAAGCGTCCATGTACGTCTGGGCGAAGATTCCGGAGCCCTATGCGGCGATGGGATCGCTGGAGTTTGCCAAAAAGCTGCTGCAGGATGCGAAGGTGTGCGTATCACCGGGCATTGGCTTTGGTGATTATGGCGATACCCATGTGCGTTTTGCCCTGATTGAAAACAGCGATCGTATTCGTCAGGCGGTGAGGGGCATCAAGAGTATGTTCCGGGCCGACGGTCTTCTGACCTCAAAGAGCGCCGCTGAACATCCCGCATCGTCATGACATAAAAAAAACAGGAGCCGATGGCTCCTGTTTTTTTGACTGCATGTTCTTCACTAGATCATCAGGGCAAAGGTTCCGGCCCAGACTAAAACAATCACCGACATGCCCATAAAGAAATATTTCACGTTTCATCGCTCCGCGTATCTTGTGGTACGCATTTAAAAACAGAGTCCACCTGATTATAGAGAACTGAAATCCGGTCAAAACGGAAATGAGAATTTTCCCGTTACGCCGCTCACTCCAGCTCAGAATTCTGTGCTTTCCTGTTGCCAGACGGCGCTAATGTACGCTTAAAAATGAGGGGTGACAAGAGGGATTTTTTTAAATAATTTCCGTCACTTACGAGTGTCGTGGAACGGCGACAGTTTGATTTCACTTCGCAATAAATTCACTTTGGGCGACGCAATGAAAGACGATTTCTTAACGGGATGACAGGTGATTGAAAAGGTTAGTTTCTTAGCGAAACTAACCTTAATGAAAGGCTTAAATATAGAGCGAGGCTTCGCCAAGCGGGCGGGTTTTAAAACGACGATGCATCCACAGATACTGCTCCGGCGCACGCATGATTTCAGTTTCGATGACTTTATTAATAAACGCCGCGGCTTCGCACTCGTTTTCCGGATAGTTAGCCATTTCAGGAGAGATGTGCAGACGATAGCCTGATTTATCTGCTTTTCTCACCATCGTTACGGTCAGCATGGAGGCACCTGACAAACGAGAAATGACAAAGGTGCCGTTAGTCGTCGCAACATCTTTAACCGCAAAGAAAGGCGCAAAGCTGCTGCCTTTACGTCCATAATCCTGATCGGGTGCAAACCAGACAGCCTCTCCTTTCTTGAGAGCTCCGACCATACCGCGCAGGTTATTACGGCTGATCATCGCCTTATTGGAACGCATGCGGCCTCGCGTCTGCACCCACTCCATCAGAGCACTGTTGTGCGGTCTATAAGTTGCCATCATTGGCTGACAAAGCCCCATCACGCGGCCGCCCAGCTCCAGCGACATAAAGTGAACACCGACGACCATCACGCCGCGTTTTTGCATCTGCGCGCGTTTCAGATTATCCAGTCCTTCCACGTCAAACCACTTGCGGACACGCTCATCAGGCCAGAACCAGGCCATGCCGGTTTCAAGTAGCGCCATGCCGATAGACTTGAAGTTTTCAGCGATGAGTTTTTCGCGTTCTTCGGCATTGTACTGCGGAAAACAAAGCTCAATATTTTTACGCGCGATGGATTCGCGACGTTTCAGGAAAACGCGGGAAGCGCTGCCCAGTTTCGACCCCAGCAAGCGCAGGACAGGGTACGGAAGTTGAACCAGCAGCCAGAGTACGCCAAGGCCAAACCATGTAAACCAGTAACGCGGGTGTAAAAACGCGCGTTGAAATTTGGATTGAGACAAAATAGTAGAACCTATGTGAAGCCTGTAAAGGTAGCGCAGAGTTTGCGATACGACGTGCCGATAAGACCGTTCTTCAAGGTGATGGTTGCAGGCTTTACCGAACTTTACGGCGGCGTTGCCTGGCCACTGCTGATTTGGGCGGGCGGCGTAATGTAGCACCGTTATACGATATGTGCTATTACTCGTTTTTGATTAAAAAAGCGGCGATCCGGGAGGTGTTTGATTTTACACTGTATAAACTCCAGAAAGGAGAGCAGCTTTCATGCCTGAGAGGAGAACTGAAGTCTTTGCGCAAGGAGGAGTGGGCCGACAAAAGAGCAGCAGTGTTTATTTTCGGACCCGCATCGACATTTTATTTTCCTTCGAATAATAAATAAGAATTTTCTTTGTGAAAATTCTTATTTATTATTCATGTCATCAATCAATTCGTCACTCTTCTTAATTGATTAGCCTCTTTACTTTATCTGCTTACAATAACCTGTTTACGTTCCTTCATCTTTTTTTAATATCATGTTGTGATGCAAGTCAAAATAAGATGGTTTTATTAGCATCTCTCAGGTTACGATCCTTCTTACGGTACAAATATTCACTTTGCGTGAAAAAAGCAGTGTCTTTCCCTGAGGTGAGTGGATAATCCGCAATAATATATTGGTGGAAAATTCTTAAGAAATTTCTCATTGCGGATAAAAGATCTGTGTATTTGATTTTGTGTCGATCATTATTCTAATATTGCGCATCAAGAACGATACCGTGAATTTGGCGTAGCAAAAACAAAGAGGGATGATGAGATGGCTGACAGTTTTCAGAATGAGGTGCCTAAGGCACGTATTAACCTGAAGCTTGATCTGCATACAGGCGGGGCAAGCAAGAAAATGGAATTACCGCTGAAATTACTGGTTGCGGGTGATTTCAGCAATGGGCAAGAGTCTGCTCAAATATCTGAGCGTGAGAAAGTTAACATCACGAAAAATAATTTCGACAGTGTTCTTTCTGAATACTCCCCAAAACTTAATCTAACCGTTAAAAATACGCTCTCTGATGATGGTGGTGAGGAAAATGTTCAGCTGACTTTCCAGAGTATGAAAGATTTTACGCCAGAGCAGGTGGCTGCTCAGATACCGCAGCTGAAGGCTATGCTGGCGATGCGCAATTTGCTCCGCGATCTGAAGGCCAATTTGCTGGATAACCAGACTTTCCGAAAAGAGCTGGAAAAAATCCTTCTGGACCAGTCCCTTAGTGCTGAACTGCGAAATGAACTATCCGCACTTGCATCAAGAAAATAGTAACCATCACGCTGTTTTAACGGATTAATCAAGGAATGCTCATGTCTGTACAAAATAATATTGCCGGTACTGAAAGCGTGGTGCTGGAACGTCCTGCTGCCGGTGGGGTTTACGCCTCCCTGTTTGAGAAAATCAATCTGAACCCTGTTTCTGAGCTGAGCGCGCTGGATATCTGGCAGGATGCGCAGGCGATGTCGGATGCGACCGCTGACGAGCGTCTGACCGCAGGTATGCAGGTCTTTCTGGAATGCCTGACCAAGGCAGGCGCGAAGGTCGAAAAACTGGATAAGAGCTTGATCGATCACCATATCGCTGAGCTCGACTACCAGATAAGCCGTCAGTTGGACGCGGTTATGCATCATGACGAGTTTCAGGCGGTTGAGAGCCTGTGGCGCGGAGTGAAGTCGCTGATTGATAAAACAGATTTTCGCCAGAACGTGAAAATTGAGCTTCTGAGTATGTCCAAAGAAGACCTGCGGCAGGACTTTGAAGATACCCCGGAAGTCATCCAGAGTGGTCTGTATAAACACACCTACATTGATGAATATGATACCCCTGGCGGCGAGCCGATTGCGGCGCTGATTTCCGCTTATGAGTTCGATGCTTCAGCGCAGGATGTCGCTCTGCTGCGCAACATCTCAAAAGTATCTGCGGCTGCACATATGCCATTTATCGGTTCAGCAGGCCCGAAATTCTTCCTCAAGGAGTCAATGGAAGACGTTGCTGCGATTAAAGATATTGGTAACTATTTTGACCGCGCAGAGTACATCAAGTGGAAATCGTTCCGCGATACGGACGACGCCCGCTACATCGGCCTGGTCATGCCGCGCGTACTGGGACGTTTACCGTATGGCCCGGACACCGTTCCGGTTCGCAGCTTCAACTATGTCGAAGAAGTCAAAGGTCCGGATCATGACAAATACCTGTGGACCAATGCATCGTTTGCCTTTGCGTCCAACATGGTGCGCAGCTTTATCAATAATGGCTGGTGCGTACAAATCCGTGGCCCGCAGGCTGGCGGTGCGGTTCAGGACCTGCCTATCCATCTGTACGATCTCGGTACCGGCAATCAGGTAAAAATCCCGAGCGAAGTGATGATCCCTGAAACCCGCGAATTCGAATTCGCGAATCTGGGCTTCATTCCTTTGTCATACTACAAAAACCGCGACTACGCGTGCTTCTTCTCAGCCAACTCCACTCAGAAACCGGCGCTGTATGACACCGCTGATGCGACGGCGAACAGCCGCATCAACGCCCGTCTTCCGTACATCTTCCTGCTGTCGCGTATCGCCCACTACCTGAAGCTGATTCAGCGCGAAAACATTGGTACCACTAAGGATCGCCGACTGCTGGAACTGGAGCTGAATACGTGGGTCCGCAGTCTGGTGACCGAAATGACCGATCCGGGCGACGAGTTGCAGGCTTCTCACCCGCTGCGCGACGCGAAGGTGGTAGTGGAAGACATCGAAGACAATCCGGGCTTCTTCCGCGTGAAATTGTATGCGATTCCGCACTTCCAGGTGGAAGGCATGGACGTCAACCTGTCGCTGGTTTCCCAGATGCCGAAAGCCAAATCGTAAGGCGAGAGGAAATCAGGGATGAAAATTTACCGCCCGCTTTGGGAGGATGGGGCCGCTCTGGCCCCGCAACAGTTCCAGCAGCAGGTTCGCTGGAATGAGCACGTTGCCGACATGGTCGCCCGGATGGGTATTTCACATCCCTGGGGCGTGGTTGTGGCAGAATTTGATGACGCTGCGCTGGCGCTCTCTCGCCTGAATGCCACCCGTCTGGTGGTACGTTTTCAGGATGGTACTCTTGTGGATACCGACCTGGCAGATACGCTTCCTCCGGTCTGTGACTTGTCTGTTGCAGCCGGCAGTGAATCTGTTGATGTGGTTGTCGCACTACCGCTGCTGAGTGCCAGTGGTGGCAACCTCGATAACGGCCAGGACAGTGAGCGTCCGCGTCGCTGGAAAGCGGAGCGTGTGGTAGTGCAGGAACTGGCCGGGTATGAAAGCGGAGAGTTGGCCATTCTGCGTCATGCGTTGACCCTGCGTTTGTCCAGCCAGGAAAATACGGCATACCTGACCTGTCCAGTGGCCCGTCTGGTGCGTAATGCTCAGGGGCAATGGAGCCGGGACCCTGCATTCATTCCGACGATGCTTTCCCTTTCTGCAAGCCCGCTTCTGACCACCGAACTGGGTGACCTGCTGATCCGTTTACAGGCCCGCCGCCGTCGCCTGATGGCCATGCGCCGTGAAAGCAATGAGAGGATGGCCGACTTTGCAGTCGCGGATGTCTCCCTGTTCTGGTTACTCAATGCTCTGAACAGCGCCGAGCCGGTGCTGACGGAACTGCTGCAGACACCGGATCGGCACCCGGAGTTGCTGTACCGCGAACTGACACGTCTGGCTGGCAGCCTGTTGACCTTCTCGCTTGAGCACGATGCCGGGGACATTCCTGCTTATCAGCATGATGCACCGGAGCGGGTATTTCCACCGCTGCTGACACTGCTCGATAAACTGCTGGAAGCGAGTCTGCCGTCGAGGGTGGTGAGTATCCACCTGGAGCATCAGGACCAGATCTGGAGAGGTGCCCTGCACGATGCGCGTCTGCGCGAAGGTGCTGACTTCTACCTTTCAGTACGTGCCTCCATGCCGAACCATGAGCTTCAGACGAAATTCCCGCAGTTGTGTAAGGCGGGCAGCTTTGATGATGTTTCGGATGTGGTGAATGTGGCTCTCAGCGGGATGGTTATCAAACCTCTGACCCATGTTCCGGCGGCTATCCCGTTACGCCTTGAGAACCAGTACTTCTCTCTGGATCTGAGTACCGATGCGGCCCGGGCGATGCTGGAAGCGGGAAGCTGCACCTTCTACACCCCGCGCTCACTGGGGGATGTGAAACTTGAACTCTTTGCGGTGCTGCGCACATGAATAAATCCGATCTCACCCAGTTAGAACGTATCTTCTACCCGGGCTGGCTGATGGTCAGTCAGCTGCGGGGCGGTCAGGAAGTTCGTGATGGTGAAGGGCTCTATCGCCGTGCCTGCCGTCTGGTGCAGGACGCGAAAGCGGCGCTCACGGAAGTCGGCTACAGCGACATCCGCCGTGATCATATGGTGTATGCCCTATGTGCGCTGCTTGATGAGAGCGTGATGAACCGGGGAACCACAGATGATGGTTATCTGACCTGGCGGCGTGACCCGCTGCAGGCACACTTCTTTGGCACTCTCAATGCTGGTGAGGAGTTGTGGGAAAGAATCCGAGACCTGCTGAAAGAAACTGCCCCTGACGCCGCCGTCCTGACCTGTATGTACCGGACCTTGCAACTGGGATTCGTGGGTCAGTATCGCGCCCAGGATGACGAGCGTCGGGAAGACATTATTCGCGCTCTCGCAGAACGGGTGCCCGCTTTTTCGCTGGCCCAGGATGCCCCCATTGTTGCCCGAGTATCACGTCTGCGCAGCGGTTGTCGCTGGTACTGGCTGACCTGGGCTGTGGCTGTTGTCGCCCTGGCAGCGGTCTGGTTCTTCCTTTCGTCTTCGCTTACCGAACTGGTAAGCCAGACCGTCAGGCCGGGGTAAGAGATGCGGGATGCGTACCGAAGTCTGTTAACTGCCCTGGGTGCCGTACTGGCGCTGTGGCTCATTCTGGGATTCTGGGCACTGTCGACGGGAAGCCGTGTAGTACTCAGTCTGCTGGTTGTTGTGGTGTCCGGGCTGATGCTCTGGCGTCAACGCCGGGCTTCTCAGGCGCGGGCAACCGCTGTTCGTGAAATTGTGGATGAAAACCTGCCGCCGGAAGATTTTCAGGGGGCGGTGATCCTCGCCTGTGGCGACAACGCTCCGCTGTTTGCGTCCGGCTTCCATCACCGGGAAACCCGGCAGGGCTGGTATCTGCGGGTGAAAGATGCGGAACAGCTTCCCCTCTTTGCGCAGCACCTGAGTTTGATGCGTCCAGCCCTGGTGTCGCAAATCTCCGTAATGCTGGCGGTGGTGCCTGAACAGCATAACAGCCGTGATGATTTTACCCAGTCTCTGCGGGGCTGGCAGCGGGCTGTCGTTCAGTGCCGCGCGGCATTTGGCACTTTGCCACCGTTGTGGACCGTGACCTGGGTATCGCCCCCTGTGGCCTGCGCAGAGGAAGAGCCTGTCTGGTTTACCACGGTAAGTCAGCGGGGCGGTATTCACGTGTATCAGCCCGGTCAGGGCAGTATGTCACTGACGGAATGGACCCGAGATACTGGGGCAGAAGGGCGTCTTTCTCGTCTGAGTCAGGGCCTGTGGCTGGACAGTCTGCTTGCCTGGCAGAACAGCGCGTTGAATGACCTGTTGTCGGTACGGCGGGGAGAGTTGCCGGTGATGAAGCCCTGCGTACAGGGTATGTGCATAGTTCCGGTGAGTGGTATCGCAGGCAATCTCTGGCAACAGCACATTACTTCCGTGACGGCGCTGCCACCGGATGCCGTTGTGACGACAGAGCCACTGCCGCTGCCTGAGTTGCTGCTGCCAGCGTTGCCGCGCCGACGTGGCGTCAGCCGCAGAATGGTGTTCTGGCGCTACGCCGGATTTCTGGGCGGGATTTTCCTCGCGCTTGCCATGCTGGCGTCCTGGATGAACAACCAGCGCCTCATACGGAATGTTGGCGATCATCTTGCGTTATATCACCAGCTGACGGGTCAGCCTGCTGCTCCGAAACTGCGTGCGCAGCAGCGACTGAGAGCAGATGGCGCATTGCTGGACGACTGGCAGCGCCGCGGGGAGCCACTGCGTTATCGTCTGGGGTTGTATCAGGGTCTGCGCCTGATTCCGCTCGTTGAGGCTGCTCTCAGCGACTGGGCACCTCCGCCACCGCCTCCACCGGTCATTAAGAAAATCATTCAGGGTCCGAAAACACTTCGCCTCGACAGCATGTCGCTGTTCGATACCGGCAAGTTCGTGCTGAAAGCGGGCTCCACCAAAATGCTGGTGAATTCACTGGTTGGCATTAAAGCGAAGCCCGGCTGGCTGATTGTCGTGTCAGGGCATACCGATAACACCGGCAATCCGCAACTGAACCAGACGTTGTCCCAGAAACGTGCCGAAGCGGTACGCGACTGGATGCGTGACACCGGTGACGTGCCGGAAAGCTGTTTTGCGGTGCAGGGCTATGGCGAAAGCCGCCCTGTCGCAACCAACGACACCCCGGAAGGGCGTGCGCTTAACCGCCGTGTCGAAATTAGTCTGGTACCGCAGGCGAACGCCTGTCAGATACCCGGCAAAACCCCAGCGTCATCGCAGGATGATGGCGTATCACAACACAATGGAGAGTAATTCCATGGCAATTCCTGTTTATCTTTGGCTGAAAGACGACGGCGGCGCGGACATCAAGGGTTCTGTTGACGTTCAGGATCGTGAAGGCAGCATCGAAGTGGTGGCGCAGGAGCATAACCTGTACATCCCGACTGACAACAACACCGGCAAGCTGACCGGTACCCGTATCCACACCCCGTTCCTGTTCACCAAGGAAATCGACTCGTCCAGCCCGTACCTGTACAAGGCGGTGACCACCGGTCAGACCCTGAAATCCGCTGAATTCAAGTGGTACAAAATCAACGACGCGGGTCAGGAAGTGGAGTACTTCAACACCAAACTGGAAAACGTGAAGGTAGTGAAAGTGAATCCTGAAATGTATGACATCAAGGATCCATCTAAAGAGAAGCACAACCACCTTGAACGCGTAGAACTGCGTTACGAAAAAATCACCTGGACCTACAAAGACGGCAACATCATTCATTCCGACTCCTGGAACGAACGCGCCACGGCGTAATCCTGATGCGGGCAGGTTTTCCTGTCCGCAGTTTTTTGCTGAGTGCCTGAGATGCGGGTACTCAGCAAAGAAAAAATCTGCCTGCCTGACCTTATGCGCTTTGGTGAACAGCGAGGGGCGGTAGCGTGTCCAGGAACCGATAAAGAGAGAATCTCATGGAAAATCCAGCCATCCTGTTACGTCGTCTGAACCCTTACTGTGCCCGAGCGATGGAAGGCGCAGCTTCGCTCTGTCAGACCCGTGCCCATGCCGAAATCCTGCCGGAGCACTGGCTGCTGAAGCTGCTGGAGCAGGGGGAAGGTGACCTGACGGTGTTGGCGCGTCGCTATGAATGGGATATGGATGGCATCTGGCAGGATTTGCTTGGCTGGCTCGACAGACAACCTCGCTCCGTGCGCCATCGGCCCCAGCTCTCAGAGGATATCCAGACTCTGATGCAGCAAGCCTGGCTACTTGCCTCACTCAATGGCGAGGAGCACATTCGCAGCGTCCATCTGCTGATGGCCCTGGTGGAAAAACCAAAACTAGCGCGTTGTGACGGCCTGTGGCCGTTGTTAACGCTTGGTCAGAGCCAACTGGAGCGCCTGCGACCTTTGCTGGATGCGCAATCGGATGAACGTCCGGAAATGCAGCGCGAAGCCGAGCTGGCACAGAGCCACGGTGGTGAGGTGGAGTTTGTCGGGCGCCCGGCTGGTATGGAAATGGAAGAGGGGGAGCTGAGCCCTGCTCTGCAGAACGCGCTGGATAAATTTACCCTCGATGTCACCGCCAAGGCTAAGGAAGGGAAGATCGATCCTGTGTTTGGCCGTGACACGGAAATCCGCCAGATGGTGGACATCCTTTCTCGTCGTCGCAAAAACAACCCGATTCTGGTCGGCGAGCCGGGTGTGGGGAAAACCGCACTGGTTGAAGGTCTGGCGCTGCGTATTGCCGAGGGTAATGTGCCTGAATCCCTGAAAACGGTCACTCTCCGCACCCTTGATCTGGGTCTGCTGCAGGCTGGCGCGGGCGTGAAAGGTGAGTTCGAACAGCGGCTGAAAAACGTCATCGATGCGGTGCAGCAATCACCGTCCCCGGTCCTGCTATTTATTGATGAAGCGCATACTATCATCGGCGCGGGCAACCAGGCGGGTGGCGCAGATGCGGCCAACCTGCTGAAACCGGCGCTGGCGCGTGGCGAACTGCGTACTATTGCGGCCACCACCTGGTCTGAATACAAACAATATTTCGAACGCGACGCGGCCCTGGAGCGTCGTTTCCAGATGGTAAAAGTGGATGAGCCTGACGATGACACCGCCTGCCTGATGCTCCGTGGACTGAAATCCCGCTATGCCGAACACCACAATGTGCATATTACCGACGATGCGGTTCGTGCGGCAGTTACGCTTTCGCGTCGTTATCTGACGGGCCGCCAGTTGCCGGATAAGGCGGTTGACCTGCTCGACACCGCCGCAGCGCGCGTCCGCATGTGCCTCGACACGGTGCCGGAACAGCTGACCTGCATTCGCTCGCAGATTACCTCTCTTGAAATGGAGAAGCAGGCACTGCTGGAGGATATTGCTGTCGGCAATCAGAGCCATGGTGAACGCCTGACCGTCATTGAGCAGGAAGAGAACGCTCTTATCGTTGCTCTCGATGAGCTCGAAACTCAGTACGGGCAGGAACTGAAACTTACCGAACAACTGCTGGAAAGCCGCCAGGATATCTCCCGTCAGAGCGAGATGCGCATGCTGCAGCAGGAACTGAACGGCATTCAGCACAGCAATCCGCTGCTTTCCGTGGACGTGGATGTACGAACGGTTGCCAACGTGATTGCGGACTGGACAGGCGTGCCGCTGTCATCGCTGATGAAAGATGAGCAGACCGAACTGCTGACCCTTGAAAATGAAATCGGTAAACGTGTGGTCGGGCAGGATGTGGCGCTCGAGGCCATCGCCCAGCGTCTGCGTGCGGCAAAAACAGGCCTTACGTCCGAGAACGGTCCGTTGGGCGTATTCCTGTTGGTTGGACCGAGCGGCGTGGGGAAAACCGAAACAGCGCTTGCGCTGGCCATGTCATGTACGGCGGCGAGAAGTCACTCATTACGATTAACCTTTCTGAATACCAGGAGCCGCACACGGTTTCCCAGCTGAAAGGCTCGCCGCCGGGCTACGTGGGTTACGGCCAGGGCGGTATCCTCACCGAAGCTGTGCGCAAGCGTCCGTACAGTGTGGTGCTGCTGGATGAAGTGGAAAAGGCGCACCGCGACGTGATGAACCTGTTCTACCAGGTTTTCGATCGCGGCTTTATGCGCGACGGTGAAGGGCGTGAAATCGACTTCCGCAACACCGTCATTCTGATGACCTCGAATCTCGGCAGCGATCACCTGATGCAACTGCTCGATGAACAGCCGGAGGCTAGCGAAGGCGATCTCCACGAGCTGCTGCGTCCGATCCTGCGCGATCACTTCCAGCCCGCGCTGCTGGCCCGCTTCCAGACCGTGATTTACCGTCCTCTGGCGGAAGCGGCTATGCGCACCATCGTGGAAATGAAACTCGCACAGGTCAGCAAGAGACTGAACCGTCACTACGGTCTGACCACGCAGATAGATGAGAGCCTGTATGACGCTCTCACTTCTGCCTGCCTGCTGCCGGATGCCGGTGCGCGTAACGTTGACAGTCTGCTCAATCAGCAGATTCTGCCGGTGCTGAGTCAGCAGCTGCTGAGCCATATGGCGGCGAAGCAGCAAACACACAGCCTGACACTTGGCTGGAGTGAGGAAGAGGGGATCGTGCTGGAGTTTGACAGTTTACCCGTTCTTTAATTAAGGGATAGATGATGGACAGCGCAAAAAATATTGCCAGAGATATGCTTGAGGCCATTAATATCGATGGGTCTGGGTTTATCGGTGCTGTGGCGAAAGGTGTTATTTCCTTACCCGTCAGCCTTGCCTATCTTGGCTATGATTTTATAGATACGGAACACCGAAGAGAGAATCAGGATGATAAATTTCGCTTAGCAGCACTGGTTAAAAAAGTAACTTTTAACGATGAGGTTATTTATAAGGTTATTAAACCATTTATAGATGATTTTGTTTCTCATGTAGATATGCATAAAATTTCACATTTCTCAAGAAATATATCTGGAAGTGTTATAGGTAAAATGATGTTCTCGCAGTTTACGGGGGTTAACCTCGGAAGGGCGATTATATCTCAAGGAGTTGGTGCCTTTTTTTCTGGTTCTGTTGCTGGTGGTGTATTGGGAGTTGGTGCTGAAGCATCAAGATCTATTTATACATCACGATACTTGCGTGAAAGAAACCCCATAATGTATGAGAGATTAAACAGTATGGGTGATTTTGATCTTTTTTATTATCTTGTTGAGGACATTGTTAGGCCTTATGAGACGGCTTGTGAAATTGCAAAGATAAATCCTGAAGAATTTAATAATGTCTGCGAATACTTCTTTGGAGGTTTATGAATATAAAAGATTTTATACTTATGATTGTTTCACGGATCGTAGCCAGTATCGGGATGACGCTAGGAACTATCAGTATGATTTACTCTTTCTACTGTTTCTTTTTTTCATCCAATCCATACCGCTTTATTCTAGGTGGGGCAGGTATAGTAGCCTTTCTCATAGGTTATGGACTTTATAAGTTCGCCTTGAAATACATTTATGATGAATGGGAACATTATAGATAATATTCATCATATTTGTTGAGTTTGGTTCTATTTAATATCATTCTAACCCAGGACAGGAATTATAGAAATGGAAAATATATTTAAAATGACAGAGGGTATCCTTAATCGCTATAAACTGGATATTCCTTCCTGCCCTTATCCATTGGATGTGGAACGTTTTGATGGTTTAGAACAAATGAGTGCTCTTTATCATTACACCATTCGTTTTACCAGTTCACATCCGGATCTTACGGCTGAAATGATGTTAAGTAAAACCGCTACGCTGAGTATGGGGGTGGGGAAACTATTAGATTCTGTTGTCGGTAAAATTGTTCATGGCGTGGTGACAAATTTCCGACGCCTGGCCGGTTCACGCGATCAGGTTACGTATGAAATTATTCTGGAACCTTTTATATCCCTACTGGATAAGCAGTTTCGTACTCACCGTTTCTTCGTCAACAAATCAGTGCCGGAAGTGGTAGAGCAAATTCTTGGCGAGCATGGTTTGAAGGGGTGGGAATATGAATTCAAGCTTAAACAAACCTACCCAAAACGGGAACAGATAAATCAGTACCAGGAAAGTGACCTCGCGTTTATCGAACGTCTGCTGGCTGAGGTGGGGATTTTTTACTTCTTCACCCTGCAACCGGATACCCAGACTGAAGTGGTGCACTTTGCTGATAAGCAGAGCGCCTGGACATTCGGTAAAAAACTGCCACTTAACAGCCCTTCGGGCACCAATGACAATGCCGTTGACTCGGTGTGGGATATCCACGTCTGGCACAACGTGGTGGAACATTCGGTCACCGCCAGCGACTATAACCATCGCGAAGCGCAGAATATTCTGACGTCCGTCCCGGCAGACATGACCCGGGGCGACGGTGACGGTATCACTTATGGTGATGTGTATCACTATCGTCCGCGTCACCTCGAGCGAGGTGACAAAATTACCCCTGCAACCGAAACCGGTAACTTCTGGGCTCGTCTGGAGCATGAACGTTTTTTGTCCGCCCAGACTACAGTGACCGGCAGCAGTACGGACCATACCCTGGGCCCGGCGCAGGTTCTTACCATTACTGAAACCGCTATCTCGCCGACACTACCCCGTGAAACGGAGAATGGTGTTGTTATTATCCGCACGGGCTACTACGGCAGCCGTAAGAATGCCTTGAAAGTGACATGGGTAGCGATGCCGTACTACGAGAGCCGCTGCTGGCGTCCTGCGGCCAAAAAGCGTCCGGTGGTCAGCGGCACCCTGATGGCACGAGTGACCAGCGCCAAAGATAACGACATCTACGCCTGGCAGGATGCATCCGGCATGTACCGGGTGAAATTCGATGCTGACCGCGACGATAAACGCCAGGGCATGGAAAGCATGCCGGTGCGCTTTGCCAAACCTTACGGAGGTGACAAATACGGCTTCCACTTCCCGCTGATACAGGGTACTGAAGTTGCCATTGCATTCCATGAAGGCGATCCGGATCGTCCGTATATTGCCCATGCCATGCACGACTCCCGCCACGTTGACCACGTCACTGAACTGAACAGCACGCGTAACGTTATCCGCACAGCTGGCCTGAACAAGCTGCGGATGGAGGACAAACGTGGCGAGGAACACATCAAGCTTAGTACAGAGTATGGCGGCAAAACCCAACTCAATTTAGGCCACAATGTAGACGCTTCTCGCACACTTCGTGGCGAAGGTGCTGAGTTACGCACCGATAAATGGGTGGTCGTTCGTGGCGGAGCCGGTGTATTCATTAGTGCAGACAAACAACCATCCGCTAGTGACAAAATGCTTTCCATGAAAGCGGCTGTAGCACAGCTTGAAAATGCGTTAAGTATCGCGAGAAGCCTTTCAGATGCGGCAGAAAGTGCTCAGGCGTATCCGGCGGATATCCAGAGCCAGAAAATGCTGACGGATGCACTGACGGAACTGGCACAGCCGGGGATGGTATTGAATGCACCGCAAGGCGTTAGCATCAGCAGCCCGGAAGGTGTACGCGTTTCCTCGGGAAGTGCCAGCGTGGGGATCGTCGCGCAAAATAATGTAGATATCAGTGTGATGAAGCGCTTCACGGTGGCGGCAGGTGAAGCTATCAGTATGCTGGCCCGTCAGGCGGGTATGAAGCTGTTTGCGGCGAAGGGCAAAGTCGAAATCCAGGCGCAGGATGATGCGCTGGACGCCATAGCCAAGAAAGACATTACGGTAACGAGCGCCGAAGGCAAAATTAAAATCACAGCAGCAACGGAACTGGTCGTTAACTGTGGTGGTGCCTATATCAAGTTAAGCAACGGGAATATTGAGTTAGGCTGTCCAGGTAATATCTTACTGAAATGTGCCAATGTTCAGAAAATGGGAGCAGCCTCGCTGAACACACCTGCTCCTGAATTTCCAAAAGGGTATGGTGGAATTTACTTACTGACTGACGAAGAAGGGAAAATCATCCCTCAGACTGAATATAAAGTGACGACAGTCGACGGGCAGGTATTCCATGGAACTTCAGATGATAATGGCAAAACACTGCCAATTTATACCTCAATGCCCGGCAAATTAAAAATTGAGATCCTTGGGACCGGTAATTCAGCTACAGGGAGTGAAGAAGCATGAGTGATTATCATGTATGGGAAGCCAGTGAGTGCGAACATTTTACTGATGTGAATGTCACAGAGAAAACAGTTATCTGTAAGCGTAAGCCTGTACCAGGAATCACCCTTACTATTGGGATGTTTTTTGATGGTACAGGGAATAATGCGTTTAATACCCAGAATCGCATCCTGGAGTCCTGTTCTCATCTTGATGTTGGAATGAAACGAGAAGACGCGGAAGCCTGTGCTAAAAAAATGGGAATAAAAATTGATAATGCTGGAAGTTATATTGGATATTATTCTAACATCCACTGGCTTAATACACTTTACGCCACAAATGATGAGGTGGTTGAGGGACAAACAGCTTATCAACGAGCAGTCTATGTACAGGGGATCGGTACCGATAAAGGTAATAGCGATAGCTCGATAAGTATGGGGACAGGGGGGTGGTTTTATGGTGTAGTTGATAAATCTGATGAAGGTGTAGGTCTTATTGCTGAACAAATTTCGAAATTCCTGGCTCTTAACCAAGGGCTCAATTTTGCAATTGAGAAAATCCAGTTTGATGTTTTTGGATTTAGTCGCGGTGCGGCAGCGGCTCGCCACTTTGTTAACCGTGTAAGAAAGAACGATAAAGCCATACAGCAGGCCATAACGGAAGGGCTTGGTGGACGAAATCAGCATGGGAAACCTGCAGGTGAAACCCGCTTTCTGGGGTTATTTGATACCGTATGCGCGGTAGGTACAGTAAGTAATCTATTTGATGTTCATAGTGGTGTGAATCCCGGCGTTGAGCTGGATCTATCTCCAGATATTGCACAGAAAGTCTTTCAGATCACGGCAATGCATGAGTGCCGCTACAACTTTAGCCTGAACAGTATTAAGGAATCCTGGCCGGAACTGACTTTGCCGGGAGCACATTCCGATATCGGCGGTGGCTATAATCCAAAGGAAAAGGAGTATCTTTTTCTGACTCAGCCCCAAAATGAAACTGTCAGTGAGAGTATCCCTCCTGAAGTGACCGATATCTACCGGCGTTCAGCGGCTGAAATACCTGACTTAAAGAGTCTGCCAGCGTTAAGTGCGATAATTCCGAATGGTGAAGTAAAAACAGAAACTTGGTACGACTATCTTGTTAACGAGGATAAAAAACGTGGTGGCATCACGCAAAAGCGTGTTGGGGCGGCAGTCACTATTGAGAGGGTAGTGACTAATGACTGGAGCAAAGTTAGTTTACGGGTGATGCTGGATGCGGCTCAGGAGGCTGGAGGATTGTTCAATCCCATAAGAATCACAGATATGGATCTAAAATTACCATATGAACTTGAGGTTCTGTGCAAAAAAGCAATGGAGCAGGGTAAAGCTGTAAGGAATGGCAGCCCTCTAAAGCCCTTTACTACACCAGAACTACAATTAATTGGTCAATATATTCACTGCTCCGCTCACTGGAACCCTGTGGTTGTAAAAGATGTCTGGCTGGACGGGGACAAAGTGAAAACCATCTACGGGGCAGTGAAATCATCTGATTTGTTTTTTTATATCAATCGCCCAAATCCGGGTTGGCTTCGAGCTGTCTGGAATATGCAGGGAGGTAAATCATGAAATCAATCGGCAGAATAATTTCGATCTTATTTCTTTTGGGCTCTGTTAATGCCTGTGCCAGTGAGAAATCTAACAGCCTCAGAACTCCCTGGGACAAGTGGTATTTCGCTTTTACTACACCAAAAGCTTTACCAGCACAGGTTACATTGTTAAAACTTTTGGATGTTGATGGTTATGCATCGACGTATTGGACTATCGATCAGCCACAAGGGATCAGTGTAGGTAAATGGAGTGAACGTAACTCTGCGGGGAATACCCAGTTTAATAAAGCCGAAAGGCTTCCACAAATAATGATGTTTTGCTGGGACTCAATTATTGACAAGAAAATATATCAGTCAACTTTATTTTTTACGCATGATGCATGGGTTAAAATGATTAGCCCTTACCCTGATGTCTTAGAACCTGGGAAAGATGCATATCGGCAAACGATGCTGATAGGGTTGGCCCCGGAGGGGAAAGTACGAGTCTGGCTAAGACAATATGGCCATTCAGATATCCCATTAAATGATACAAAAATAACGACCGTTTCAGGTAAAGACCTTGATATGTGCAAAGGGGTAACCAAAAGCGATTTTAGTTATGGTTATGATGAAGATATCTTAGGGTTTATAAAAAACAAAAAATATCCTTATGGGTCATGGTGAAAAATCATCTTTAAAAGACGGTAGTGCGCTAAATATCCGCGAATATTTTAAACCTCGCTTGGGGGCGCGTTGCCTGAAATATGCAGTGAGGGAAATCATGAAATCAATAGCCAGACAAATTTCTTTTTTATTACTTGCGGCTTCTGTTAGTGCCTGTGCCACTGAACAACCTAACAGTCTTAAAACGCCCTGGGACAAATGGTACTTTGCCTTTACTACCCCAAAATCTTTGCCAGCACAGGTTACACTGTTAAAACTGTTGGATGTTGATGGGTATGCGTCTACATATCGGACTATTGATCAGCCGCGTGGCATCAGTGTCGGAAAATGGAGTGAGCGGAATTCAGCGGGGAGTACGCAGTTTAATAAAGCCGACAGGTTGCCGCAAATAATGATGTTTTGCTGGGACTCAATAATTGATAAAAAAACATATCAATCAACTCTATTTTTCTCCCAAAATGCATGGGATAAAATGATCGCTCCTTATCCTGATGTCTTAGAACCTGGGGAAAATGCATATCGGCAAACGATGTTAATAGGATTAGCGCCGGAAGGAAAAGTACGGGTCTGGTTGAGACAATATGGCCATTCGGATATCCCATTAAATGGTACCAAAGTAACGACTGTTTCAGGTAAAGATCTTGATATGTGCAAAGGGGTGACAGGGCATCCAGATGGATATATTTACTATGGAGAAACTCCTGATTTTATTAAAGATAAAAAGTATCCTTACGGGAGCTGGTAAATGCACAGTAATGTTTAGTTTTTCAATATATTGCATTCGTGTAGCTTGGGTGTGCAGGGAGGAAAATTATGAAAACAATTACCAGAATAACTTCGGTTTTATTACTTGTGGGTTTTGCTAACGCCTGTGCCAGTGAACAACCCAATAGTCTTAAAACCCCTTGGGACAAATGGTACTTTGCCTTTACTACCCCAAAATCTTTACCAGCACAGGTTACATTGTTAAAACTATTGGATGTTGATGGTTATGCATCGACGTATTGGACTATCGATCAGCCACAAGGGATCAGTGTAGGTAAATGGAGTGAACGTAACTCTGCGGGGAATACCCAGTTTAATAAAGCCGAAAGGCTTCCACAAATAATGATGTTTTGCTGGGACTCAATTATTGACAAGAAAATATATCAGTCAACTTTATTTTTTACGCATGATGCATGGGTTAAAATGATTAGCCCTTACCCTGATGTCTTAGAACCTGGGAAAGATGCATATCGGCAAACGATGCTGATAGGGTTGGCCCCGGAGGGGAAAGTACGAGTCTGGCTAAGACAATATGGCCATTCAGATATCCCATTAAATGATACAAAAATAACGACCGTTTCAGGTAAAGATCTTGACATGTGCAAAGGTGAAACGAACTTTCCTAATGGATATGAATATAGCGAGGGTATAAAGAAATTTATAAATGGTAAAGTCTACCCTTATGGTAATTGGTAATCGTTGTAAATAGTGATTTTTAAAGATGCACATCACAAACCATTAATGTTTTATCATGCTTTTGTAAAAGGTGTTTTTATGAAACCATTTTACGTATTAGTTTCGTTTTTTATCTCCATATCGTGTTTTGCTGAAACTGTCACCATGGACCCAACATCAACAACTAAAGCCGACGATGCAAACTCAATTGCCAATATGTATCGTATGGGCATGGGTGTTCCGAAGGATATGAAAAAAGCATTTGAACTCTATCAGGTCGCTGCTGAACTCGGAAACACGGATGCTCAGGTCGATTTAGGTGATATGTATTATTTTGGTGAAGAAACTTCTCAGAGTTACGAAAAGGCCAATTATTGGTATGAGAAGGCTGCGAAAAACAACAGCGCTAAAGCTCAGATGTATTTAGGTTACGCATACCTTAATGGTAAGGGCGTTGCTGTGGATTATGATAAAGCCAAAAATTTTCTTGAGCTTGCAGTTAAACAAGGCGAGCCTTCAGCCATGTATCATTTAGGCACGATATATTTCGATGGTAAAGGGATAGCTGTAAATAGAAGTAAGGCCATCGCACTATTCCAAAAAAGCTGCTCTAAAGGTGATTCTAATGCGTGTAATAAGTTAAAAGAATTAATATAGATAAATAATTTCTTACCTGCATATAGAAATGAATATGCGAAAATTTAAAAAAATGGAGATTCGTATGTCTAAAGGCTTTGTATTGATTGGTGATAAAACCACGCATGGCGGCCAGGTCATTTCTGCCTCATCAACAATGATAGTAAATGGCAAAAAAGTAGCCCTTATTGGGGATAAAGTTAACTGTCCGATAATTGGCCATGGCATAAACTCTATTATTGAAGGTTCGCCTGAATGGTCCTCAGACGGTAAAGCGATTGCTGTGGATGGTTGCCGCTGCGAATGCGGTTGTCAGCTGATATCCAGTGCGCCGGATTGTGTAATAGGATAAGTAATGAGCTGGGAACGTCAGAAATCGACAATATCGACTAAGCCTGAAGAACCTTCATTCATCTTGTGGATGATGTTCGGGGTTTTCGCGCTGGTTGGTTGTGTACTGCTGTTTGTCCTGCATGCCAATAAACTGGCAGGGCTACTTCAAACATTTAATCTTTGGGCTGTCACCGTATGCCCTGCAGTTGTCTGGTTTTTCTTTCTGTGTCTGCGTGGCTGGATCTATAACAATGCTTTTGACAGACACGAATTTGAAACCAATGAGGCAGCGTATGCGCAACAACAGTGGATGGAGTGGTCTGGACGCAATATCGCAGTATTGCATAGTGGTATCATGCTGCCTGCAAATCTGACACCTCAAAATTTTATTGCAGCCCCACCAACGCTGCAGCAGAACACATCTCTAACTCAACGAATTTGTCTGCCAGTTCATGAGACCTATTTTTCTTTTCTGCTCGCAGGGTTAGGTCCAGTTCTTGCAAAGTTGCCTTCAGATTTAATACCAGCCGTCACGCTGCTGACAGATTCTCACGATGATCTTCTGGTATTGCAGGATTCATTTGCCCATGCCTGGCAGGCAGTCATTCTGGATCGTTCTGTTCCACAGTTGACCGTTCGTACGTCAAAGACCTTCCTCTCACTTGATGAGCGAATTAAATCACCAACGCTGGATGTGGACTTAATCCTGATTCGCCAGACGCAGGGGCGGGACGCGTACAGTGATGCCCTGGCCGTCCTATTGTTGACCTCTGATGACGTCGCCACAAAATATAATCTTTCGCTTAATGCCCGTCTTTTGCGGCCAATGGCTTTTGATATGGCGATTTCAGAAAAATCGCTGGATACATTTTTCTCGACACAAACTCAGGCCTGTGCCACCGCTAGTATTGTCGGCGACAGAGTGGAATGGGGTAATGCATTTTCTGATTTGCTCGCAGCGACACAAGATTATGGCGGTCACTGGAAACCTGAACAACTCCACTGGCTGGAAAAATATGCCGGGCTCAGCGGCCCCTTTTCTCCATGGATAATGGCCGCAGTCGCCAGCGATATTGTGAACATACAAAAAGCAGACTGTCTGATGCTTTCTACAGATGGTGAGCAGAAATTTATTAATACAGTGCAAACAGGGAACCGAAACGATGAGCACGGGTGATTCAGCATGGCGCGGAGGCTGGGGAAGACTGGGCTTCTCCGCGCTTTTAGCAGGCGGAATTGCCTGGTGTATCTGGCACTTTGGCGATCAAATGGGGCTGCATACTCCGTTACTTAAAGGGTTGGTCATTGCTGGCGCCCTGATTTTATTGATGATGTTGCGCCATGGCAAAACCATTACACTTGCCATCAAACAGGGCTGGCATCGCTTTCAGTCAAAACGCAAAAATGTTCTGCCCGTCGATGAGGGACGTGTTGAGCAGACTGCCGCCCGTAACGTTACCGTCGACACCATCCGTGAAGCCATGCGTAACCTCTACGAACGGCGCTGGGGGCGTAAAACTCGTATCCTGCTGATAACCGGTACGGCCGCTGAAGTGGAGCAACTGACTCCGGGCCTTACAACTCAGCTCTGGCAGGAAGACCGCGGCACACTATTGCTGTGGGGCGGTGACCTCAATACACCAGCAGATAGTGTCTGGCTGACCGCGCTGCGTAAGCTGCGCCGTCGTCCGGTGGATGGCATGGTATGGGTCACCTCGGCCTTTGACCAGCTCTCAGCACCTGGGCTGGAGCAGCCGCTACCGGTACCGTCTGAAAGCACCATGGATTCCCTGTCTCATGCCATCAGCGCGCGTATGGAAACGCTTGGCTGGAAACTTCCTCTCTACGTCTGGTCCCTGCACCCGCGCGCCGGCCAGCCGGAAGGGCGCATTACGCAGGCGACTGGCTGCCTGCTCCTTGCCGGTTGTCGTACCGAGGGACTGGCAGAACAACTCTCCGCCCTGACGCCTGATTTGACTTCACAGGGTCTGCAGCAGACCTGCGGTGAGGTGAAGCATAACTTCCTGCTGATGCTTGCCGACCAGCTCATTCGTGAGCCGGAGAGCCTGACCGCACCGCTGTCGGTGATGCTCAACCCGTACCGCCCGCTGCCGCTGGCTGGTGTGGTGTTCAGTCAGCCTTCTGCCGGTGCTGAACGTGCCGTGCCGCATCACTGGGGCATGGATAAGCGCTGGGATGTTCTGCCGGAGTCTGTCCGGATGCTTCCTGCCGGACTGCGTCCGCGCAAACCGGGCATTCCATGGCGCAAAGTGTTTGCGTCTCTCGTCGTCCTGGCGATGGTGGGCTGGGCTGTGTGGATGGGCATCGCGTATGTCACCAACCGCAGCCAGATTGCCGGTGCGAATGCCCAAGCCGCACTTGCCGCCCGACAGAATCAGCCGCTGGAGCATCGCCTGCACGCGCTGTCTGAACTCCAGAAAACGCTGGCCCGTCTGGAGTACCGTTCAGAACACGGCGTGCCGTGGTACGAGAAGGCCGGGCTGAGTCAGAATAACGCCCTGCTGGCCGCACTCTGGCCACGCTATCAGGACAGCGCGTTACCGCTATTGCGGGATGCGGCTGCGGACCATCTGCAGACTCAGCTCAGTGCCTTCAATGCGCTGCCGCCGGGCAGCCCGCTGCGTGAGCAGATGGCAAAAACGACCTGGGAGCAGCTCAAGCTCTACCTGATGCTGGCGCGTCCGGAACATATGGACGCCGCCTGGTTCAGTTCGGCGCTGCTTCGTGACTGGCCAAAACGTGATGGCGTGAAAGACGGCGTCTGGCAGGGCGTGGCACCGTCACTGCTGTCCTTCTATGGCGCGCAGCTGGTTGCGCACACTGAGTGGAAATTGCAGGCAGATGAGAGCATGGTCAGCCAGGTGCGTTCGCTGCTGGTTCGCCTGATGGGCGTACGTAACAGCGAATCGACCCTGTACCAGAATATGCTCTCTCAGGTGGCGCACCTGTATGTCGATATGCGTCTTGAAGATATGACTGGTGATACCGATGCTGCCCGCCTGTTCAGCACCACCGAAATTGTACCAGGCATGTTTACCCGCCAGGCCTGGGAGCAGGCCGTTCAGCCCTCCATCGAGAAGGTGGTGAAGGCCCGCCGGGACGAACTCGACTGGGTGCTCACTGACAGCAAGCGTCAGGTGAATAAACAGGACGAGACCTCACCGGAAGCGCTGAAAAAGCGTCTGACGGAGCGTTACTTCGCTGACTTTGGAGGAGCCTGGCTGGAGTTTCTGAACAGCCTGCGCTGGAACCGGGCGACCACGCTGTCGGATTCCATTGACCAGTTGACCCTGATGGCCGACGTGCGCCAGTCGCCGCTGGTGGCGCTGATGAATACCCTGAATGTACAGGGCCGTACCGGCCAGACCGGTGAGGCGATTTCGGATTCACTGGTAAAATCAGCGAAAAATCTGCTGGGCGGTGACAACAGGGATGCCATTGACCAGAGTGCAGGTGTTCACGGCCCGCTGGATGCGACCTTTGGTCCGGTACTGGCGCTGATGGACAAAAACCGGACAGGTACACAGGAACTGAGCCTGCAGTCGTACCTGACCCGTGTGACGCAGGTGCGTCTGCGTCTGCAGCAGGTGACCAACGCTGCCGACCCTCAGGCAATGACTCAGACCATTGCCCAGACGGTGTTCCAGGGCAAGGCCGTGGACCTGACCGAAACCCGTGACTACGGCAGCCTGATTGCCGCAGGACTGGGACAGGAATGGAGCGGCTTTGGTCGGACGGTGTTTGTGAATCCGATGGAACAGGCCTGGCAGCAGATGCTGACCCCGGCGGCTGACAGCCTTAATGCTCAGTGGCAGCAGGCGGTGGTGGCAGAGTGGAACAGAGCCTTTGGTGGCCGCTACCCGTTCAATAACTCCAGCAGCGATGTTTCTCTACCGCTGCTCGCCAAATACCTCAATGCAGATTCCGGGCGTATCGCGCAATTCCTGCAGACCCGCCTCAAAGGTGTGCTGCATAAAGAGGGTAACCACTGGGTACCGGACAGCATCAACTCACAGGGCCTGGCGTTTAACCCGGCATTCCTCAATGCCATCAACACCCTGAGTCATATCTCAGATGTGGCCTTCACCGAAGGCAATGCCGGCATGAACTTCGAACTGCGTCCGGGCACGGCTGACGGCGTGATGCAGACCGACATGATCATCGACAGCCAGAAGCTGACGTATGTGAACCAGATGCCGGCGTGGAAGCGCTTCACCTGGCCTGCTGATACTGAAGCCCCGGGGGCCAACCTGAGCTGGATTAGCACGCAGGCCGGGACCCGTCAGTACGCCGATATTCCGGGTAGCTGGGGGCTGATTCGCCTGCTCGATAAAGCCAGCGTGAAAGCGTATCCGGGCGTGGGCAGTAGCTACAGCCTGAGCTGGAAAGCCCAGGACGGTCGCTTACTCAATTACACCCTGCGTACCGAAGCAGGAGAAGGTCCGCTGGCGCTGCTGAAACTGCGTAATTTCCGTCTGCCGGAAACCATCTTCAGCACCACCGAAGTTGCACCGTCAGACCAGGTCGCCAGTGCGAACAGTGATGCAGAGGAGGTCTACTGATGAGCACGCTCAATGCCTTACTCAGTGCCTGCCAGGCAGAACAGGAACCATTACTTGTAGCAACCCGTGAGCGTGTGGCGCAGTGGGACAGCTGGCTGCAGCCGCTGTCCGGGCAATCGCCCGCTGGCGAAGACCCGGGCTATGACGATGACTTCCAGCAGATTCGCGAGGAAATTAATAAGCTCTCTGGTGCTAACACCGAGCTTATTTGCCTGCATGCAGAAAAGATTTTAACCACCGTAGCGAAAGATATCCGTGTGGCAACCTGGTACTGCTGGGCGAAGCTGCACCGCGAAGGTGAACAGGGGCTGGCCGAAGGACTCGAACTGCTGGCTGGTCTGCTGGAACGCTTTGATACACAGCTGCACCCGCAGCGTGACCGCAGCCGTAAGGCGGCACTGGAATGGCTGGCAGGATCGCGCATGACTGACTCGCTTTCCCTGTACCCGGAAGTAGTCAGGGAAGAGGCTATGCGTACTACAGGAGCGCTGCTGCTAATAGCACAGCTTATTGAGAATGAGCCGGATGAAACCCGTCCCGAACTCAATGCGCTGTACGGCGCGCTGGAAAGCCGTCTGCAGAAAGCGGGCGGCGTGGATGCGGTGGTACCGCAGAACGCCAGTACCAGCGAAACCCCATCGTTTGCCAGTCACAGCGATGCCCCGGTCATCGGGCGGATTTCGTCCGGTCAGGATTTGCTGGCCCAGGCCCGCACCCTCACCGAATACCTGCGCGAGCAGCCGGATGGCTGGCTGTCAGCACACCATCTGATGAAAAGCCTGCGACATGACACCCTGCGGGCCATTCCGGCCCCGGATGCGCAGGGACGTACGCGCATCGAGCCGCCAAGGGCGGATCAGCGCGCGTTGCTCAAACGCCTCTACCTGCAGCAGAGCTGGGCTGAAATGCTGGAAACGGCCGACAGCACCTTTTCCCGCGGAGCCAATCACCTGTGGCTGGATTTGCAGTGGTACATCCACCAGGCGTTGACGAAATCCGGTCAGGAGACGCTGGCCGACATTGTCTTGGCTGATCTAAAAGGGCTGCTGTCTCGCCTGTCCGGGCTGGAGACACTGGCGTTCAGTGACGGTACACCGTTTGCGGACGAAGTGACGCTGAACTGGATCCAGAATAGCGTGATTGATACCACTGGTGGGTGGGACAACGATACGCCATTAGCCCCGGCCACCGCCGGTAACGATGACATTCTGGCGCTGGAGCCGGAAGCCGTGGCGCTGGCCGACAGTGAAGGCCCGGATGCCGCGCTAGGCTGGTTGCAGACCCGGCCGGGCATGACCACCGATCGTCAGAAGTGGCTGTTGCGTCTGCTGATGGGGCGCATTGCTGAGCAGTACGGTAAAAATGACCTGGCGGTACACCTGTTTGCTGAGCTGGGTGAACGTGCAAGAGAAGTGACCCTCAGTAACTGGGAGCCTGAGCTGATGTTTGAGGTGCAGGCCCGCCATCTGAAACTCCTGCGTCTGAAAGCCGGTCGCAGCGAGGCTGAAAAGGCCCGCCTTACACCGGTAATGGACCAGTTACTTGCCGAACTGATCGCCGTCGATCCAGCCCGTGCCGCCGTGCTTTGCGGTTAAATCCACAGGAACAGAAATAAATGGAAGATTTGACCCTGCGTTATTACGACGCAGAAATGCGGTACCTGCGTGAAGCCGCGAAAGAGTTCGCTCAAACCCATCCCGATCGCGCAGCAATGCTCGACCTGGATAAGGCCGGCACACCCGATCCGTATGTAGAACGTCTGTTTGAGGGCTTTGCTTTTTCGATCGGACGCTTGCGGGAGAAGATTGACGACGATCTGCCGGAACTTACCGAAGGACTGGTCAGTATGCTCTGGCCACACTACCTGCGAACCATTCCGTCACTCTCGGTGGTGGCGTTCACGCCAGTGCTTCAGGCCGTGAAGATGGCGGAAGTCATGCCCGCGGGTCTGGAAGTTTACTCCCGCCCGGTAGGGCCGAAGAATGCAGTCTGCCGCTACCGCACCACTCGCGATGTGATGCTCAATCCGCTGAACATCTCAGGGATAACCATGACCACTGAGCCTGACGGGCGTTCGCTGCTGCGGATGCGCTTTGCCTGCAGCACACAGGCGGACTGGTCCCATGCTGATCTCAGCCACCTGAGTCTCTATCTCGGCGCGGATGCGCCTGTCAGCAGTCAGTTACATCTGATGCTGACCAGGCGACAGGCTGCCCTGTATATGCGCCTGCCCGGACAAATCGACCGCATTCGCCTTGACGGGTACTTCTCGCCGGGAGGATTTGCGGAGGAAGATGGACTGTGGCCGAAAGGCGATACCGCCTTCAGTGGTTACCAGCTGCTGCTGGAGTATTTCACCTTCCGTGACAAGTTTATGTTTGTCCACCTCAACGGCCTGGATGGCATTATACCGCCTGACGGAGCGGAGTATTTCGACATCGAAGTCGTGTTCAGCACACCGTGGCCATCAGAACTGCCGGTCACCGATGACGCAGTTCGTCTTCACTGTGTGCCGGTGATTAACCTGTTCACACTGGAAGCTGACCCTCTCACCATTACCGGGCTTGAAAGTGAGTACCTGCTGCGCCCCAAACGTCTGCAGGACGGACACACCGAGATTTATTCGGTGGATTCGGTGACAGGCTCAAACCGGACCAGTGACGCTGAGTATGTGCCGTTCAGCAGCTTCAGGCACAAGGGCGGGATGATGCGCCGTCATGCACCACCCCGTTACTACCACACCCGCGTGAAGCGCAGCGTGACCGGGTTGTATGACACCTGGCTTATCCTTGGGGGACACCAGTGGGAAGAGGACCGCCTGTTTGAGCGTGAAGCCGTATCGCTGCAAATCACTGGCACCAACGGCCAGCTGCCGCGCCGTGCACTACAGAGTACGCTGCTTGACCGCTGTGAGCAGGTGGTCAGTACACAACTTTCAGTACGTAATCTCTGTAAACCAACGCTGCCAGTCTATCCGCCTTCCGAAGACCGGTTTCACTGGCGGGTTCTGAGCCACCTGGGATCCGGTTTCCTGAACATGATGAGTACCGCCGAAGTGCTGCGCGGGACGCTTGCGCTCTACAACTGGCAGGAAGATGAACTGAACACCCGGCGTCTGGGGGCGATTCAGCATGTAGAGCACCATCGCCTTCAACGTTTTGAACAGGGCTACCTGCTTCGGGGGCTGGATATCGAAGTAACCCTCGACAGCAACGGTTTCACCGGTGAGGGTGACATTCACCTGTTCGGTGAAATGCTCAACCGATTCTTTGCGCTGTATGCCGATATGAACCAGTTCAACCAGCTCACCCTCATTGTTCAGCCAGAAGGAAAATGCATCCGGTGGAAAGAGAATCACAGTCCGCGTCTGCCCGGCTGATAGCGCAACTGGGCGACCGGCTGCCGCACATGAATTTTTACCGTTTCTGTCAGCTACTGGAGCAGAGCCAGCCGGATAAACCGGTCACCGGCAGCACCTGGCAGGTACGCCATGAGCCGGTGCGCTTTCGGCCCCATTCGGGGATGGGGTTCCCGGCCTCTGAAATCAAAGGGGCAGAGCTATCGGAACATCCGCACCTTCCACCCACAATCCGTACCACCTTTATGGGGCTCTACGGCGTGGAATCCCCGCTGCCGACGCACTACATCGATGATATTACCCAACGCCGGGAAGGCTATGAAGCCACGGCGGACTTCCTCGATATCTTCAACCACCGGCTGATTGCTCAGTACTACCGTATCTGGCGTAAATATTCCTACCCGGCGACCTTCGAAGAAGGCGGTAAGGATAAAACCTCGCAGTACCTGCTGGGACTGGCCGGGCTTGGGATTAACGGCTGCACGGATAGCATCGCGACCCCGGCTTCGCGCTTTCTGGCGCTGCTGCCGGTTATGTTGCTGCCGGGGCGTACCGCAGAAGGCATGGTCTCGCTGGTGCGACTCCTGGCACCCAACACGCAGGCGAAAATCTGGCACCATGACAAACGCCGTGTGCCTCTGAAGAAACCTTTGGTTATGAGCGTCAGCCAGCCTGTCACGCTGACAAACCGTCCGGTGATGGGTAACTATGCCACCGACGTAAACAGCCAGGTGCTGATACGCCTGACAACCACTGACTCAACTGAAGTGCTGGGCTGGTTACCGGGCGGGGAGCTTCACTCGGACCTGATGACGCTGCTGCATGTGTATCTTGGGACTCGCCTGGATGTCCGCCTGCAGCTATCCGTCGACCGTAGTCTGCTGCCGGACGCGACGATGAACATTAAGCCCGATGCCGGAGCCGGGCAGTTGGGCCGCACCGCCGTGATGCGGCCGCTGAATGCAGCGAACACCGTTACGCACTCCAAAACCAAAACCATAACCATCAATCTTGGCCGCTATGAGCGGGTACAGGAAAATATTCACCGCAGGGAGACCGATGAAGATGGCGATTACCGCTGGTAAATTTCCTCTGGCTGCGCTGGCCGCTGGTATCACCTTGATGCTGGCGGGCTGCGGGCTGACGCAAAAAGTGACAGACGGCACCGTTGCTGTGACCAAATCGATTTTTTACAAGCAGGTAAAAACCCTGCATCTGGATATTCGCGCCCGGGAGGCAGTGAACAGCAATGCGGGTGGTGTGGCGCTGTCGACGGTGGTGCGCATCTACCAGCTTAAGGATCGCAAAACGTTCGACAGTACTGACTATCCGTCACTGTTTAAAGAGGACAGTCGGGTCATCAAAGCAGACCTGCTGGTGGAGAAAGATATCCTCCTGCAGCCGGGCGGGGCGGTCACGGTCGATATGCCGATGGATGAAAATGCTCAGTACGTGGCGGTGGCCGGGATGTTTATGTCACCGGACCTGGAGAACAATACCTGGCGTGTGGTAATGAGTCGCGGTGACCTTGATCCGGATAAGGCACGCGTCATTGAGGCGGGGAACAACAAACTGACCATGCAGGTGCTGAAAGATGAATGAGACGCCCCATTCCTCGCTTTACGAGACGCTATTTGGCAATTTTACCGGTGGGTTCGATCTGCATCAGGTCAGTGAAGAAAACCAGGTCATCCTTTCGGTTCTGGATAACATGCAGCGCGTTCTCAACTGTCGCGCCGGCACGCTGGCGCATCTGCCTGACTACGGGCTGCCCGATATGACCAAAATCCTGCAGGGCATGCCCGGAACGGCTCATGAACTAATGGGTACATTGTCTGCCGTCCTGCTCAAATATGAACCGCGCCTGAAAAAGATAGACGTTGTTCTGCTGGAGCAGAGCATTCCCGGCGAGCTGCGCTATGCCATTGATGCTGAACTTAAAGGGATTGGCCTGGTGCGCTACGGGACTGAGTTTATGCCCGAAGGTCGGGTCCTGTTGCGGCATCTCAGGCAACAGCAGTATCTCGACACAACTCTCCGTATATAAGGCAGATAACACCATGTCAGTAAAATCACAGTTCCTGAAGAAGCTGCAGGCCAGACAGCCTGCACCCGTTCCCGCAGCTAATAAAAGCCAGGTTGATATTGCAGAGTTTCGCCAGCGAATGGCTGAGCTTCAGGATGAGATGGACGCGTGGCTGACAGATACGGGACTTAATACGGAGCCACGGACGGTATGCGTTCCGGACCTGCTGGTGGAGAGCGGGGCTTTTGATATTTCCGGTATCGTCCTGCGTTATGGTAACCGGGCGGTTAAGTTTATGCCGATATTTCTTTATGGACAGGGAGTCGCAGGTTGTGTCGAGGTGACTTTGTGTTCCGGGGATAAGGTGATTTCTCAGGGACGCCTGTTCATGCGGGTGGGGAGCGTAAATGACTGGATCTTTACTCCCCCTGATACATCACCTCAGTCAGGACAACTATTTGATGAAGGTGTTTTTTTCGGTCTGATTTTAGCGCTGCTGCCATAGCAATAACATTCATTTCTTTATTAGTCATTGCGTTTCTACACGCAAAACTGTCTTACACATCAACTGACGATATTAACCGACACGGATATGCAGGCCCTGCAGAATGACCAAACATATAACGTTAAAAACCGGCGGCGACCCGCGTACGCTGCCAGATTATGCCGCTCTCCGCGATGAACTCAGCAAGCTGACGCATCCTGCTCGCCCTGATGTGAACTGGCAATATGTTCAAAGACTCTGTCTCTCAATGTTTGAACAAAACGGCGTGGAGTTGCAGACAGCAGCCTGGTACACCCTTGCCCGTACTCACCTGTCTGGATTAGCTGGCCTGAATGAAGGGCTGGCGATTCTGGAGGCCCTGATTAGCCGCCAGTGGCGCACCTTATGGCCGAAGACACAACACGCTCGTATGGAAATCCTTAGCGGCCTTAGCCAGCGCCTGCAGCAGCGCATGCGTATGCTGCCATTCAACAGCAGTCATCTTTGTGAGCTTTATCGTGCAGAAGCGTTACTTACCAGCCTGAGCGCGGTGCTACAGCGCCTTGAGCTTAAACACCTTAGCCAGCTTGATACGTTACGAACGTTGATACGTTCAAGTGCTGAACGGCTGGAAAGCAGTAATGACGCATCAGATTTGAATGTGAACATGAAGCCCGATAGCGAATCGCCTCTGGATAAAGCCGAACCGATCGAAGAGGTGAAATGGATATATGTTGTGCATCAGGAAAATCAGCCGAATGGAGAGGATCGCACGACAGCCCCCGTGCCAGTCAGACAGTGGAAGCCCTTTTTTGCCGGGATGTGTTCAACGCTGGTGGTTTGCATCGCTGTGGCTTGGGGATGGATTTCTTTGTCCAGACCCGACCCCCTGGCGACTCAGGCTTTTGCCTCTCTGGCTCCGTTACCTGAAGTGCTCACGCCCGTGCAGCAAAACGCGTTAACACTGCGAGGCACTTTATCGTCCACCTTTATCACAGACACGCAGCAGCAGCTTGCCCGCCTGGATAAACTGCCTCCTGACTGGAATATTTCCTACAGCCTTCAGCTGTTAGAACAGCTCCAGACATTGCGGCCGGAGGAGGCGAAATCGCTCACAATGCAGTGGCAGCAAAAATTTAACGCGGCTGCGTTGCCTGTCGACGCCATGAATAGCTGGTATCAGGGAATGATGACGCTTCAGCAACTGAGTCACCGGCTGAGTAGTCTGGACGAGCAAAAAGGAAAATACATCACGGTAAGCGAGCTTAAATCGGTGGTTTTTTCGACTATACAGTCCTTTAACCAAACGATACCGGCTGAAGAACAGCTCAGGCGTCTGTCACAGCATCCAGCAGGACATGCGCTTCCTGAAGCTGAAAAGACTCAACTGGAGTTACGTCTTAAACAGCTGGCAACGCGTTACGCTCAAATAAAACAGGATTCTTCTGCTCAGTGAATTCTGGCGTTGGACAGACGAATGTGCTGAAAAAAGCGCGAGGGTAAAGTGTCCCCTGCAGGAATCGAACCTGCAACTAGCCCTTAGGAGGGGCTCGTTATATCCATTTAACTAAGGGGACGAGGCGGCACTAGTATAGCCTTATTTACACTTTGCGTTAAGCGCATCGCCGCCTGACTGCTCAAAGAGTCACCATTCAGGTCGATTTTTTTGTCGATTTATCATCATTTTCCCGTGCCTTAAGCTCAGCTTTGCGTTTGTTCGACATGTCGTTACGAATTTGGGCATGGCTTAACAGCGCGAAGATAAACGTTCCGCCGCAAATGTTTCCCGCCAGCGTCGGAAGGGCAAACGGCCAGAAAAAATCGCTCCAGTGAAGCGTACCGTTAAAGACCAGATAGAGGATTTCAACGGTACCGACCACTATATGCGTGGTGTCCGCCAGCGCAATCAGCCAGGTCATCAATATGATCACCACAATTTTGGCGCTTCCCGCTGAAGGAAACATCCAGACCATCGTGGCGATAATCCAGCCAGAGATGATGGCGTTTGAGAACATCTCGACCGGCGTGTTTTTCATTACGTCCATGCCGATTTTCACAAACGCATCCCGGGTGGGTTCATCAAAGATCGGCATATATTCAAACGCCCATGCCGCGATGCCCGTGCCGATAATATTACCCAGCAGGACCACGCTCCAGAGCCGCATCAATAAACCGAAATTACCGAGTGTGGGGTTTTGCATCACCGGCAGAACGGCGGTCACCGTGTTTTCGGTAAACAGCTGCTGGCGGGCCATGATGACAATAATAAAGCCGAAGGTATAGCCGAGATTTTCCAGTAAAAATCCACCGGGTACGCCTTCCAGCTGCACATGAAATATCCCTTTCGCAAGCAGAGATGCGCCCATTGAGAGCCCGGCAGCGATGGCTGACCAGAAGAGGGCCATCGCGTCGCGCTCCATCTCTTTTTCACCATCCTGGCGTATATGCTCGTGGATAGCCATTGCGCGGGAGGGGAGGCGATCTTCATCAATTTCAATCTTCTCGCCGCGCGCTTTCTCCTCACTTTCAATTTCAAGATCCTCACTGCTCTCACCAATTTTTTCTTCGCCTACATCTTTCATATCTGCTCCCGGAGGTTGTCTTTCTTTTAAGCGTAGCGGCTTTTATCGGGATGCCTGTGGGGATGCTCTTAAATTGTCAGCAATGACAACAAAGGTGATACATCTCTTTCAAAGACATTATAAAATTGCCAGCGAAACGAATTCCAAAAGCCAGGCTATGCTGAGATCAGAGTCACGGTGGTTACTGCCCGTAATTGTGCTCATAGACATCGGTAAACGTGCTGTTACAATCGCTTGCACGTTTACAGACGGAGCATTAACGGCTCCGTTACGGATGGCAATCAACGATAGCCATACTGAACAGGGAGATATTTATGAAACTTCGGCTGTCGGCGCTTGCGCTTGGCGCGACGATGCTTGTGGGCTGCGCCAGCTCCGGTGAGCAAACGGGACGCTCCGATCCTCTCGAAGGATTTAACCGCTCAATGTATAGCTTCAACTACAACGTACTGGACCCGTATGTGGTTCGTCCGGTAGCAGTAGCATGGCGCGATTATGTTCCACAACCTGCGCGTAACGGGTTAAGTAACTTTACCAGCAACCTCGAAGAGCCTGCGGTAATGGTGAACTACTTCCTGCAGGGCGACCCGTATCAGGGGATGGTCCACTTTACCCGCTTCTTCCTGAACTCCATTTTGGGGATGGGGGGCTTTATTGATGTAGCAGGTATGGCTAACCCGAAACTGCAGCGTGAACAGCCGCACCGTTTCGGTAGTACGCTGGGGCATTATGGTGTCGGTTACGGTCCTTACGTTCATCTGCCGTTCTATGGCAGCTTCACCGTGCGTGATGATGGCGGCGATATGGTCGATACGCTGTATCCGGTTCTGTCGTGGCTGACCTGGCCGCTGTCGGTGGGTAAATGGACGGTGGAAGGGATTGAAACCCGCGCGCAACTGCTCGACTCTGATGGTCTGCTGCGCCAGTCTTCTGACCCGTATATTATGGTGCGTGAAGCGTACTTCCAGAATCATGACTTTATTGCCAACGGCGGCAAGCTGAAGCCGGAAGAGAATCCAAACGCGAAGGCAATCGAAAACGAACTCAAAGATATTGATTCGGAATAAATAAAAAAGGTGAGCAATGCTCACCTTTTTTGATTCTAATCCAATTAGAACGCGTAGTTGAAGTTCATGCCGTACAGCCAGGCTTTACCTTCGGAAGAGAACTCATACGGACCTTCCTTGAAGTTAACTTTTTGACCGTGCATATAAGAGATACCTGCATCAATAGATGCATCTTTATTGAATGCATAGGTCGCACCTGCGCTCAGCCAGAAGCGGTCCTGATCCGGAATTGAGATAGAGCGTTTGTCTGCTGGTACCGGACTATCATCGAAGGCAATACCGGTACGGAATGTCCAGTTGTCATCCATATAGTAGGTGGTCCCCAGCGCGATGCGGTAAGCATCACGGAAGCTCTCATCTTTATAGAAGAGCGTGTCGCCGTTGCTATTGGTCGCCTTCAGCTCCTGGAACTGGCTCCAGCTGGTGTAGGTCAGGCTATAGTGAACTGCCCACTGTGGCGCCACTTTGTTATAACCTGACAATTCCCACATTTCTGGTAAGTGCAGGCTCAGAGAGCCGCCAGTGGTTTGGCCATTGGTGCCCATCGGCAGACCGAAGTTGCCGAGGATCTGGTTATAGGCAGAAGGGAGGCTGCTTTTGTAATCTCCATCAAAGTCGATTTTTACTTCGGAACGGTAGGTTAAGCCGTAACGGTTGTTTTTATCGAGTTCATAAAGGATACCGGCGTTCCAGCCAAAGCCCCACTCATCGCCCTTCAGATAAGCGATCTGAGTGTCTGCCGGGATACCAGCCACTCGCTGTGCCAGGGCTGGAGGAAGTGCGCCTGAGCCAGCGACGACTTTACCCAGGTCGCCCGCATAACGTTCGATCTTGGCTTTAGCATACACAGCGTCAAAGCCAACGCCGAAACTCCAGTGATTATCCAGACGGTAAGCACCGCTCAGGTTCAGGTTCAGGGTTTCCAGGTCGGTTTTACCGCCAAACGCTCCAGCTGCATAGTCGTTATTGAACTCGGTTGCTAAACCGTAGTTAGAGGTCACGGATGCGCCCCAGCCGAACTGGTCGTTAATCGGCGCCACGAAGTGCATGTTTGGAACCCATGCCGTTGGGGCAATGTTATCCGATTTCAGATCGGCGCCTGTCGGAGAACGGCCCGATATATCAACACCTGGATCGACAAAAATTGCACCGGCAGAGAAAGTCGGACGATCGAACATCATGATCAACGCGGGGTTACGACTCGCGTTACCCGCATCATCAGCAATAGCGCCTTCCCCTGAATACGCACGGCCAAGGCCAGAGGAAGAAAATTCGTTTAACTGAAAGCCCGCTGACCAGGCGGAAGTGGAGACGAGTGCCACTGCGACTGCCAGCGCAGTCTTGTTGAACAGGGTTTTCTGGCTCATGACCATAACCTCATTGAGTTATTTTTATTCAATAATTGTTACATACCGTAACAGGAGCGCGAAGTGTAGGGTCTGAGGTATGACAGACAAATCAGACCAGTGGCCAGAGTATAGGTCTGACCAGCCGGAATGTTGCAAGTTTGTTTATTAATATTTTCAAACATGTTTCGTGAAACGAGATCTGGTTGGCAAAATTGTGACCATCAATACTCACCCAAAAGGGTGGTTTTTGTTTTAGATCATTTTTTAGTGTGATATTGGTCACTTATCCGCTTTTGCGCCATTAACGGCTGGAGAGCGCCCGCTCCGGGGCGTAAAATAGCAGCATCGTGTTTATCTCGCGCGCTGCGCGAATACAGAGGAAATTGAGCTATGAGTAAATGCAGTGCTGATGAAACCCCGGTTTGCTGCTGTATGGATGTTGGGACTATCATGGACAACACCGATTGCACCGCCTCTTACAGCCGTGTATTCACCAACCGTGCCGAAGCGGAAGAGACCCTGGCCGCGCTGAGCAAGCGTGCGCGTGACGTTGAATCCGATCCGTGTGAAATCAAGTCTACCTTTACCGAAGTGGAAGGTGGCGTGAAGCTGGACATCGACTTTGTCTTCGCCTGTGAAGCAGAAACGCTGATTTTCCAGCTGGGCCTGCGTTAATCTCTGTGGCCTGATGCCCTCACCCCCAGCCCTCTCCCACGGGAGAGTGTGCAAACACTAAAAACGGTAACCTATGGGTTACCGTTTTGCTTTTTCCTTGGGGCATTTTCTTTTTCTTCTCTGTGTTTTAGCTCGCACTTTTTCGTTTCCCCGATTGGCTGAATGTAAAAAAATGGTTAAGACTATTATCAGGTCAGACCACTTTATGTTTGCAAAAATTTTTTACAGGGGAGTGTTATGAGTCAGGCATTACCGCTTATTACCCGTCAGGGCGATCGCATTGCCATAGTCAGTGGGTTGCGCACGCCGTTTGCGCGTCAGGCAACGGCGTTTCATGGCATACCGGCCGTTGACCTGGGGAAAATGGTAGTGGGGGAGATGCTGGCTCGCAGCGAAATTCCGCCTGAGGTCATCGAACAGCTGGTATTTGGTCAGGTTGTGCAGATGCCTGAAGCCCCCAATATTGCGCGTGAAATCGTCCTCGGTACCGGGATGAACGTGCATACCGATGCCTACAGCGTCAGCCGCGCCTGCGCAACCAGCTTCCAGGCCGTAGCTAACGTCGCCGAAAGCCTGATGGCGGGCACGATTCGCGCCGGGATTGCGGGTGGGGCGGACTCCTCTTCGGTGCTGCCGATTGGGGTCAGTAAAAAGCTGGCGCGCATCCTGGTGGATGCTAATAAAGCCCGCACGACGGGTCAGAAACTCAAACTCTTCTCGCGTTTACGTCTGCGCGACCTCATGCCTGTACCACCTGCCGTAGCGGAATACTCCACCGGCCTGCGCATGGGCGATACCGCCGAGCAGATGGCAAAAACGTACGGCATTACGCGTGAACAGCAGGATGCCCTGGCGCATCGCTCGCATCAGCTTGCGGCAAAAGCCTGGTCGGAAGGCAAGCTGGCCGACGAGGTCATGACCGCCTATATCCCTCCCTACCGTGAACCGCTTGCGGAAGATAACAATATTCGCGGCACCTCAACGCTGGCGGATTACGCCAAACTGCGCCCGGCGTTTGACCGCAAACACGGCACGGTGACGGCGGCGAACAGCACGCCGCTGACGGATGGCGCCGCCGCCGTGATCCTGATGACCGAATCCCGCGCGAAGGAGCTGGGCATCACTCCCCTGGGCTATCTACGCAGCTATGCCTTCACCGCTATTGATGTCTGGCAGGACATGCTGTTAGGTCCGGCGTGGTCCACGCCGCTGGCGCTGGAGCGCGCGGGGCTGACGCTGGCTGATTTAACCCTGATTGATATGCACGAAGCGTTTGCCGCGCAAACCCTGGCAAACGTCCAGCTGCTGGCAAGCGAGCGTTTCGCGCGCGATGTGCTGGGCCGCGCCCATGCCACGGGCGAAGTGGATCAGAGTAAATTCAACGTGCTGGGCGGCTCTATCGCCTACGGTCATCCGTTTGCCGCCACAGGGGCGAGGATGATCACGCAAACATTACATGAACTCCGTCGCCGTGGCGGCGGGTTTGGCCTCGTTACCGCCTGTGCGGCGGGTGGCCTTGGCGCAGCAATGGTTCTGGAGGCTGAATAATGGATATGCCATCTGCATTTAATCTGACGGTTCGCCTCGATAACGTGGCCGTTATCACTATTGATGTGCCTGATGAAAAGATGAATACCCTGAAGGCCGAATTTGGTGTTCAGGTGCGCGCGATGCTAAAGCAGATCCGCGATAACAAAGCTATTCGTGGTCTGGTGTTTATCTCTGCCAAGCCGGATAACTTTATCGCCGGCGCGGATATCAACATGATCGCCCGGGCGCAAAGCGCCCTGGAAGCCGAAGAGCTGGCGCGTCAGGGGCAGCAGGTGATGGCGGAGATCAACGGTCTGCCGATCCCGGTCATTGCCGCGATCCACGGTGCCTGTCTGGGCGGTGGGCTTGAGCTGGCGCTGGCCTGTCACAGCCGGATTTGCACCGACGATGCGAAAACGATTCTGGGCCTGCCGGAAGTGCAGCTGGGACTTCTGCCTGGCTCCGGCGGAACGCAACGGCTGCCGCGCCTGGTGGGTGTCAGCACGGCGCTGGAGATGATCTTAACCGGTAAACAGCTGCGTGCCCGTCAGGCGCTCAAAGCCGGTCTGGTCGATGATGTCGTGCCGCAGTCCATTTTGCTGGAGGCCGCCGTTGAGCTTGCGCTGAAAGGGCGTCAGGCAAAACGTCCTCTGCCGGTTCGCGAGCGCGTGCTGGCCGGCCCGTTGGGAAGAACCCTCCTGTTCAACATGGTGGGCAAAAAGACCGAACAAAAAACCAAAGGCAATTACCCGGCGGCAAAGCGGATCCTGGACGTGATCGAAACCGGGCTGTCGCAGGGCAGCAGCAGCGGTTATGCCGCGGAGGCCAAAGCCTTTGGCGAACTGGCGATGACGCCGCAGTCGCAGGCGCTGCGCAGCATCTTCTTCGCCAGCACGGACGTGAAAAAAGATCCGGGCAGCGAGGCTGAGCCTGCGCCGCTGCGTGCCGTTGGCGTACTGGGTGGGGGACTCATGGGCGGCGGTATCGCTTTTGTTACCGCCAGCAAAGGCAAATTGCCTGTACGAATCAAAGACATTAATCCTAAGGGGATCAACCACGCGCTGCAGTACAGCTGGCTGAACCTTGATCTAAAGGTCAAGCGCCGCCATATCAAGGCAAGCGAGCGTGATAAAACCCTGGCGATGATCTCCGGTACGACGGATTACAGCGGTTTTGCGCACCGCGATCTGGTGATTGAAGCCGTGTTTGAAGATCTGGCGCTTAAACAACAGATGGTGGCAGACGTTGAGCAACATTGCGCCCCGCACACCATTTTTGCCTCTAACACGTCGTCATTACCGATTGGCGATATCGCGGCGAAAGCCGTGCGTCCGGAGCAGGTGATCGGACTGCACTTCTTTAGCCCGGTAGAAAAAATGCCGCTGGTGGAGGTTATTCCGCACGCGACGACCAGTCCGCAAACTGTTGCCACCGTGGTGAAGCTGGCGAAAAAACAGGGCAAAACCCCGATTGTGGTAGCGGACAAAGCTGGCTTCTACGTCAACCGCATTCTGGCTCCCTACATTAATGAAGCCATGCGGCTGCTGACGGAAGGGGAGAAGATTGAGCACGTCGACGAGGCGCTGGTAAAGTTTGGTTTCCCCGTTGGCCCAATCCAACTTTTGGATGAGGTGGGAATAGACACCGGCACTAAAATTATACCAGTGCTGGAAGCTGCATATGGCGATCGTTTTAGCCCACCTGCAAACATTGTTTCTGCGATTTTGAAGGACGATCGCAAAGGCAGAAAAAATGAACGCGGTTTCTATCTTTACGGCGCGAAAGGGCGTAAAAGCAGGAAACAGGTCGACCCTTCGGTATATGGACTCATTTCGACCACAGGTCAGGGAAAACTCTCCGCCGTTCAGTGCGCTGAGCGCTGCGTGATGATGATGCTCAATGAAGCGGCGCGCTGCTTTGATGAGCAGGTGATCAAGAGTGCACGCGATGGCGACATCGGTGCGGTATTTGGTATTGGTTTCCCGCCGTTCCTTGGCGGCCCGTTCCGTTACATGGATACGCTCGGCGCGGGTGAAGTGGTTGCAATCCTGCAACGTCTGGCTTCGCAATATGGTCCCCGGTTTACGCCGTGTGACGAATTATTGCAGATGGCGGAACGCGGCCAGACATTTTGGCCTGCAAGGGAAACTGTCCTCGTAAGCTGAGGTCAAAGAAGGGTAAATCCTGAAGTGAATGGACCTGTTCTGGCGATTTTGTAAACAGAGATTGACTATACTTACGCCATTGAGGTAAAAAACAGCGTTTCATTCACCGAATGGATCAGGCACAATGCCCGGCCATCGGGTTTTCTACCTCTTAGCATTTATCGCGGGTAGTTAACGCCGGTGATTCTGGTTAACAAAAGCGGTGCAATATGCAAGTTTTTATCATGCGTCACGGCGACGCGGCACTCGATGCCGCCAGTGACTCAGTACGTCCTTTGACCGTCTGTGGCTGCGACGAATCTCGTCTGATGGCGACCTGGCTTAACGGTCAAAAAGTGGACATCGAACGCGTTCTGGTGAGTCCGTTCCTGCGTGCAGAACAGACGCTTGATGTGGTAGGGGAGTGTATGAACCTGCCGAACAGCGTGGATGTTCTCCCTGAACTCACCCCGTGTGGCGATGTAGGCCTTGTCAGCGCTTATCTTCAGGCGCTGTGCAATGAAGGTGTTGCTTCCGCGCTGGTCATTTCCCACCTGCCACTGGTTGGCTATCTGGTATCTGAGCTGTGCCCGGGCGAGACCCCGCCGATGTTCACGACATCCGCCATTGCCAACGTTTCTCTCGACGAAACGGGCAAAGGTGTCTTCAACTGGCAAATGAGTCCGTGCAACCTGAAGATGGCAAAAGCGATCTGACGTGACGTGCGATATGGCGGGGGGCAATGTGCTTCCCGCCCTTCTGTCAGGGCAACTCTGGCGGCTGCCACTCTTCCACTTCAATCAACACCAGCAACGCGGCATCTCCGCCGTACTCTTTCGGTGCCTGATGAAAAGCCATGACGTGTGGGTGCTGAGCCAGCCACAGCGGCGTCTGTTGCTTGAGGATATGTTTACCGTGGCCATGCATCACGCAGGCGCAGAAAACATGTTCACGGCGACAGGCAGCGATCAACGCCCCCAGCTCCTGTTTCGCCTGCATCTGCGTTAAACCGTGCAGATCGAGAAAAAGCTCCGGCGAATAATCTCCGCGGCGTAATTTTTTCAGCTCAAAATGGCTGACGTCTTCGCGTACATACTTAACAGCCCCTTGCGTATTAAGCAGCGGCTGAAATTCATCTGAAAAATAGTGGCTGTTATCCGCCTGCTCCTGCAGCAGACGCTTGACCGGTACTTCGCTGATTTTTTTACGCAGCGGGCGATGGACGATGGTGTCCTGCGCGATTTTCCGCGTCCCGGTCATTAGCTGGCGGAAGAGCGCCTGATCCTCCTCGCTGAGCGATGTTTTCTTTTTCATTCGTCATTCTCATCTCGTATTTCCGATAGTGTACCCGACTAAACGCATTTTTTAACCTCAAGCGCGACGCGTCATTGCTGATTTATCGCCGTCTTCATGGCAAACTAGCCGCCGAAAATTATGCGAGCATGCCCTGGAGGAAAGAGTGGATAAAATATTTGTCGATGAAGCAGTAAACGAGCTGCATACCATACAGGACATGTTGCGCTGGTCGGTTAGCCGCTTCAGCGCCGCCAATATCTGGTACGGTCACGGTACCGACAACCCGTGGGATGAGGCCGTGCAACTGGTGCTGCCGTCTCTCTACCTGCCGCTGGATATTCCGGAAGACATGCGCACCGCGCGCCTGACCTCCAGCGAAAAACACCGCATCGTTGAGCGCGTGATCCGCCGCGTGAACGAGCGCATTCCGGTCGCCTATCTGACCAACAAAGCCTGGTTCTGCGGCCATGAGTTCTATGTCGATGAACGCGTGCTGGTGCCGCGCTCGCCGATTGGTGAGCTGATCAACAACCACTTTGAAGGCCTGATCGGCCATCAGCCGCAGCACATTCTGGATATGTGTACCGGCAGCGGCTGTATCGCCATCGCCTGCGCGTACGCCTTCCCGGAAGCGGAAGTGGACGCCGTCGATATCTCCACCGACGCGCTGGCCGTGACCGAGCACAACATCGAAGAGCATGGGCTCATCCATCACGTTACGCCAATTCGCTCCGACCTGTTCCGCGATCTGCCGACGCTGCAGTACGATCTGATCGTCACCAACCCGCCGTACGTCGATGCGGAAGACATGTCCGATCTGCCGAACGAATACCGTCACGAGCCGGAGCTGGGTCTGGCGTCAGGCTCTGACGGCCTGAAGCTGACCCGCCGCATTCTGGCCTGCGCGCCGGATTACCTGACCGACGACGGCGTTCTGATTTGTGAAGTGGGCAACAGCATGGTACATCTGATAGAGCAGTACCCGGATGTGCCGTTCACCTGGCTTGAGTTCGACAACGGCGGTGACGGCGTCTTTATGCTGACCAAAGCGCAGCTGCTCGACGCGCGCGAACACTTCAGCATCTATAAAGATTAATCCAGCGGGCTTCGACCCGTTTCACAACGCTCAAACACAAACAACAACATCGGAGCCGTGATGGCAGGAAACAGTATTGGACAGGTATTCCGCGTGACCACCTTTGGGGAATCACACGGGCTGGCGCTGGGCTGTATCGTTGATGGCGTACCGCCAGGCATCGAACTGACCGAAGCCGATTTACAGCACGACCTCGACCGTCGTCGCCCGGGCACCTCTCGCTACACCACGCAGCGTCGCGAGCCGGACCAGGTCAAAATTCTCTCCGGCGTTTTTGAAGGCCGCACCACCGGGACCAGCATCGGTCTGCTGATCGAAAACACCGATCAGCGCTCCCAGGACTACGGCGCCATCAAAGACGTCTTCCGTCCGGGCCATGCCGACTACACCTACGAGCAAAAGTACGGCTTCCGCGACTATCGCGGCGGCGGGCGCTCTTCCGCGCGTGAAACCGCGATGCGCGTGGCGGCAGGGGCGATTGCCAAAAAATACCTGCAGCAGAAATTTGGCATCGTTATCCGCGGCTGTCTGACCCAGATGGGCGACATTCCGCTGGCGATCAAGGACTGGGATCAGGTTGAACAAAACCCGTTCTTCTGCGCCGATGCCGACAAGCTTGAGGCGCTGGACGAACTGATGCGCGGCCTGAAAAAAGAGGGCGACTCCATTGGCGCGAAAGTGACCGTGGTGGCAGACGGCGTCCCGGCTGGCTGGGGCGAGCCGGTATTCGACCGTCTCGACGCCGACATTGCCCACGCGCTGATGAGCATCAACGCGGTGAAGGGCGTAGAGATTGGCGACGGCTTTGACGTGGTTCAGCTTCGCGGCAGTCAGAACCGCGATGAAATCACGAAAGCGGGCTTCCAGAGCAACCATGCGGGCGGTATCCTGGGCGGTATCAGCAGCGGGCAGCAGATTGTTGCCAACATCGCGCTGAAGCCAACTTCCAGCATTACCGTGCCGGGCCACACGATTAACCGCGAGGGCGAAGAAGTTGAGATGATCACCAAAGGACGTCACGATCCGTGCGTGGGGATCCGCGCGGTGCCGATCGCAGAAGCGATGCTGGCGATCGTGCTGATGGATCACTTCCTGCGCCAGCGCGCGCAGAATGCGGATGTGACGACCACCATTCCACGCTGGTAAACATGAAAAAAACCGCAATTGCTCTGCTGGCGCTGCTTGCGAGTGGAGCCAGTCTGGCCGCCACACCGTGGCAAAAAATCACCCACCCGGTGGCGGGGAGCGCGCAGTCCATTGGCGCCTTTTCCAACGGCTGTATCGTCGGTGCCCAGGAGCTTCCTCTCCAGTCTGATACCTATCAGGTGATGCGTACCGACCAGCGTCGTTACTTCGGCCACCCTGACCTGGTGCTGTTCATCCAGCGCCTGGGAAACCAGGTGCATAACCTGGGGCTGGGCACGATGCTGATTGGCGATATGGGGATGCCTGCCGGCGGGCGTTTTAACGGTGGACACGCCAGCCACCAGACCGGACTGGATGTTGATATCTTCCTGCAGCTGCCGAAAACGCGCTGGACCTCCGCCCAACTGCTGAAACCGCAGGCGCTGGATCTGGTGGCGAGCGACGGCAAGCGCGTTGTGCCATCACTCTGGACGCGGGACGTATCCAGCATGATCAAGCTGGCGGCAGAAGATAACGACGTCACGCGGATTTTCGTCAACCCGGCCATCAAGCAGCAGCTCTGCCTGGATGCCGGAACCGATCGCGACTGGCTGCGCAAAGTGCGCCCGTGGTTCCAGCATCGTGCGCACATGCATGTTCGTCTGCGCTGCCCGGCAAACAGCCTGGAATGTGAAGATCAGCCGCTTCCGCCGCCAGGCGATGGCTGCGGTGCGGAACTGCAAAGCTGGTTTGAGCCGGCAAAACCTGGAACCTCTAAGCCTGAGAAGAAGACACCGCCTCCGTTGCCGCCTTCCTGCCAGGCGCTACTGGATGAGCATGTACTTTAATGGATAATTTCGTCGATCTGTTTATGGTGTCACCGCTGCTGCTGGTGGTGCTGTTCTTTGTGGCCATGCTGGCCGGTTTTATCGACGCGCTCGCGGGCGGCGGCGGGTTGTTAACCGTGCCCGCTCTGCTGGCGGCGGGCATGAGCCCGGCGCAGGCGCTTGCCACCAATAAGCTTCAGGCCTGCGGCGGCTCGCTCTCGGCGTCGCTCTATTTTATCCGCCGTAAGGTGGTGAGCCTGGCCGATCAGAAGCTCAATATCCTGATGACCTTTATCGGCTCCACGTCGGGCGCGCTGCTGGTTCAGCACGTGCAGTCCGATATTTTGCGCCAGATCCTGCCGATTCTGGTCATTTGCATCGGGCTTTACTTCCTGCTGATGCCAAAGCTCGGTGAAGAAGACCGCCAGCGTCGTCTGCACGGCCTGCCGTTTGCCCTGATTGCCGGGGGCTGCGTGGGTTTTTACGACGGTTTCTTCGGGCCGGGGGCCGGTTCATTTTACGCGCTGGCGTTCGTGACGCTGGCCGGGTTTAACCTCGCCAAATCCACCGCCCATGCCAAAGTGCTCAACGCGACCTCAAACGTCGGCGGCCTGCTGCTGTTTATCATTGGCGGCAAGGTTATCTGGGCAACCGGATTTGTGATGATGGCAGGGCAGTTCCTGGGCGCGCGCGCGGGCTCGCGTCTGGTATTAAGCAAAGGACAAAAACTTATTCGCCCGATGATCGTCATCGTCTCGGCCGTAATGAGCGCCAAACTTCTTTATGACAGCCATGGACAGGAGATCCTCACCTGGTTGGGGATGCACTAATGAACAGTACGCATAAATACGAACAGCTGATTGAGATTTTCGACGGCTGTTTTGCTGACGATTTTAATACCCGTCTGATTAAAGGCGACGACGAACCGATCTATCTTCCTGCTGATGCGGAGGTTCCGTATAACCGCATCGTCTTTGCCCACGGCTTTTATGCCAGCGGCTTGCACGAGATTTCGCACTGGTGCATTGCGGGTAAAGCGCGGCGCGAGCTGGTGGACTTCGGTTACTGGTACTGCCCGGACGGACGTGATGCCGCCACTCAGGGCCAGTTTGAAGATGTGGAAGTGAAGCCGCAGGCGCTGGAATGGCTATTCTGCGTCGCGGCGGGTTTCCCGTTCAACGTCAGCTGTGACAACCTCGAAGGCGACTTCGAGCCAGACCGTATCGTCTTCCAGCGCCGCGTTCACGCGCAGGTGATGGAATATCTTGAGAAAGGCATCCCGGAACGTCCGGCACGTCTGATCGAGGCCTTACAGAATTATTACCACACGCCGGTTATCACGGCGGAATGCTTCCCTTGGCCGGAAGATCTTTAACAGAGGAAAGAAGATGATCGCAGAATTTGAATCACGCATTCTGGCGTTAATTGATGACATGGTGGAACATGCCAGCGATGATGAGCTGTTCGCCAGCGGTTATCTGCGTGGTCACCTGACGCTCGCGGTAGCCGAGCTGGAAGCGGGGGACGATCACTCTGCTGATGCCGTTCACGCTGAAGTCACTCGCAGCCTGGAAAAAGCCATTCTGGCCGGGGAGCTCTCTCCGCGCGACCAGTCACTGGTGCTGGGCATGTGGGACAAATTGTTCCAGCAGGCGAAAGCGAAGTAAGTGTTTCACCACCCTCTCCCTGTGGGAGAGGGACGGGTGAGGGCACCAGGCCGCACCTACTTAACCTTCTTCCCCTTCAGCAGTTTCCGTACCCACAATCGATTCGGATTCAGCCCCGCAAGCGTAACCCTGTCCAGCGGGATCGGCTCGCCGCTCATCTGTGCCGCTAAGACTTCGGCCAGAAGTGGGGCAGAACACAGCCCACGAGACCCTAATCCACCCAGCATATACAGCTCCGGATAAACCGGCGCGCTTACCGCGTTATCCCGGTTATCAGCCAGATCCTGATAGGCCTCAAGCGTCGCGTCGTAGTCCGGCACATTTCCCGCCATTGGCAGATGATCGCGGGTGGCGCAGCGCACGCCGCAGCGCGCGTCACCCTCGCTGACGTCGACTTCTTTCGCCCACGCCGCATCCGGGAAACAGTCAATCAGGCGCTGGCGGTTCTGGGCCTGATCCGCGTCGCTGTAGCGCATATCCGTTTCGCCACGATGATAGCTGGCCCCGATGCAGTGATGGCCGTTAGACGGATTTTGCGGCGTCAGATAGCCGTCATAGCACAGGACCTGACGCAGTTTGCTCAGTTCGGGCGCGGAAGGAATATGGCTCACCTGGCCGCCGACGGGATAAACCGGCAACGTCTCTGTCTGGGTAAACTGGCTGATGTTATGTCCGTTTGCCACAACAACGCTGGCATGGCTCGCCGCTTTGCTATCGGCAAAACGCAGATTCCAGCGTTCTGTCCGGCTCAACGATTCAACCTTGTGAGCATAGTGCACCGTCAGCCCGCGCGACTGCGCCAGCGCAATGACCGCCGCTGTCAGTTCAGCCGGGCACAGCCAGCCGCCGAGCGGATACTGAATGCCCCCACATCCGGTTTCCACGCCAGCGGTGTCTGCCACCTCTTGCGCACTTACCGCGCGTGCAATCTCGTCAGGAAGACCCAGCGACAGCATCTGCGTGATTTTTTGCTGGCTCTTTTCATCCCAGCCGAGCTGCGTGACGCCGCACCAGTCATGATCGAACCCCACCGGCAGGGCGTCGTACAGACGACGAGCGAAGGTAAACGCCGCGGGGAAAAACTGGAACAGGGCCGGATCGTGCGCGCTTAAAAGCGGGTAGAGCGCCCCCTGACGGTTACCGGACGCTCCACAGGCGGGTGCGTCGTCAGCACAGTAGAGCGTGACCTGCCAGCCACGGTGGAGAAGCGCGAGGGACAGCAGAGCGCTGGCGATCCCCCCGCCGACTATCGCCACCTCACGGGATGCGCTGGCGCGGCGCGCAAACCAGGGCGCCTGTGCGGGGATGTCCAGCGTCTGCTCCATTCTGCCGACCAGCATGTCGCGCTTGCGGCCAAAGCCTTTGGTCTTCTGCATGGTAAAGCCCGCCTCCTGCAGCCCGCGGCGGACAAAGCCTGCCGAGGTGAAGGTGGCAAGCGTTGCGCCCGGGCGCGCCAGCCGCGCCATCGCGCTAAACAGATGCTGGCTCCACATGTCCGGGTTTTTGGCGGGGGCAAAGCCGTCCAGGAACCACGCGTCCACCGTCTGATTCATCGAATCGTCGAGGGTATCGGTCAGGTCATTGATGTCGCCAAGCCATAAATCCAGCGTCACGCGTCCGTCGTCCAGAATCAGACGATGGCAGCCGCCGATGTGGGGCGGCCACTGCGCCTGAAGCTGCTCCGCCCAGGCAGCAAGCTCTGGCCAGCGCTGATGGGCGAGCCGCAGATCGTGCGCGGTCAGCGGGAATTTTTCGAAACTGATGAAATGTAATCTTTGTAGCGTAGCCTCAGGGTGTGCAGCGTGAAACTGGTTAAACGCCTGCCAGAGGGTTAAAAAATTCAGCCCGGTGCCGAATCCACTTTCCGCGACCACAAACAGGCTCCGCGGATGCGCCGGGAAGCGGGTGCTGAGTTGGTTTCCGTCGAGGAAAACATAGCGAGTTTCTTCGAGTCCGTTATCATTAGAAAAATAGACGTCATCAAAATCTCGGGAAACAGGTGTACCCTCAGCGTTGAATTCGAGGTTGGCGGGTTGTATAGCGTTTTGTTTCACGTAAGTTACTCGTCTGACAGGCAGTGGCACGATCTTAACGATGTGAGTCCATCGGTGCAAATTTCCGCAGAAAATGTCTGATCGGACTTGTTCGGCGTACAAGTGTACGCTATTGTGCGACTCGAAACTTACTATAGTGCGACTTACAGAGGTATTGAATGAAACGTGCAGTGATTACTGGCCTGGGCATTGTTTCCAGCATCGGTAATAACCAGCAGGAAGTCCTGGCATCTCTGCGTGAAGGACGCTCCGGGATCACTTTCTCTGAAGAGTTTAAAGATTCAGGTATGCGTAGCCACGTATGGGGTAACGTCAAACTGGACACCACCGGTTTGATTGACCGCAAAGTGGTTCGTTTCATGAACGATGCCTCTATTTATGCTTATCTCTCCATGCAGGAAGCGATCAAAGATTCCGGCCTGAGCGAAAAGGTTTATCAGAACAACCCGCGCGTGGGTCTGATCGCCGGTTCCGGCGGCTCATCAAAAGCGCAGGTATTCGGCGCTGACGCAATGCGAAGCCCGCGTGGTCTGAAAGCAGTAGGTCCGTACGTGGTAACCAAAGCCATGGGTTCTGCGGTTTCCGCGTGCCTGGCGACCCCATTCAAAATCCACGGTGTGAACTACTCCATCAGCTCCGCGTGTGCGACCTCCGCGCACTGCATCGGTAATGCTGTTGAGCAGATCCAGCTGGGTAAACAGGACATCGTATTTGCTGGCGGCGGCGAAGAGCTGGGCTGGGAAATGGCCTGTGAATTCGACGCGATGGGCGCACTGTCCACCAAATACAATGAAACCCCGGATAAAGCCTCCCGTACCTATGATGCGCACCGTGACGGTTTCGTTATCGCTGGCGGCGGCGGTATGGTTGTGGTTGAAGAGCTGGAGCATGCCCTGGCACGTGGCGCGCACATCTACGCTGAAATCGTGGGCTACGGCGCAACGTCTGACGGCGCCGACATGGTTGCGCCATCCGGTGAAGGCGCGGTGCGCTGCATGAAGATGGCGATGCACGGCGTTGACACCCCAATCGACTACCTGAACTCCCACGGTACCTCTACTCCGGTAGGCGACGTGAAAGAGCTGGGTGCGATCCGTGAAGTCTTCGGCGACAACAGCCCGGCGATCTCCGCGACCAAAGCCATGACCGGCCACTCGCTGGGTGCGGCTGGCGTGCAGGAAGCGATCTACTCTCTGCTGATGCTGGAAAACGGCTTTATCGCGCCAAGCATCAACATTGATGAGATGGACGAGCAGGCTGCAGGCCTGAACATCGTGACCAAACCAACGGACGCGACGCTGACTACCGTCATGTCAAACAGCTTCGGCTTCGGTGGCACCAACGCCACGCTGGTGATGCGTAAGCTGGAAGCATAAGTTTTACGTTTGATTACGGAAGGGAGCCATAAGGCTCCCTTTTTTTATGCATTGACAAGCGGCTGATCTCACAGGCAAACTTCACCCCTCAACATTATCCTCACGATAATGCGTAAGCGTTTAACGTCAACCAACGCACCTTAATCCTGATTATCAGGTAGAGGGGGCGTGGCATTTCCCCGCCTTACTCTTCATTTCGGAGTAAAGCATGACTGCAGTAACTCAAACAGAAACAACCCCTTCAGCGAACGTCTCGCTGTTCCGTATCGCTTTTGCGGTATTTCTGACCTATATGACCGTTGGCCTGCCGCTGCCGGTGATCCCGCTGTTCGTTCATCAGGAGCTGGGCTATGGCAACACCATGGTCGGCATTGCCGTGGGCATTCAGTTTTTAGCCACGGTATTGACCCGCGGTTACGCCGGACGGCTGGCGGATCAGCACGGTGCAAAACGTTCGGCGTTACAGGGAATGTTTGCCTGCGGGCTGGCGGGCGGCGCATGGCTGCTGGCTGCTCTCCTGCCTGTAGACGCCGCGTATAAATTTGCGCTGCTGGTGCTGGGCCGTTTAATCCTTGGCTTTGGTGAAAGCCAGCTGCTGACCGGCACCCTGACCTGGGGAATGGGGCTGGTGGGTCCTGCGCGTTCCGGCAAGGTGATGTCCTGGAACGGCATGGCCATCTATGGCGCGCTGGCCGCAGGCGCACCGCTTGGGCTGCTGATTAATAGCCAGTTTGGGTTTGCGGCGCTGGCCGCTACCACCATGGCTTTACCCCTGCTGGCGTGGGCGTTTAACGGCTCGGTGCGTAAGGTGCCCGCGCACAAAGGCGAGCGTCCTTCCCTGTGGAGCGTGGTCGGCCAGATCTGGCAGCCGGGTCTTGGCCTGGCGCTGCAGGGCGTGGGTTTTGCGGTGATTGGTACCTTCGTCTCGCTCTATTTTATGAGCCGCGGCTGGGCGATGGCCGGTTTTACGCTCACCGCGTTTGGCGGCGCGTTTGTGCTAATGCGCGTCTTCTTCGGCTGGATGCCGGATCGCTTCGGCGGCGTGAAGGTCGCGGTGGCGTCGCTGGTGATTGAGACCATCGGTCTGCTGCTGCTGTGGAATGCACCCGTGGCCTCCGTTGCGCTGCTTGGTGCGGCGCTGACCGGGTGCGGCTGTTCACTGATCTTCCCTGCGCTCGGTGTTGAAGTCGTGAAGCGCGTGGCCCCGCAGGTGCGCGGCACGGCGCTGGGCGGCTACGCGGCGTTTCAGGATATCTCATACGGGGTAACCGGGCCGCTGGCCGGGGTTTTAGCTACCTCGTTTGGTTATCCGTCCGTCTTCCTGGCCGGTGCGGTTTCTGCGGTGGTGGGGATCGTGGTGACGCTGGTGGCATTTCGCAGGGCTTGAGCCGCTTTAGGCCCGGTAAGCGTAGCGCCACCGGGCAAAAGCTCAGGCAACCAGCCAGAAAATCGCCAGCGCAATCAGTAGCGCAATAAACATCAACCCCGGACGCGCAGAGAGCGTTCTGAACGTCTCGACTACCGGCGAAAACAGCGGGCTGTAGATCGGCTGAATGTTTCTCACCTCCGGCACGCCGCCCTCGCGCTCGGCGCGGCGAACGAAGATTTGATTGAGCAGATCCTGCACCTGCGCGGTGGTCAGTACCGTTTGCGGCGTGGCCTGCCAGTTTTGCTGGGCGTAATCCCGGATAACTTCAAATTCGTGCGGCTCAAGCGGCTGCTTCAGTGCCGCCTGGACGGTATGCAGGGTAGGGGCATTCTGGGTGCTGAGCGTCTGGCGCGCCTGAAGCCAGGTCACCAGATGCGTAAACTGTTTGGCCGGGATCAGCTCACCCGCCTTCACGCCGGACAGCTCCAGCATGGATTGCCAGATAAGCTTCGTCGGTTCGCCGGTGGCCGCAGCCAGCTTCGTCACCATCTGCTTGAGCGTATTGTGTTCGGCCGGCAGCAGCGGACGTTCGGTCGCCGGTCGCACCTGAGGTTGTGGAATAGACAGCTCGTTGTTCTGCAGCAGGGTCAGCACGGTTTTAAGCTGGTCGGGCGTCAGCTGGCCCAGCGCGGTCTGACCATACTGCTGGCGAATAAAATCACTCACCGCCTGGCGGTTATTGCCCTGGCCCAGCAGCTCCGTCAGCTGAGAAACAATCTGGCGCGTGGTGTGATTCTGCTGCGCGGTCGTAATACGCTGGTTCAGGTTTTGTTCGGCCGCAGGGAAATGGCGAGACTGCAGCGGTGCGTCGTTCCTCACGCCTAAATCATGTTTTACCCCGGCCCAGACTTCCGCGTTTTGCTGCGAAGTCAGCGCAATCAGGCGCGTAATCAGTCGCTCCAGCACGGTGCGCTGTTGCGTGGATAGCGGTTGTTCACCGGCAACGTTTGGCGTGACGGGGCCTTCACCCGGAGGGCGTGGCGGCGTACCTGAAATGGGCTGCATCGTCAAAAATCCTTAAAGTCAAAACTCAGCGTAAACCTGGCGAACGTATATGCCTGGCGGCCAGATTATGGCACACTTGGCAGGTTTTCTTCCTCTCAAACAGGTACTCAGACGTGAAAATCCTCGTTGATGAAAATATGCCTTATGCCCGTGAGCTGTTTAGCCGCCTGGGTAACGTTAAGGCTGTCCCTGGTCGCCCGATCCCGGTCAACGAACTGGATGACGCCGACGCGCTGATGGTGCGCTCGGTGACCAAAGTAAATGAGGCGTTGCTCGCCGGTAAGGCAGTTAAGTTCGTTGGGACCGCAACGGCAGGGACCGATCATGTGGATGAGCAATGGCTGAAGCTGGCCGGAATCGGTTTTTCCGCCGCGCCGGGCTGTAACGCCATAGCCGTCGTGGAATACGTCTTCTCCTCGCTGCTGATGCTGGCCGAACGCGACGGTTTTGCCCTAAAAGACCGCACCGTGGGGATTGTCGGCGTGGGTAACGTCGGCGGGCGCCTGCAAAAGCGCCTTGAAGCCTTAGGGATCCGCACGCTGCTGTGCGATCCGCCGCGTAAAGACAACGGTGATGACGGCGATTTCCGCTCGCTGGATGAGCTGGTCGAACAGTGTGACGTGCTGACTTTCCACACGCCGCTGTTTAAAGAGGGGCCGTATAAGTCGCTGCATCTTGCCGACGAGGCGCTGATCCGTCGTCTGAAGGCTGGCACTATTCTGATAAATGCCTGCCGTGGTCCGGTGGTAGATAACGCCGCGCTGCTGACGTGTCTGAACGAAGGACAAGACCTCAGCGTGGTGCTGGACGTCTGGGAGCCGGAGCCGGATCTCAACGTTGAACTGCTTAACAAGGTGGACGTGGGCACGGCGCATATCGCTGGTTACACCCTCGAGGGGAAAGCGCGCGGCACGACGCAGGTCTTCGAAGCCTTCAGCGCTTTTATTGGCCATCCGCAGCAGGTGGCGCTGGATACCTTACTCCCCGCGCCTGAATTTGGCCGCATTACCCTGCACGGCCCGCTCGATCAGGCAACGCTGAAAAGGCTGGTGCATTTGGTGTATGATGTGCGCCGCGATGATGCGCTGCTGCGTAAAGTGGCGGGGATCCCGGGTGAGTTTGATAAGCTGCGCAAGAACTACGTTGAGCGCCGCGAGTGGTCTTCCCTGTATGTAATGTGCGACGACGCGTCGGCGGCGACGCTGCTGCATAAGCTGGGATTTAACGCCGTTCATCACCCGGCGCATTAATGTCTTCTTAATGCTCCCTGTCGGATACTCCGACAGGGACGCTTTTTTATTTCTGGAGTAAACCACCATGTCTGAAGGCTGGAACATTGCCATTTTAGGTGCCACGGGTGCCGTGGGCGAAGCCCTGCTCGAAACCCTTGCTGAGCGTCAGTTCCCGGTGGGCGATATCTATGCGCTGGCCCGTACCGACAGCGCAGGTGAGCATCTGCGTTTTAACGGTAAATCCGTCATGGTTCAGGACGCGGCCGCGTTCGACTGGACGCAGGCGCAGCTGGCGTTTTTCGCCGCGGGCGCAGAAGCCACTGCGGCGTATGTTGAAGAGGCGACTAACGCAGGCTGCCTGGTGATCGACCTGAGCGGTCTGTTCTCAATGGAGCCGGATGTGCCGCTGGTGGTGCCGGACGTGAACCCGTTTGTGCTGGCTGACTACCGCAACCGTAACGTCATTGCGGTGCCGAACAGCCTCACCAGCCAGCTGCTGACCGCCCTGAAACCGCTGATCGACGACGGCGGCCTGTCGCGCATTTCCGTCACCAGCCTGCTGTCCGCGTCCGCTAACGGCAAAAAGGCCGTTGACGCGCTGGCCGGGCAGAGCGCGAAGCTGCTGAACGGTATCCCGATTGACGAAGATGATTTCTTTGGCCGCCAGCTGGCGTTCAACATGCTGCCGCTGCTGCCGGATCGCGAGGGCTCCGTGCGCGAAGAGCGCCGTATCGTCGATGAAGTGCGTAAAATTCTGCAGGACGATGGCCTGACGATCTCCGCGAGCGTCGTGCAGTCTCCGGTCTTCTACGGCCACGCGCAGATGGTCGGCTTTGAAGCTCTCCGTCCGCTGGCGGCAGAAGAGGCGCGCGACGCGTTTGGCCGCGGTGACGACATCGTGCTCTCTGAAGAGAGCGAGTTCCCGACGCAGGTTGGTGATGCCACCGGTAGCGCGCATCTTTCCGTTGGCTGCGTGCGTAACGATTACGGGATGCCGGAGCAGGTTCAGTTCTGGTCCGTTGCCGATAACGTTCGCTTCGGCGGCGCGCTGATGGCGGTCAAAATCGCTGAAAAACTGGTGCAGGAGTACCTGTACTGATGTCAGACGTGGAACAAAAGCCGGTTCATAAAATTGCCCTCGGTATTGAGTACGATGGCAGTAAATATTATGGCTGGCAGCGTCAGAATGAGGTGCGCAGCGTCCAGGAAAAGCTGGAGAAAGCGCTCTCTCAGGTGGCAAACGAGCCGATTAACGTCCTGTGCGCGGGACGTACGGACGCGGGAGTTCACGGCACGGGACAGGTGGTGCACTTTGAAACCACCGCCGTGCGTAAGGATGCCGCCTGGACGCTGGGTGTAAATGCGAATTTGCCTGGTGACATTGCGGTGCGTTGGGTAAAAGCTGTGCCGGATGATTTTCACGCGCGCTTCAGCGCCACGGCGCGTCGCTACCGTTATGTCATCTACAACCAGCGCCTGCGTCCTGCGGTGTTAAGCCAGGGCGTGACGCATTTTTATGAACCGCTTGATGCAGAACGTATGCATCGCGCGGCGCAGTGTCTGATTGGTGAAAATGACTTTACGTCGTTTCGTGCGGTGCAGTGTCAGTCCCGCACGCCATGGCGCAACGTCATGCACATAAACGTCAGCCGTTTTGGCGCGTATGTGGTGGTGGATATCAAAGCCAATGCCTTTGTACATCATATGGTTCGGAATATTGTGGGCAGCCTGATGGAAGTGGGTGCCGGACACCAGCCGGAGAGCTGGATTGCAGACCTGCTGGCAGCGAAGGACAGAACGCTTGCGGCAGCCACGGCGAAGGCGGAAGGATTGTATCTGGTCTCAGTAGACTATCCGGATCGATTTGACCTGCCGAAACCGCCAATGGGTCCGCTGTTTTTAGCGGACTAAACAAAGGTGCAATTAGGGCTTAGACAATATGGACGTAATACGTTTTCTGATTGATTTCATTCTGCATATTGATGTTCACCTGGCGGAGCTGGTCGCGCAGTATGGCGTCTGGGTTTACGCCATACTGTTCCTCATTTTGTTTTGTGAAACCGGTCTGGTCGTTACCCCATTCCTGCCAGGGGATTCACTGCTGTTCGTGGCCGGGGCGCTATCGGCGTTACCCACTAACGATCTGAACGTGCATCTTATGGTTGTGCTGATGGTGATTGCCGCCATTGTCGGTGATGCGGTCAACTATACGATTGGACGAGTGTTCGGTGAACGGCTTTTCAGCAATCCTGATTCCAAAATTTTCCGTCGCAGCTATTTAGATAAAACCCATGCGTTTTATGAACGCCATGGCGGTAAAACCATTATCCTTGCGCGTTTTGTGCCTATTGTGCGCACATTTGCACCGTTTGTGGCGGGAATGGGGCATATGTCCTATCGTCATTTTGCGGCATACAACGTGGTTGGCGCGCTGCTGTGGGTACTGCTGTTTACCTACGCAGGCTATCTGTTTGGCGATCTCCCGGTGGTGCAGGAAAACCTTAAGTTACTGATTGTAGCGATTATTGTGCTTTCCGTACTGCCTGGCGTTATCGAAATCATTCGTCACAAACGTGCGGCGGCAAAACAAGCGAAGTAAATGCACACTGGCGGTTCGACCACTTTTTTATCCAAAGTTTCGGGCTGTTATGTTTTAATGTGCAACATTCATGGTCTGTTGGAGGCAAAAATGGCATTATTCGCCTCTTATAGCAAAACTGGCATACGACCAGGTTCAGGCAGAAAGGTTATCAATGAGCTGGATTGAACGAATTAAAAGCAACATTACCCCAACGCGCAAAGCGAGCATTCCTGAAGGGGTATGGACGAAGTGTGATAGCTGCGGTCAGGTTCTTTATCGCGCAGAGCTGGAGCGCAACCTTGAGGTGTGTCCGAAGTGTGACCACCATATGCGTATGTCGGCGCGCAACCGCCTGCATAGCCTGCTGGACGAAGGCTCTCTGGTAGAGCTGGGTAGCGAACTCGAGCCAAAAGACGTGCTGAAGTTCCGCGATTCCAAAAAATACAAAGATCGTCTGGCCTCTGCACAGAAAGAGACCGGCGAGAAAGACGCGCTGATCGTCATGAAAGGCACCCTGCATGAGATGCCGGTTGTCGCCGCTGCCTTTGAGTTCTCCTTTATGGGCGGCTCAATGGGCTCCGTGGTCGGTGCGCGCTTCGTGCGTGCCGTTGAGCAGGCGCTGGAAGACAACTGTCCGCTGATCTGCTTCTCTGCCTCCGGCGGCGCGCGTATGCAGGAAGCGCTGATGTCGCTGATGCAGATGGCGAAAACCTCTGCTGCGCTGGCGAAAATGCAGGAGCGCGGTCTTCCGTACATCTCCGTGCTGACCGACCCAACCATGGGCGGCGTCTCCGCGAGCTTCGCGATGCTGGGCGACCTGAACATCGCTGAGCCAAAAGCGCTGATCGGCTTTGCGGGTCCTCGCGTTATCGAGCAAACCGTTCGTGAAAAGCTGCCGCCGGGCTTCCAGCGCAGTGAGTTCCTCATTGAGAAAGGCGCTATCGATATGATCGTCCGCCGTCCGGAAATGCGCCTGAAGCTGGCGAGCATCCTGGCGAAGCTGATGAATCTGCCAGCGCCGAACCCGGATGAGCCGCGCGAAGGCGTGGTGGTACCGGATCAGGAACCCGAGGCCTGATAACTGAAAAGGGCAGGGCCGGTTGGCGCTGCCCTTTTGCTTTCTAATCTGTTAATGACAACCGGGCATTATGGAAAATAAAAGCATTCCCCAAGCCACGTCGCCCCTGGCCGCGTGGCTTTCTTATCTGGAAAACCTGCACAGTAAAACCATCGATATGGGGCTTGAGCGCGTAAGCCAGGTCGCCGCGCGTCTTGATGTGCTCAAACCGGCACCTTTTGTGTTTACCGTCGCGGGCACCAACGGTAAAGGCACCACCTGCCGCACGCTGGAATCTGTCCTGATGGCTGCGGGTTACAGAGTAGGCGTGTACAGCTCTCCACACCTGGTCCGCTACACCGAGCGGGTTCGCGTGCAGAACAGCGAGCTGCCGGAATCGGCGCATACGGCGTCGTTCGCGGAAATTGAAGCCGCGCGCGGTGAGATCTCATTAACCTATTTTGAATACGGTACGCTTTCCGCGCTGTGGCTGTTTAGGCAGGCGCAGCTGGATGTGGTGATCCTTGAGGTTGGCCTCGGCGGACGTCTTGATGCGACCAATATGGTGGATGCGGACGTGGCGGTGGTCACCAGCATCGCGCTGGACCATATCGACTGGCTGGGGCCGGATCGTGAAAGCATTGGCCGCGAGAAGGCCGGTATTTTCCGGGCGAATAAACCTGCCGTGGTCGGCGAGCCGGACATGCCGCACACCATTGCTGACGTGGCAAACGAGAAGGGCGCGCGTCTGCTGCGCCGCGGCGTTGACTGGCAGTATGAGGTTCAGGATAACGGCTGGCGCTTCAGCGATGGTCAGGGCACGCTTGACAACCTGCCGCTGCCGCAGGTGCCGCAGCCGAACGCGGCAACCGCGCTGGCGGCACTGCGCGCCAGTGGATTAGCGGTCAGCGAGCAGGCTATCCGCGACGGCATTCAGAGCGCAATTCTGCCCGGGCGTTTCCAGATTGTCAGCGAGTCACCGCGCCTGATTCTGGACGTGGCGCATAACCCGCATGCGGCGGCGTATCTCGCGGGACGTCTCAAATCGTTACCAAAAACCGGGCGCGTGCTGGCGGTTATCGGTATGCTTCATGATAAAGATATCGGCGGGACGCTGGCCTGCATGGAGAGTGTGGTCGATAGCTGGTATTGTGCTCCTCTGGAGGGGCCGCGCGGCGCGGCGGCTGAGCAGCTGATGGAACATCTCGGCAAAGGCGCAATCTACAGTAGCGTGGCTCATGCCTGGCATGCCGCGATGGCGGATGCTAAACCAGAAGATACCGTGCTGGTGTGTGGTTCATTCCACACGGTGGCACATGTCATGGAAGTGATGGACGCGGGGAGAACCGGTGGCGAGTAAGTTTCAGAACCGTTTAACAGGAACCATTGTGCTGGTCGCGCTCGGGGTGATTATTCTCCCCGGGCTGCTCGACGGGCAGAAAAAGCATTATCAGGATGAGTTTGCCGCTATTCCGCTGGTGCCGAAGCCGGGTGACCGCGATGAGCCGGATATGCTGCCTGCGGCGACGCAGGCGCTGCCTGCCCAGCCGCCGGAAGGGGCGGCGGAAGAGGTGCGGGCAGGCGATGCAGCCGCACCGTCGCTCGATCCGTCTCGCCTGGCGGCAGCGAGCAGCAGCGATATCGATCCGTTGCCGGTAGAGCAGCCTAAACCTGTGGAAAAACAGAAGCCGGTTGAGAAGCCGCAGCCGAAACCCCAGCAACAGCCACAGCGGGATAAAGCAGCGGAGCAGCTGGCTGCCGCATCAGAAACCCCTCCGCCGGCAAAACAGGACGCGGCACCGACCGGAAAAGCGTACGTTGTGCAGCTCGGCGCGCTGAAAAACGCCGACAAAGTTAACGAGGTGGTGAGCAAACTGCGCAGTGCGGGATATCGTGTTTACACTTCACCTTCCACGCCGGTGCAGGGTAAAATTACCCGCATCCTCGTGGGGCCAGAAGCGTCCAAAGATAAGCTTAAAGGTTCGCTGGGCGAGCTGAAGCAGATCTCCGGCCTGAGCGGCGTGGTGATGGGCTACAGCGCGAACTAAGTACGACCTGCTCCTTAAAGAGAGAGGCGATAAGCCACGGCGTTGAACATTTTTTCAGCGCCTTTTTTATTTACGCGCGGGAAGGAAATCCCTACGCAAACGTTTTCTTTTTCTGTTAGAATTCGCCCCGAACTGGATGACAGGGCGTTTAATCGTGGGACACATATGGTCTGGATTGATTACGCCATCATTGCGGTGATTGGTTTTTCCTGTCTGGTTAGCCTGATCCGTGGCTTTGTTCGTGAAGCGTTATCGCTGGTGACTTGGGGTTGTGCTTTCTTTGTCGCCAGTCATTACTACACTTACCTGTCTGTCTGGTTCACGGGCTTTGAAGATGAACTGGTCCGAAATGGAATCGCTATCGCGGTGCTGTTTATCGCAACGCTGATTGTCGGCGCTATCGTGAATTACGTGATAGGTCAGCTGGTCGAGAAAACCGGTCTGTCAGGAACGGACAGGGTACTCGGGATCTGTTTCGGGGCGTTGCGAGGCGTGCTGATTGTGGCCGCGATCCTGTTCTTCCTGGATACCTTTACCGGGTTCTCCAAAAGTGAAGACTGGCAGAAATCGCAGCTCATTCCAGAGTTCAGCTTCATCATCAGATGGTTCTTTGACTATCTGCAAAGCTCGTCGAGTTTTTTGCCCAGGGCATAAACCCTGAGATGTGGCTTAACGAGGAAAAGACGAATGTGCGGTATTGTCGGTATCGCCGGTTTCATGCCGGTAAACCAGTCGATTTATGACGCGTTAACGGTGCTTCAGCACCGTGGGCAGGATGCTGCGGGTATCATCACCATTGATGCAAACAACTGCTTCCGTTTACGCAAGGCGAATGGCCTGGTGAACGATGTGTTTGAAGCCCGCCATATGCAGCGTCTGCAAGGTAATATGGGGATCGGTCACGTTCGTTATCCTACTGCTGGCAGTTCCAGCGCCTCTGAGGCACAGCCTTTCTACGTCAACTCACCGTATGGCATCACCCTTGCTCATAACGGCAACCTGACCAACGCGCATGAGCTGCGTAAAAAGCTGTTCGAAGAGAAACGTCGCCACATTAACACCACCTCTGATTCTGAAATTCTGCTCAATGTGTTCGCCAGCGAGCTGGATAACTTCCGCCACTACCCGCTGGAAGCAGACAACATCTTTGCTGCCATTGCTGCGACCAACCGCCAGATCCGCGGCGCGTATGCCTGCGTGGCGATGATCATCGGTCACGGCATGGTGGCCTTCCGCGATCCAAACGGCATTCGTCCCCTGGTGCTCGGCAAACGCGACCTCGGCGATGGCCGTACCGAATATATGGTTGCCTCTGAGAGCGTGGCGCTGGATACCCTGGGCTTTGAGTTCCTGCGCGACGTTGCGCCGGGCGAAGCGGTTTATATCACCGAGAAGGGCCAGCTGTTTACTCGCCAGTGTGCCGATAACCCGGTCAGCAACCCGTGCCTGTTTGAATACGTTTACTTTGCCCGTCCGGACTCCTTCATCGACAAGATTTCCGTCTACAGCGCGCGCGTGAACATGGGCACCAAGCTGGGCGAGAAGATTGCCCGCGAGTGGGACGATCTCGACATCGACGTGGTGATTCCTATCCCGGAAACCTCCTGCGATATCGCGCTGGAAATCGCCCGCATTCTGGACAAGCCATACCGTCAGGGCTTCGTGAAGAACCGCTACGTTGGCCGCACCTTTATCATGCCGGGCCAGCACCTGCGCCGTAAATCCGTGCGCCGCAAGCTGAACGCCAACCGCGCGGAATTCCGCGACAAGAACGTTCTGCTGGTGGATGACTCCATCGTTCGCGGCACCACCTCTGAGCAGATCATCGAGATGGCGCGCGAAGCGGGCGCGAAGAAAGTCTACCTGGCCTCTGCCGCGCCGGAGATCCGCTTCCCGAACGTGTACGGCATCGATATGCCAACCGCTAACGAGCTGATCGCTCACGGCCGTGAAGTGGATGAAATTCGCCAGATCATCGGTGCCGACGGCCTGATTTTCCAGGATCTGAACGATCTCATCGACGCGGTGCGTGCCGAGAATCCGGAAATTCAGCAGTTCGAATGCTCCGTGTTCAACGGTATTTACGTGACCAAAGACGTTGACCAGCAGTACCTCGACTATCTTGATTCGCTGCGCAACGACGATGCGAAAGCCGTCCAGCTGCAGAACGATCTCGAAAGCTTAGAGATGCACAACGAAGGTTGATGCTCCGGCAGGTGAGGGCGAATGCCCTCACTTGCAACTCCCCGCAAAATCCTGCACAGTCTGCCCTGAAATCAGTAAGGGCGAAAATCATGAAACGACTCATTGTTGGGCTTAGCGGCGCCAGCGGCGCGATTTACGGCGTACGTCTGTTACAGGTTCTGCGTAACGTGGCGGAAGTCGAGACCCATCTGGTGATGAGCCAGGCGGCGCGGCAGACCCTCTCTCTGGAAACCGATCTCTCCCTGCGCGATGTCCAGGCGCTGGCGGACGTGGTTCACGATGCCCGTGATATCGCCGCCAGCATCTCCTCAGGCTCGTTTAAAACGGCCGGCATGGTTATCCTGCCCTGTTCCATTAAAACGCTCTCCGGCATTGTGAACAGCTATACCGACACCCTGGTGACGCGCGCGGCGGATGTGGTGCTGAAGGAGCGTCGTCCTCTGGTGCTCTGCGTGCGGGAAACGCCGCTGCATCTCGGTCATCTGCGTTTAATGACCCAGGCCGCCGAACTTGGGGCCATCATCATGCCGCCGGTTCCGGCGTTTTATCATCGCCCGGCCTCGCTGGATGACGTGATTAATCAGACCGTCAACCGCGTGCTGGATCAGTTTGACATCGACCTGCCTGAAGATCTCTTCACCCGCTGGCAAGGGGCCTGAATCTGTGCACAAACAGAGTGCATGAAAAGAGACGTTGCCCTGTTTCAGGGCAATTATGCAACGGCGATCATATCCTCGACATTTAATTCGTTTTTTCCCTTTTTCTCTTTCCGGTTCGTTCGGCAGACCTGCTATCTTTCACCATTAAGGCAATATCGCAACGTTTTATTAACATATTTAACGTCGAAGTTTTGACCAGACGGCAATGTGGCATAAGACCTGCAAGATGAAGCCTGCAACACAACACACTACACAATACATAATAAAATCACGGTACTTGAGGGTAAATGTATGAAGAAGACGGTTCTGGCTCTGTCTTTGCTCGTGGGGTTAAGTGCGGCAGCAGGTAGCTACGCAGCGCTTCCACAGACGGTTCGTATCGGTACAGACGCAACCTACGCGCCATTCTCTTCCAAGGATGCGAAAGGCGATTTCGTGGGGTTTGATATCGATCTGGGAAATGAAATGTGCAAACGCATTGCTGTGAAATGCACATGGGTGGGCAGCGACTTTGACGCGTTAATCCCGTCGCTGAAAGCCAAGAAAATCGATGCCATTATCTCTTCTCTCTCCATCACCGAAAAACGCCAGCAGGAGATTGCCTTCTCTGACAAGCTCTACGCTGCGGATTCGCGTCTGATTGCCGCGAAAGGTTCCCCGATTAAGCCCACCATCGACTCGCTGAAAGGCAAACACGTCGGCGTGCTTCAGGGATCGACGCAGGAAGGTTATGCCAATGCGACCTGGCGTGAGAAGGGCGTAGACGTGGTGGCTTACCAGAACCAGGATCTGATTTACTCTGACCTGGCCGCAGGCCGTCTGGATGCGGCATTCCAGGATGAAGTCGCCGCGAGCGAAGGCTTCCTGAAACAGCCTGCGGGTAAAGACTATGCATTTGCTGGCCCGTCGGTAAAAGACAAAAAATACTTTGGTGACGGCACCGGTATTGGCCTGCGCAAGGATGATACCGAGCTGAAAGCCGCCTTCGACAAAGCCTTTGCAGAGCTGCGTAAAGACGGTACTTACGACAAACTGGCGAAGAAATACTTCGACTTCAACGTATACGGTGAATAATACCTGACGCTAACGCACCAAAAAGGTGCATTACGGGAGCGGTTGACCCAGTACGGTGCATGTGTTGCACCGTATTGGATCGCTTTGTGCATACTTACGCATTTATAATGCAAAAATTCCCGCCTGAAAGGCATTAATCTTTGCCTGACTGAGGGGATTAATGGCACATTAGCACCACCCCGTCGTCGTAAAAATCCCGTATGAAGACAGTTTGTTGAGGATAAATATGAAAAAACTCGTGTTGTCACTATCTCTGGTACTGGCCTTTTCCAGCGCCACCGCGGCATTCGCAGCCATTCCGCAGAAAATCCGAATTGGTACCGATCCAACCTATGCGCCGTTCGAATCGAAGAATTCAAAGGGTGAACTGGTCGGTTTTGACATCGATCTGGCCAATGAGCTGTGCAAACGCATCAAAGCACAGTGTACCTACGTTGAGAACCCGCTGGATGCGCTGATCCCGTCCCTGAAAGCGAAAAAAATCGACGTGATCATGTCCTCACTCTCCATCACCGAAAAACGCCAGCAGGAGATTGCCTTCACCGACAAACTCTACGCGGCCGATTCTCGTCTTGTAGTGGCTAAAGCTTCTGACATTCAGCCAACGCTGGAGTCGCTGAAAGGCAAACGCGTCGGCGTGCTGCAGGGCACCACGCAGGAAACCTACGGCAACGAACACTGGGCACCGAAGGGAATTGAAATCGTCTCCTATCAGGGCCAGGAAAATATCTACGCTGACCTGACGGCAGGCCGAATTGATGCGGCATTCCAGGATGAAGTCGCGGCAAGCGAAGGCTTCCTGAAAACGCCGGTGGGTAAAGATTACAAGTTTGGCGGCCCGTCAATTAAGGACGTGAAGTTGTTTGGTGTGGGCACCGGCATGGGCCTGCGCAAAGAAGACAACGAGCTGCGTGAGGCGCTGAACAAAGCGTTCGCTGAAATGCGCGCTGACGGTACCTACGACAAACTGGCGAAAAAGTACTTTGATTTTAATGTTTACGGTGGCTAATCGCCCCGTCATATAACGTGCGGCCCCTCCCGCTGCGGGAGGGGAAAAGACACGGTTCCACCACTCACGATACGACAGGGCTCGCGGTATGCTGTACGGATTTTCTGGCGTTATTTTACAGGGCGCGCTTGTCACCCTTGAGCTGGCTATCAGCTCCGTGGTGCTGGCGGTGCTGATAGGTCTGGCAGGCGCAGGGGCGAAGCTTTCAGCTAACAAACCGCTGGCGCTCATATTTGAAGGCTACACCACGCTTATTCGCGGCGTTCCCGATCTGGTGCTAATGCTGCTTATCTTTTACGGTCTGCAGATTGCGCTGAACAGCGTAACGGACGCGATGGGCATGGGACAAATTGATATCGACCCGATGGTGGCCGGTATTATTACCCTCGGTTTTATCTACGGTGCCTACTTCACCGAAACCTTCCGCGGTGCCTACATGGCCGTGCCGAAAGGACACATTGAGGCGGCAACCGCATTTGGTTTTACCTCTTCACAAACGTTTCGTCGGATTATGTTCCCGGCCATGATGCGCTATGCGCTGCCGGGTATCGGCAACAACTGGCAGGTTATCCTCAAAGCGACAGCGCTGGTCTCGCTGCTCGGTCTGGAAGACGTCGTAAAAGCAACTCAGCTGGCGGGCAAGAGCACCTGGGAGCCGTTCTACTTTGCGGTGGTCTGCGGCGTGATTTATCTGGTCTTTACGACCGCCTCCAATGGTGTGCTGCTTCTGCTCGAGCGTCGCTACTCCGTGGGTGTGAAGAGGGCTGACCTGTGATTGAGATTATTCAGGAATACTGGAAATCGCTGCTGTGGACGGATGGCTACCGCTTTACCGGCGTGGCGATTACCCTCTGGCTGCTGATCTCCTCCGTGGTGATGGGCGGTATTCTGGCGGTGTTTCTTGCCATTGGCCGCGTGTCGAACAATAAATTTATCCAGTTCCCGATCTGGCTGTTCACCTACGTGTTTCGCGGTACGCCGCTGTACGTGCAGCTGCTGGTGTTCTATTCGGGGATGTATACGCTTGAGATCGTAAAAGGCACTGAGATGCTGAACGCGTTCTTCCGCAGCGGTCTGAACTGTACGGTGCTGGCGTTGACGCTCAACACCTGCGCCTACACCACCGAGATTTTCGCCGGGGCAATTCGCTCTGTTCCTTACGGCGAGATTGAAGCGGCGCGCGCGTACGGCTTTTCCTCGGTGAAACTTTATCGCTGCATTATTCTGCCGTCGGCGCTGCGTATCGCGTTACCGGCGTACAGTAATGAAGTGATTTTGATGCTGCACTCCACCGCGCTCGCCTTTACCGCGACGGTGCCGGATCTGCTCAAAATCGCGCGCGATATTAACTCCGCGACCTATCAGCCGTTTACCGCGTTTGGCATTGCGGCGGTGCTCTATTTAATTATCTCCTATGTTTTGATTAGCCTGTTCCGTAAGGCTGAAAAACGCTGGTTGCAGCATATAAAACCTTCTTCGACGCACTGAGAAAGATGATGGCTGAGAACAAATTAAACGTTATTGATTTGCACAAACGCTACGGCGAACATGAAGTGCTGAAAGGGGTGTCGCTGCAGGCGAATGCGGGCGACGTGATCAGTATCATCGGCTCATCCGGCTCGGGTAAAAGTACCTTCCTGCGTTGCATTAACTTCCTCGAAAAGCCGAGCGAAGGCTCGATTGTGGTGAGCGGGCAGAATATTAACCTGGTCCGTGATAAAGACGGCCAGCTTAAGGTTGCGGATAAACACCAGCTGCGCCTGCTGCGTACGCGCCTGACCATGGTGTTCCAGCACTTCAACCTCTGGAGCCACATGACGGTGCTGGAGAACGTGATGGAAGCACCGATTCAGGTGCTGGGCCTGAGCAAGCAGGAAGCCCGCGAGCGCGCGGTGAAATACCTGGCGAAAGTGGGTATCGACGAGCGCCAGCAGATGAAATACCCGGTGCATCTCTCCGGCGGTCAGCAGCAGCGTGTCTCCATCGCCCGCGCGCTGGCGATGGAGCCCGAAGTGCTGCTGTTCGACGAACCGACTTCCGCGCTGGACCCTGAACTCGTCGGCGAAGTGCTGCGCATCATGCAGAAGCTGGCCGAAGAGGGCAAAACGATGGTGGTGGTGACGCACGAGATGGGCTTCGCCCGTAACGTCTCGAACCACGTTATCTTCCTGCATCAGGGGAAAATTGAAGAGCAGGGACACCCGGACGAGGTGCTGGCGAACCCGCAAAGCCCGCGCCTGCAGCAGTTCCTGAAAGGGTCTTTGAAGTAGGTTTTGCCTTTCGCCCTCTCCCAGGGGGAGAGGGCATCAAGCCGCACCGCACTCCAGCCGATACACCCAGTCGTCATAGCGCACGCCGTCAATCTCATACGCTTTTTCAAGCACCTGCGTGCGCACAAACCCGGCTTTCTCCAGCACCCGCACCGAACCGCCGTTATCTGCCAGCACGTACGCGTTAATCGCTTTCACGCTGGTCTGGTTAAACGCGTAATCGCACACCGCGCGCAGCGCCTCGCTGGCGATACCTTTCCCCTGCGCGGCAGGCACAACCGTGTAGCCGATATCGGCCTCTTCACGATTCTCAGGGCTGATTTGCAGGCCGATATCGCCAAGCGGCGTATCATCATCCCGCAAGCGAATGACAAACACGTGGGCAGCAGTGAGCCGCGCGGCAAACACGCGGCGGGTCTCTTTTTCCGGCGCGATGGCGGCCATGTAGCGCATGATGCGGCGATCTTCTCGCAGCGAGCGGAAGAAGGCCCAGTCAGTGGGTTCGAAAGGAGTGAGGTGAAGCCGGGGAGTGGTTATCGTTGCCATTGTTACGCCATATCTTCGGAACATGGCCTGTCACTGTAACATATTCACCGCACCACATCCCCCAGCGCTTCTTCTAATTCGTACCAGCGGAACGCAAAGCCGGCCGCTTCCAGCCGTTTTGGCAGCGCTCGCTGTCCGCCTAATACCAATACAGACGCTTCACCCATCATCAGGCGAATCACCGTGGCAGGCACGCGTAATATCGCCGGGCGGTGCAGGGCATGCCCCAGCGCGTGGGCAAACTGTTCATTACGTACCGGATAGGGCGCAACCATGTTAAACGGCCCGCGCAGGTCGTTATCCAGCAGCCAGAGAATCCCGTTGACCATATCGTCGATATGGATCCACGCCAGGTACTGGCGACCATTGCCGATGGGGCCGCCGAGCCCAAGCCGGAAAGGGGGAAGCATCTTCGCCAGAATGCCGCCTTTCGGCGCAAGCACGACGCCGGTCCGCAACAGGCAGACGCGGGTGCGATCGCTTTGTGCCGCGCAGGCGATACGCTCCCACTGGGCGCAGAGCTTATGGGTAAACTCGTTATGCGGCGGCTCTTCCTCGGTCACCACCACCTCGCCGAGATCGCCGTAATAGCCCACCGCTGAACCTGAAATCAGTACCGAAGGCGGCGTGTGGCTATTGCGGATCAGCTCGACCAGCTTTTCGGTAATGTTCCACCGGCTGCTGCATAACAGCTGTTTTTGCTCTTCCGTCCAGCGCTTATCGGCGATGGGTTCACCCGCGAGGTTAATGACGGCGTCGAAGCCGTCCAGATTTTGCTGCTCGACCAGATTTTTCCAGATATCGACACCCGCCCCCAGCACCTGGCGCGCTTTCTCCGGGCTGCGCGTGACCACGGTGATGTCGTGATGCAGGGCCTGCAGACGCGCAATGAGGTGACGACCAATAAGGCCCGTGCCGCCGGTCAGCAAAATCTTCATACAACCTCCAGGGTTACGCCTGGCGTCGCCAGCTTAGCGTCATGGAGACGGAATCGGCGTAGCGCAGGGCGTGAAGTTTATCGATCTCAACTTCAGCATAAGTGACCCAGTGATGTTCGCGTGCGATATCGAGCACATCCTGAGTTAATTTTTCCAGCAGAGAGAAGCGGTTATTTTCCACGTACTGGATGATATTTTTGGTGATGGTGCGGTAGTTAAGCGCGTCGTTGATGTCTTCGCTGGCCCGCGCTTTGTCTGCGGGATAGTGAATCACCACGTTAATGACAATATCCTGACGGTTGGCGATCTCTTCCTCTTTAATACCGATGAAGGTACGCAAGCGTAAATTTTTTATACGAATAATGGCGTCTGGCTGTGACATTGCAGGTCTTCTCCGTGTCAGTATTTCCTGCTCATAATACATGAGAGGCTCGCAGGCACCCAGCCTCATAGCGGGTTAAATCTGCTGGATTTTTTGCATTGCCCGCTCGGTGGCCGGCCGGGTCCGGATGCGCTCAAACCAGTTGTTCACCGCCGGGTAAGCGGCCAGGTCAATTCGGTGTTTTTCATGCGTATTCACCCACGGCCAGCAGGCGATGTCGGCAATACTGTAATGATCGCCCCCGAGCCACGGCGTTTTCTCCAGCCGACGGTTCAGAACGTCATAGAGCCGCTGCGTCTCGACCTGATAGCGCTCTATCGCGTAAGGAATGGGCTGCGGGGCGTATGCGGTAAAGTGATGATTTTGACCCAGCATGGGCCCCAGCCCGCTCGCCTGCCAGAAGAGCCATTGCAGGGTATGGTGACGCTCGCGCAGTTCGCCGCTCAGCAGTTTGCCGGTTTTCTCCGCCAGGTAGAGCAAAATTTCACCGGATTCAAACAGGCTCAGCGGTCTGCCCCCGTCCGCCGGCTGGTTATCAATAATGGCCGGGATTTTGTTATTCGGCGAGATAGCCAGAAAGAGAGGGCTGAACTGTTCGCCTTTGCTGATATCCACGCGAATGATCCTGTAATCCAGCTCGGCTTCTTCAAGAAAGAGGGTGATCTTATGGCCGTTTGGGGTAGGGGCGTAATAAAGGTCGATCATTCTCAACTCCTGTCCATGCGAAGAGTGGTGCCATGACAAATGAGTATAGGTGGTTGTTGTAAATCGTGAGTTTTCATCAAGTGACAGCGAGGCAAAGAGATTATATGTTGAGTAAAAACCGATCAGCCTATGAGGATGTTATGAACCAGCCCGTCATCACGTTGTGGTCCGATGCGAATTTCTTTTCTCCCTATGTTATGAGCGTATACGTTGCGCTGGCCGAAAAAGGGCTTACTTTTACGCTGAAGACCGTCGATCTCGACGGCGGTGAACATCTTAAACCGCAGTGGCAGGGCTACGACCTGACCCGACGCGTGCCGGTGCTGGAGGTTGATGGTTTTGCCCTGAGCGAATCGTCGGCGATCGATGAATATCTGGAAGATCGGTTTGCGCCGCCCGAGTGGGAACGCATCTATCCTCACGACCTGCAGAAACGCGCGCGGGCGCGGCAGATCCAGGCGTGGCTGCGTAGCGATCTGGTGCCGATTCGCGTGGAACGCTCGACGGACGTTGTGTTTGCCGGGGTGAAAAAGCCAGCGCTGAGCGCAGAAGGTGTAGAAAGCGCGAAGAAACTGATTGAAACCGCTACCTCGCTGCTCGCCCACGGCAACCCGAACCTGTTCGGCGAGTGGTGCATTGCCGACGCCGATCTGGCGTTGATGCTAAACCGCCTGATCCTCAACGGCGACGAGGTGCCGCAGCTGCTGGTGGATTATGCCGCGTTTCAGTGGCAGCGCGCCTCCGTGCAGCGCTATGTGGCACTCTCGGCTAAGCGCGCGGGCTGATAAGCCCTGACGCTTCAGGTATGATGGGGGCAGTCTGTTTTCCCGAGGAGTGACTGATGAAACTGATGTTTGCGTCGGATATCCATGGATCGCTGCCCGCTACCGAGCGTGTCCTCTCCCTGTTTGCACAAAGCGGCGCGCAGTGGCTGATTATTCTGGGGGATGTGCTCAACCACGGCCCGCGCAACGCGCTGCCGGAGGGCTATGCCCCGGCGCAGGTCGCGGAAAAGCTCAACCCGTACGCCTCGCGCATCATCGCCGTTCGCGGCAACTGCGACAGCGAAGTGGACCAGATGCTGCTGCATTTTCCCCTTACCGCGCCATGGCAGCAGGTGCTGCTGGAACAAAGCCGCCTGTTTCTGACGCACGGGCATCTTTTTAGCCCGGATAATCTCCCGGCCCTCGCGGCTGGCGATGTCCTGGTTTACGGTCATACTCATATTCCGGTTGCTGAAAAGCGCGGTGAGATTTATCACTTTAACCCGGGTTCGGTCAGCATACCGAAAGGCGGTTATCCAGCGAGCTATGGCATGCTGGAAGGAAATACCCTGCGCGTTATCGCACTTAATGATCAGCAAGTTATTGCGCAGGTAGCGATTAATCCGTAAGTTACACCACAACTGCAAACGCGCCGAAAGAGCGCTTAGAAGAGAAGGTTTCCCGATGGTGGAGCAGAGTCATTTGGCAAGTACAGAGTGGGTTGACATTGTCAGCGAAGAGAATGAAGTGATCGCGCAGGCCAGCCGCGAACAAATGCGTGCGGAGCGTTTACGTCACCGCGCAACGTATATCGTTGTGCATGACGGTATGGGCAAAATTCTGGTCCAGCGCCGCACGGACACCAAAGATTTTCTCCCGGGTATGCTGGATGCCACCGCAGGTGGAGTTGTCCAGGCAGATGAAGTGCTGCTGGATTCCGCGCGTCGTGAAGCGGAAGAAGAGTTAGGCATCGCCGGCGTGCCGTTTGCCGAGCACGGCCAGTTCTATTTCGAAGACGAAAACTGCCGCGTCTGGGGCGGGCTGTTTAGCTGCGTCTCCCACGGGCCGTTCGCTCTGCAGGAAGAAGAGGTGAGTGAAGTCAGCTGGATGACGCCGGAAGAGATCACCGCGCGCTGCGACGAGTTCACGCCGGATTCGTTAAAAGCGCTGGCGCTGTGGATGACCCGCAACGCCAAAAACGAATCGACCAAATCAGAGAAAGAGGAAGAGGCTGAGTAAGCGTCAGCAACTCTCTCTCAGACACAGACTGGACGCGATGGGCTTTTGATCGCGCCAGTCCCCGTCATTCAGACGCTCCAGCAACGCTTTCCCGGCTTCAATTCCAATCTTACGATGCGGCACCGCCATCGTCGTCAGCGGCGGCTGACAGACGCGGCTCACGTCGCTATCGCCAAAACCTACCACCGCCAGATCGTCCGGCACTTTGATTCGCCTGCGCTGACACTCGTACAGCGCCCCGCACGCCAGCTCGTCTGAGACGCACACCAGCGCATCCAGCTCAGGCCACGCCAGCAGGAATTCTGGCAGCTGTGCCGCGCCGGTCGAGAAGCTCGGCGGCATCGCCGCGTTAATCACCCGGTTCGGCGACATATGGTGGCGAAGCATGGCTTTGTACCAGCCCTGCAGATGCTGCTGGAAAATCCACTGCTCCTGGTTGGCGCACAGCAGGCCAATATTTTGATAGCCGCGCTTAATCACCATTTCCGTGAGTTCATACATGGCCGCTACGTTATCAATCCCGATATTCATATCGATCGGGTCGGCACGCATGGCACCCATCTCCATCACCGGAATAGAGGCGTTTTTCAGCCAGTGGCGAACGGTATCGGTATGTTCAACGCTGAGCAGGATTGCGGCGGCAATATTCGACGCCAGCAGCGTCTCCAGTAATTTCTCCTCCTGCTCCAGGCGATGCTGGGATTCTGCCAGCATGATCTGATACCCGGCAGGCTGTAGCACCTGCTGTAGCCCGGCGAACATCTCCGAGCATCCGGCTTCGGAGAGATTAGGCACCACCATAGCGATCGTCCATGACGACGCAGAGGCCAGCGCGCTGGCGGCAAGATTAGGCATATAACCCAGCTCCTGCACGGCAGCTTCAATTTTTTCTCGTAGTTTATCGGAAACCTGTTCGGGCGTGCGGAGTGCACGGGACACGGTCATCGTGCCCACACCGGCAAGCTGTGCGACATCGGCGAGTGTCACTTTACCGGTACTGCGCCGTTTTCGGGTTAGAGACATACACCTTCCTGCTGACCAGACGCGTTCTTCTTTTCCTTCGCTTCACGTGACAGGCAGTATACGCCTTAAATCCCTTTGTTTGCTGTGATTTAGCGCCGTGATTGCAATTTGATAGCGCTATCACATTTCTGCATGTTAGCGATTGGTAGCGCTATCTTTGTGATCGCGATCGCAGTCATCCAGCGATGTGTTGAATAAAGTTTGCTCATCTTTAGCGTGTAGCGGGAGTGAAAAGTGCTCAAAAAATGGATATATGATACAACCATCACGCTGCAGGATAGCGTGGAAAACTGGCCGCAGGCGCTGGAGCTGTGCGCGAAGCCGCTTCTTGATTTGCAGGTGATTGAGCCTGAATACGTCACGGCCATCATCCAGCAGCATCACACGTTAGGACCCTATTATGTGCTGGCACCAGGGCTAGCAATGCCGCATGCGCGGCCGGAGGAAGGCGCCAAAGGACTGGGGTTGTCGTTATTAAAACTAAAACAGGGCGTCTCGTTTGGTGCCGGTGAGTTTGACCCTGTCGATGTCATTATTATGCTCGCGGCACCGGACAAACATAGCCATATCGAAATGATATCCGCACTCGCAGAATTATTTTCCAGCGACGAGGATATGGAGAAACTGCATCAGGCGAATACTCTGGAGGAAATTAAAACGATTATTGACCGCTTCTGATTTAACTCTTTAATCCGATTATTCACAACATTACGCGCCAGCGTGATGGGGCGTGCTCTACTCAAAGTAAGGGGATAACAATGAAAATCATGGCTATTTGCGGCTCCGGCCTGGGCAGCAGTTTTATGGTCGAAATGAATATTAAAAAGGTGCTTAAAAAACTGGAGATTGAGGCTGAGGTTGAACACTCCGATCTCTCCTCAGCCACGCCGGGCGCAGCCGATCTTTTCGTGATGGCAAAAGACATTGCGGCCAGCGCCAGCGTGCCGGAAAGCCAGCTGGTAGTGATTAACAACATCATCGACATCAACGAACTTGAAGCGCAACTGCGCGCCTGGTTCGACAGACAATAACCCTGATAAGGCGAGGTGGATATGTTTATCCTTGAAACGCTGAATTTCGTTGTTGATATTTTAAAAGTCCCTTCGGTGCTGGTCGGTTTAATTGCGCTTATTGGTCTGGTTGCGCAGAAGAAAGCGTTTTCGGACGTGGTGAAAGGAACGATTAAAACCATTCTCGGCTTTATTGTGCTGGGCGGCGGCGCCACGGTGCTGGTGGGGTCATTAAATCCTTTGGGCGGTATGTTTGAACACGCCTTTACGATTCAGGGCATTATTCCAAACAATGAAGCCATTGTGTCCATTGCGCTCGAAAAATACGGTGCAGCGACCGCGCTGATTATGGCTTTCGGCATGGTGGCGAATATTATCGTCGCGCGCTTTACCCGCCTGAAGTATATCTTCCTGACCGGACACCACACGTTTTATATGGCGTGCATGATTGGCGTGATCCTGACGGTGGCGGGCTTTGAGGGCGTGGGGCTGGTCTTTACCGGCTCGCTGATCCTCGGCCTGATCATGGCTTTCTTCCCGGCGATTGCGCAGCGCTACATGAAGCGCATTACCGGCAACGATGAAATTGCCTTCGGCCACTTCGGCACGCTGGGCTACGTGCTGTCCGGCTGGATTGGCAGCAAGGTCGGCAAAGGCTCCCGCTCAACCGAAGAGATGAACCTGCCGAAGAACCTGAGCTTCCTGCGCGACAGCTCGATCTCCATCTCCCTGACCATGATGATTATCTACCTGATCATGGCGGTGAGCGCCGGGCGTGAGTACGTGGAGGCCACCTTCAGCGGCGGTCAGAACTACCTGGTCTACGCCATCATCATGGCGATCACCTTCGCGGCGGGTGTGTTCATTATCCTGCAGGGCGTGCGCCTGATTCTGGCGGAAATCGTTCCGGCCTTTACCGGCTTCTCGGAGAAACTGGTGCCGAACGCGCGTCCTGCGCTGGACTGCCCGGTTGTGTATCCCTATGCGCCAAACGCGGTGCTGATTGGCTTCCTGTTCAGCTTCCTCGGCGGGATTATAGGGTTGTTCATCTGCGGTCAGTTTAGCTGGGTGCTGATCCTCCCGGGCGTCGTGCCGCACTTCTTCACCGGCGCAACGGCGGGCGTGTTCGGTAACGCCACCGGCGGACGTCGCGGGGCAATGATTGGCGCCTTTGCTAACGGCCTACTGATCACCTTCCTGCCGGTCCTGCTGCTGCCGGTACTGGGCGCCATTGGCTTTGCCAACACCACCTTCTCGGACGCCGACTTTGGCGCGGTCGGGATTGTGCTCGGCAACCTGGCGCGCTTCCTTTCGCCGCTCGCCATCACCGGGCTGGTCGTGGCGCTGTTCGCGCTGCTAGTGGCGTACAACGTCTTCGCGAAAAACAAACCTGCGGGCGGTAACGCGCAGGAAAACACCGGAGCCAAATCATGAATGAGAAAGAGATAACCGAACTCGCGCGTCAGATCCGTCTTGAGACGCTGAAATCCCTGACGCAGCTGGGCTTTGGGCACTACGGTGGCAGTATGTCGGTGGTTGAAACCCTGGCCGTGCTGTACGGCGCGGTGATGAAAATCGACCCGGTGGATCCGGACTGGCCGGAGCGAGACTATTTTGTCCTGTCAAAAGGTCATGCGGGCCCGGCGCTCTACAGCACGCTGGCGATCAAGGGCTACTTCCCGGTGGAAGAGCTGAGCACCCTGAACCAGAACGGCACGCGTCTGCCAAGCCACCCGGACCGCCTGAAAACGCGCGGCGTGGACGCCACCACCGGTTCGCTGGGGCAGGGGATCTCCATCGCCGGCGGCATGGCGCTTTCGCACAGGCTGGCGGGGCGACCGAATCGCGTCTTCTGCATCGTTGGTGATGGCGAGCTGAACGAGGGGCAGTGCTGGGAAGCCTTCCAGTTTATTGCCCACCATCGCCTGAACAACCTGACGGTGTTCGTGGACTGGAACAAACAGCAGCTCGACGGCGAGCTGGACGAGATCATCAGCGCGTTCGACCTGGAGGGGAAATTCCGCGCCTTTGGCTTTGACGTTGCGACGGTGAAGGGCGACGACATCCCGAGCCTGCTGGCGGTGACGTCGCGGGTCCCGGCTGCCGACGCGCGTCCGTTAGTCGTCATCCTCGACAGCATCAAAGGGCAGGGGGTGCCGTACCTGGAACAGCTCAGCAACTCGCACCACCTGCGGTTGACCGCGGAGAGTAAAGCGGCCCTCAACGAGACGATTCGCCAACTGGAGGCTTCACATGATTAAGGTTGCACCGGCAGGAGAGAAAGACGCCGTTGAGATGCGTAAGGTCTACGCGGGCTTTGTGGCAAAGCAGATTGAGGCGGGAAGCGAGATTATCGCCCTTGAAGCGGATCTGATGAGCTCGATGGCGATGGACGGCGTGGCGCGCGATTATCCGCAGCACGTGATTAACTGCGGCATTATGGAAGCCAACGTCATCGGCACGGCAGCCGGGCTGTCGCTTACCGGACGCAAGCCGTTCGTTCACACCTTCACCGCGTTTGCCAGCCGTCGCTGCTTTGACCAGCTGTTTATGTCCCTGGACTATCAGCGTAACAACGTGAAGGTTATTGCCTCGGATGCGGGCGTGACGGCCTGCCATAACGGCGGAACGCATATGTCGTTTGAGGATATGGGCATCGTACGCGGTCTGGCGCATTCGGTGGTGCTGGAGGTGACCGACGCGGTGATGTTTGAGGACGTGCTGCGCCAGCTTATCGACCTCGAAGGCTTCTACTGGGTACGCACCATCCGTAAGCAGGCGCCGAGCGTGTATGCGCCGGGCTCAACCTTCACCATTGGTAAAGGCAACGTGCTGCGCGAAGGAACCGATATCACCCTGATTGCCAACGGCATCATGGTGGCGGAAGCGCTGGAGGCGGCGCGCCAGCTTGAGCAGGAGGGGGTAAGCGCGGCGGTCATCGACATGTTTACCCTGAAGCCTATCGACCGGATGCTGGTGAAAAACTACGCCGAGAAAACCGGTCGCATCGTCACCTGTGAAAACCACAGCATTCACAACGGCCTGGGATCGGCAGTGGCGGAGGTGCTGGTGGAAACCTGCCCGGTGCCGATGCGGCGGGTGGGCGTCAAGGAGCGTTACGGCCAGGTGGGGACACAGGATTTCCTGCAGAAGGAGTATGGCCTGACGGCGCATGACATTGTGTCGGCGGCGAGAGAGCTGCTGTAAATAAAAAAGGCGACCAATTAAGTGGTCGCCTTTTTGTTGCCCGGTAAGCGCTAGCGCCACCGGGCTTTTTAACATTACTGCTGCTGTGAAGACTGGATCGCGGTCAGCGCGATGGTGTAGACGATATCGTCAACCAGCGCGCCACGAGACAGGTCGTTCACAGGTTTGCGCATGCCCTGCAGCATTGGCCCGATGGAGATCAGGTCTGCTGAACGCTGCACCGCTTTATAGGTGGTGTTACCGGTGTTCAGATCCGGGAAGATGAACACGGTAGCGCGACCTGCAACCGGCGAGTTCGGCGCTTTAGATTTCGCAACGTCGGCCATAACGGCGGCGTCGTACTGCAGCGGGCCGTCGATCATCAGGTCAGGACGTTTTTCCTGCGCCAGACGGGTCGCTTCACGCACTTTCTCTACGTCGCTACCTGCACCAGAGGTACCGGTGGAGTAGGAGAGCATCGCTACGCGCGGTTCGATACCGAAGGCAATCGCGGAGTCCGCGGACTGGATAGCGATTTCGGCCAGCTGCTCTGCGGTTGGATCCGGGTTGATCGCGCAGTCGCCGTAAACGTAAACCTGTTCAGGCAGCAGCATGAAGAACACGGAAGAAACCAGAGAGCTGCCTGGAGCGGTTTTGATCAGCTGCAGCGGTGGACGGATGGTGTTCGCCGTGGTGTGAACCGCACCGGAAACCAGACCGTCAACTTCGTCCTGCTCAAGCATCAGCGTGCCCAGCACCACGTTGTCTTCCAGCTGTTCGCGCGCCACGGCTTCGGTCATGCCCTTGCTCTTACGCAGCTCGACCAGACGGGCAACGTAGCTTTCGCGAACCACTTCCGGGTCAACGATTTCGATGCCAGCGCCCAGCTCAACGCCCTGAGACGCCGCAACGCGGGTGATCTCATCCGGGTTACCCAGCAGCACGCAGGTCGCGATGCCGCGCTCTGCACAGATAGCAGCCGCTTTAACGGTGCGTGGTTCGTCGCCTTCAGGCAGAACAACGCGTTTGCCCGCTTTACGCGCCAGCTCGGTCAGCTGGTAACGGAATGCTGGAGGAGACAGGCGGCGGCTGCGCTCGGAGGTCGCAGTCAGGGATTCGATCCAGTCTGCGTTGATATAGCCCGCTACGTATTCCTGAACTTTCTCGATACGCTCGTGGTCATCAACCGGCACTTCAAGGTTGAAGCTCTGCAGGCTCAGGGAGGTCTGCCAGGTGTTAGTGTTCACCATGAAGACCGGCAGGCCGGTCGCGAACGCGCGCTCGCACAGCTTGCTGACGCGTGGGTCCATCTCGTAGGCACCGGTCAGCAGGATCGCACCGATTTCCACGCCATTCATCGCGGCCAGGCAGGCTGCAACCAGCACGTCAGGACGATCTGCGGAGGTCACCAGCAGGGAACCTGCGCGGAAGTGTTCCAGCATGTGCGGAATGCTGCGCGCACAGAAGGTCACGGACTTCACGCGGCGGGTGTTGATGTCGCCTTCGTTAACGATGGTAGCGTTCAGGTGACGCGCCATATCGATTGCACGGGTGGCAATCAGATCGAAGCTCCATGGCACCGCGCCCAGAACCGGAAGCGGGCTGGATCCCTGCAGCTTAGCCGGGTCAACTTTGATAACTTTCGCTTTGGAAGAGTCGTCGAAGATCTCGGACAGGTCAGGGCGAGTACGGCCCTGCTCATCCACCGGTGCGTTCAGCTTGTTCACGATCACGCCGGTGATGTTGGTGTTTTTCGCGCCGCCGAAGCTGCTGCGCGTCAGTTCGATACGCTCGTTCAGCTGCTCTGGGGTGTCGGTGCCCTGAGACATCACGAAAACGATCTCTGCGTTCAGGGTTTTCGCGATTTCAAAGTTCAGGGACTGGGCAAACTGGTGTTTGCGCGTCGGGACCAGACCTTCAACCAGCACCACTTCCGCGTCTTGCGCGTTAGCATGGTAGTTGGCGATGATCTCTTCCATCAGCACGTCTTTCTGGTTGCTGGACAGCAGAGACTCAACGTGGCTCATCTTCAGCGGTTCAGCCGCCGGCAGATTGGAGTTCTTGCGAACGATGGTGGTGGTCTGGTCTGGCGCATCGCCACCGGCACGTGGCTGGGCGATTGGCTTAAAGACGCTCAGACGAACGCCTTTGCGTTCCATAGCACGGATAACGCCAAGGCTGACGCTGGTCAGGCCGACGCTGGTTCCGGTAGGGATCAGCATAATAGTACGGGACACGGTTTATCCTCTTTCGTTACCGCCGCAATTGGGCGGGTTACAAAACAGCACCGCCAGCATTGCTGGCGGTGTGGAATCAGGCAGTCAGGCGGTGCGCGTCTTGCGCAATGACCAGTTCTTCGTTAGTTGGGATAACGAGAGCAGGGCGGGTGCCTTCTTTGTTGATGAAGCCAGACTTGCCGAAGCGGGCAGCCAGGTTACGCTCGTGATCAACGTCGAAGCCCAGAACGCCCAGTTTGCCCAGGGACAGTTCACGAACCATTGCCGCGTTCTCACCGATACCACCGGTGAAGATAACCGCGTCCAGACGGCCTTCCATCAGCGCAGTGTAAGAGCCGATGTACTTCGCCAGGCGGTGGCAGTAAACGTCCATTGCACGTTTAGCGTCTTCTTTCTCTGCGTAGTTGTCTTCAACGTAACGGCAGTCGCTGGTGACTTCGGTCAGACCCAGCAGGCCAGACTCTTTAGTCAGCATTTTGTTGATCTGGTCAACGCTCATGCCCAGGGTGTCGTGCAGGTGGAAGATGATCGCCGGGTCGATGTCACCGGAACGGGTACCCATCACCAGACCTTCCAGCGGGGTCAGACCCATGGAAGTATCAACACATTTACCGTTGCGGATAGCAGAAACAGAACCACCGTTGCCCAGGTGGCAGGTGATGATGTTCAGTTCTTCAACCGGCTTGTTCAGGACTTTAGCGGCTTCCTGAGTCACATAGAAGTGGCTGGTGCCGTGCGCGCCGTAGCGACGTACGCCGTGTTCTTTGTACAGGCTGTATGGCAGGGCATAGAGGTAAGACTCTTCCGGCATGGTCTGATGGAACGCGGTGTCGAATACGGCCACGTTTTTGTCTTTCAGATTCGGGAAGGATTTCAGCGCTTCAGCGATACCGATCAGGTGAGCCGGGTTGTGCAGCGGTGCGAAGGACGCAGAGTCCTTGATGCCCTGGATCACAGATTCGTCGATCACGACGGAGCTGGTGTATTTTTCGCCGCCGTGGACGATACGGTGACCAATCGCAGTCAGCTGAGCAGACAGTTCTGGTTTTTGTGCCAGAATAGTGTTAACGATAAAGTTCAGCGCTTCACTGTGAGCGGCGCCTGCACCTAAAGCCGCTTCTTGTTTGCTGCCGTCCATCTTCCACTTGATACGTGCTTCAGGCAGATGGAAACATTCGGCCAAACCAGAGAGGTATTCGTCACCGTTGAGCGCATCGATGATGGCGAATTTCAGTGAGGAGCTACCGCAGTTCAGAACCAGTACTAACTTACTCGACATGGAAGTACCTATTATTGATACGTGGCTAAAAAAACGTCAGTGAGTCTAACAGCGTAACGCATGATGACTCGGACATTTATGATTAACATCATGCCAAACAAACATTGTGGCATGATGGAAGAAATAACTATGATTTTATGCCATTTTGCACAATTTTCAGCCAATGGCATAATGTGCAATAATTTGACGAGTTAATGATTCTCGTCTATGGCCCTATCAGGCTGGCACAGGATACCCGATACGGGGTAGAGATGACAAAATATTTTGAACGTTGTCATAGCTTGTTGTGGTTTTGCACGAAAATTTTAATTTTTATATGTGAAGTTGAGGTACAGCCATGTCGACACCAGAGAACCCGTCCGTAAATTTTTTTAGTCTGTTTCGTCGGGGACAGCATTACGCAAAGACGTGGCCGATGGAAAAGCGCCTTGCGCCGATGTTTATTGAGAATCGCACTATCCGCGCCACGCGCTATGCGATTCGCTTTATGCCGCCAGTCGCTGTCTTTACGTTGTGCTGGCAGATTGCGTTGGGCGGGCAGCTTGGTCCTGCGGTCGCGACGGCGCTCTTCGCCTTAAGCCTGCCGATGCAGGGCCTGTGGTGGTTAGGTAAACGCTCCATCACCCCACTTCCCCCTTCTATTTTACACTGGTTTTATGAAGTGCGCGGAAAACTGGAGGAGGCCGGGCAGGCGCTCGCCCCGGTTGAAGGCAAGCCGGACTACCAGGCGCTGGCGGACACGTTAAAGCGTGCTTTTAAGCAACTGGATAAAACATTCCTCGATGACTTGTGATTGATCATCGAAACGACGACGAAAAGAAGGCACAGTAACAATCAGTTACCGTGTCTTTTTTTTAAGTGCAATGCGCTACAGGAGTCGAAAGATGGAAATGACCCATGCTCAACGTCTGATTTTGTCCAACCAGTACAAGATGATGACTATGCTTGATCCCGATAACGCTGCGCGCTACAGCCGCCTGCAAACCATCGTCGAACGCGGTTTTGGTTTGCAAATGCGCGAACTGGACCGCGAGTTTGGCGAGCTGAAAGAAGAAACCTGTCGCATCGTGATCGACATTATGGAGATGTATCACGCCCTGAACGTGTCCTGGACGAATCTCAAAGATCGGCAGTCCATTGACGAGCGCCGCGTGACCTTCTTAGGCTTTGATGCCGCAACGGAAGCGCGTTATCTGAGCTATGTTCGCTTTATGGTGAATACAGAAGGGCGCTATACCCACTTTGACGCGGGCACCCACGGCTTCAACGCGCAGACCCCTATGTGGGAGAAATATCAGCGTATGCTAAGCGCATGGCACGCCTGCCCGCGCCAGTACCATTTAAGCAGCAACGAAATTCAACAAATCATTAATGCCTGACGGAGGTGCGTGTGCAGTGTAAAGGTTTTCTGTTTGATCTGGACGGTACGCTGGTGGATTCGCTGCCGGTTGTGGAGCGTTCATGGTGCCATTGGGCTGACCGGCATGGCATCGACCATCAGGACGTGCTGAATTTTATCCATGGCAAACAGGCCATTACCTCGCTACGGCACTTCCTGGCCGGACGCTCTGAGGACGAAATTCAGGCGGAGTTCAAATACCTGGAACACATTGAAGCCACGGATACGGACGGCATCACAGCCTTACCGGGCGCGCGCGAACTGCTTGAGCATCTGAACGAGGCGCAGATCCCGTGGGCTATCGTCACCTCAGGCTCCATTCCCGTCGCCCACGCCCGTCATAAGGCGGCAGGTTTACCGAAGCCGGAAGTGTTTATTACTGCGGAGCGCGTAAAGCGCGGTAAACCGGAGCCCGACGCGTTTTTACTGGGCGCTGAACTGCTTGGCCTCGCGCCCGCAGAGTGCGTGGTGGTGGAAGATGCGGCCGCTGGCGTACTGGCCGGGCTGAACGCCGGAAGTCACGTTATCGCCGTTAACGTTCCGGCGGGATCTCCCCGCCTGGAGGAGGCAGACTTTGTGCTGAATTCACTGACGGCACTGGCTGTTTCGAAAGCCTCTGACGGAGTGGTAACCGTCTCGCTAAAACTGTAATCCCATGATACAGCCCCACATTGCTGGGGCTTTTTTATGGCACAATTCCTCATCTCCCACTGACAAGGACATGTTGTGAACGGTGAACTGATTTGGGTCCTGAGCCTGCTTTTAATCGCCATCCTTCTTTTTGCAACGGGCAAGGTACGCATGGACGCCGTCGCCTTGTTTGTCATCGTCGCATTTGTGCTGAGCGGTACGCTCACGCTGCCGGAGGCCTTCTCCGGGTTTAGCGATCCCAACGTTATCCTGATTGCCGCCCTGTTTATTATCGGTGATGGGCTGGTGCGTACCGGCGTGGCGACCATCATGGGATCGTGGCTGGTGAAGGTAGCGGGCAGCAGCGAAACCAAAATGCTGATCTATCTGATGGTGACCGTCGCCGGACTGGGAGCGTTTATGAGCTCAACGGGCGTGGTCGCCATCTTTATCCCGGTGGTGCTGAGCGTCTCCATGCGGATGCAGATCTCGCCGTCGCGCCTGATGATGCCCCTGAGTTTTGCCGGTTTGATCAGCGGCATGATGACGCTGGTGGCAACGCCGCCGAACCTGGTCGTCAACAGCGAGCTTATCCGGGAAGGATTTCAGGGCTTCAGTTTTTTCAGCGTCACCCCGCTTGGGCTGGTCATTCTGGTGATGGGCGTGGTCTACATGCTGCTGACCCGGTTTGCCCTGAAAGGTGAAAAACAGGACAAAAATAAAGAAGGGTGGAAGCGACGCACCTTCCGCGATCTGATTAAAGAGTACCGTCTCACCGGGCGCGCGCGCCGTCTGGCTATTCGTCCCGGTTCGCCGATGGTGGGACAGCGTCTTGACGACCTGAAGCTGCGTGAGCGCTATGGCGCGAACGTGATCGGCGTAGAACGCTGGCGTCGTTTTCGCCGGGTGATCGTCAACGTCAACGGGGTGTCGGAATTCCGCGCGCGGGACGTCCTGCTGATTGATATGTCCACCGCGGACGTGGATCTGCGCGAGTTTTGCAGCGAACAGCTGCTGGAACCGATGGTACTGCGCGGGGAGTATTTCTCCGATCAGGCGCTGGATGTCGGCATGGCCGAAGTATCGCTGATCCCGGAATCGGAACTGTTGGGTAAAACCGTGCGGGAAATGGGATTCCGAACCCGCTATGGCCTGAATGTCGTGGGGCTGAAGCGCGATGGCGTGGCGATGGAAGGGGCGGTGGTGGATGAGCCGATCCTGCTGGGCGATATCTTCCTCGTTGTCGGTAACTGGAAGCTGATTAGCCAGCTCGGGCAAAAAGGGCGCGATTTTGTGGTGCTCAACATGCCTGTCGAGGAGAGCGACGCATCGCCGGCGCACAGCCAGGCGCCCCATGCGATTTTTTGTCTGGTGCTTATGGTGGCGCTGATGCTGACCGATGAAATCCCCAATCCGGTCGCGGCAATTATCGCCTGCCTGTTGATGGGCAAATTCCGCTGCATTGACGCCGAAAGCGCGTATAAAGCCATTCACTGGCCGAGCATTATTCTCATCGTCGGGATGATGCCCTTCGCCCTGGCGCTGCAAAAAACCGGCGGGGTGGATCTGATCGTTAAAGGCTTAATGGACGTTGGCGGCGGGTATGGGCCGTACATGATGCTGGTCTGTCTGTTTATCATGTGCGCCACCATCGGTCTGTTTATCTCCAACACCGCGACGGCGGTACTGATGGCGCCGATTGCGCTGGCGATGGCCAAATCCATGGGCGTGTCGCCGTATCCCTTTGCGATGATGGTGGCGATGGCTGCTTCCGCGGCATTTATGACGCCGGTCTCTTCACCGGTTAACACGCTGGTGCTGGGGCCCGGGAATTATAGGTTCAGTGATTTCGTGAAGCTGGGCGTGCCGTTCACCGTGCTGGTGATGTTGGTGTGCGTGATATTGATACCGGTCCTGTTCCCGTTCTGATAATTTTGCCGGGTGGCGACTGCGCCTTACCCGGCCAACAACCCGTAGGCCCTGCAAGCGCAGCGCCGCTGGGCGAAAATCAGAGTGGCGAATCCTGGCTAATCTCATCCAGCGATAGATGGAAGCTCGGTACAAACACCTGCATAAAGTAATCCATCTCTTCGCTGCGGCGGGATTCCAGCGTTTTTTCCAGACGCGTTTTTGCCAGTAAAAATTCGTTATTCCCCGCGGACAGCTCTTCCAGACACTTCAGGTAGGCGCAGAGCGCGTCGGCCTGCTTGACCAGCGACTTTTCATCTTCCGTGTACTGATGCTCATCGATGAGCGGCTCAAAAATGTCGCGCAACTCATCCGGCACCATGTCAATCAGCTTCTGCTGGGCAATCTTCTCGATAGCCTTATATTCCTGCGCAATTTGCGAGTTGAAATATTTCACCGGCGTGGGCAGGTCGCCGGTCAACACCTCCGACGCATCGTGGTACATCGCCAGCAGGGCGATGCGCTCTGGATTGACCTGACCGTTGAATTTGCGGTTTTTAATGGCGGCCAGCGCATGAGCAACCATGGCAACCTGCAGACTGTGCTCTGACACGTTCTCTGTGCGCACGTTGCGCATCAGCGGCCAGCGGTTGATGAGTTTCAGGCGGGAGAGGTGGGCGAAGAAATGACTCTGACTCATAGGTTACCTTTTGTCTTCACTGCGACAGGCGTTCATTGTGCGGGGAGGGGAGGGAAGATGCAAATCAGGCTACCGAAGTAGCCTGATTTTAAGATTACTGATGGTACCCGGAGAGGAAGCGCCCGAAGCGGCTGATGGCCATTTCGAGGTCATCTTCGCGCGGCAGCGTCACGATACGCACGTGATCCGGCCACGGCCAGTTAAACGCCGTCCCCTGAACCAGCAGCACTTTTTCCTGCAGCAGGAAATCCAGCACCATTTTCTGGTCGTCATGAATATTGAAGCGCTTTGCGTCAATTTTCGGGAACATATAAAGCGCGCCATTCGGCTTCACGCAGGAGACGCCCGGTATATCGTTGATCAGCTCCCACGCGCGGTTGCGCTGTTCGTACAGGCGACCACCGGGAACGATGAACTCGCTAATGCTCTGATAACCACCCAGCGCCGTCTGGATCGCGTGCTGCGCCGGAACGTTGGCACATAAACGCATAGAGGCCAGCATTTCCAGCCCTTCAATATAGCCTTTGGCATGCTTTTTCGGACCGTTTAATACCATCCACCCCTGACGGAAACCGGCCACGCGGTAGGTTTTAGACAGGCCGTTAAAGGTGACGGTCAGCAGATCCGGGGCCAGCGCGGCGATGGAGTGGTGCTGTGCCGCGTCGTACAGGATCTTGTCGTAAATTTCGTCGGCAAAGATGATCAGGTTGTGCTGGCGGGCGAGCTCGACGATCTCCATCAGCAGCTCTTTTGAGTACACCGCGCCCGTTGGGTTGTTCGGGTTAATGATCACGATGCCGCGCGTGCGGGGGGTGATTTTTGCGCGAATATCATCGAGGTCCGGGAACCAGTCGGAGGACTCGTCGCACAGATAGTGCACGGCTTTCCCGCTCGACAGTGATACGGCAGCCGTCCACAGCGGATAGTCCGGCGCGGGAACCAGCATTTCGTCCCCGCTGTTCAGCAGCGCCTGCATTGCCTGCACGATCAGTTCAGAGACGCCGTTGCCGATATAAATATCTTCAACGGTAACATCGCGCATACCGCGTGCCTGATAATGCTGCATGATGGCTTTACGTGCGGAGTAAAGGCCTTTTGAATCGCAATAGCCTTGCGCAGTAGGAAGGTTGCGGATCACGTCAACCAGAATTTCATCCGGCGCTTCAAAACCAAATGGCGCAGGGTTACCAATGTTGAGTTTCAGAACCTTGTTGCCTTCCTCTTCAAGGCGTTTTGCCTCTTTCAGAACCGGGCCGCGGATGTCATAACAGACGTTATCTAGCTTGCTGGATTTTTCGATAGGGGACATGAACCTTTAACCTTTTCGCTATTATTGCCACTCCCTGCCGTGGAAGTCAGCACGGAATAATGTACTCCCCCCTCGCTTCGTTTTGAAGGGTGTGCAGTAGAAGATTTTGTGCCGGAAGCAAAATTTTGATAAATCTTTTTCGCTGTGCGTTAGCTTTTTCACTGTCTTAAAGTTGTGCTCATCGCGATATGACAGGTTAAATATGCTATTCCTTTGACAAAATTCTGTATATTGTGCTGGTGAAAATAAGTGGTGAACCTGACAAGGGTAGCAATCACCCTGAGTGACTTTTCGTAAAACCTGAATGCTTGATACATGTGCCTGTAAAAGCATAATGTGGCTAAAAGTTACTCATGTGAAATTAATGTTAAGTGCCATTAATGAATGGTCTTAATCTAAATTAAAATTTATTTATTATTAACCTATAAAATGCAACTTTAGTTAATTTTAATAAAATTAGTTTAGAAGCTTAACATTCTTCTTTAATCCTCAATATTGCAATAATACTTATAAATAAAGTGGATTTGGGTTAAGATGTCTTTCAGGAAAGCAGAGGACAGATGCAAAAATTTTGTATATCTGGCACTGGCTTTTCGAATTAATTGATTGTTATTGTTGGAATTATCTCTGGCTGGAGTGTGTCGAACATCTCCTGCTACGTTGACAGCGCTGCGATAAAGATGGCAGAAAAGGTGTTATACCTTTAATGTAATTTACATAAACCTGCGAACATCTAAATATCCTTAACGTTTAAGAGAATAAAAATAACGTCATGAAACGTGCTTTCTGACTGTTGATATAAAGCAGCACAATAACTATCTGTCAGGCAGTCTGCCGGGCCGGGATGCGAGGGAAAACCTTCAGAGGGAATTGCTTAACTGTTACACACAGCTTCAACCCGGGCAGCTCCGCACGAGCAACCTGAAAGTGAATAGATATGATAAATGCAAATCGTCCGATAATGAATCTCGACCTCGATCTGCTGAGAACGTTTGTTGCGGTCGCCGATCTCAACACTTTTGCAGCAGCTGCTGCCGCCGTTTGCCGAACTCAGTCCGCCGTTAGCCAGCAAATGCAGCGGCTGGAGCAACTGGTTGGTAAAGAGCTTTTTGCACGTCACGGGCGTAATAAGCTCTTAACGGAACACGGTATTCAGCTACTGGGTTATGCCAGGAAAATTCTTCGCTTTAATGATGAAGCATGTATGTCATTAATGTTTAGCAACCTTCAAGGGGTGCTAACGTTAGGCGCATCTGATGAGTCAGCGGATACAATATTGCCGTTTCTTCTCAACCGTATTAGTTCGGTTTATCCGAAGCTTGCGCTGGACGTTAGCGTAAAACGTAATGCCTTTATGGTTGAGATGTTAAATGAGCATAAAGTCGACCTTGTAGTGACTACGCATCGTCCCGGGCAGTTTGATTGCCTGACGTTGCGCACATCACCTACGCACTGGTATTGCGCAGCCGAGTACGTGCTGCAAAAAGGGGAGCCGGTTCCGCTGGTCTTACTGGATGACCCGAGCCCGTTCCGCGATATGGTGCTTACGGCGCTGAATGAGGCCAACATTCCTTGGCGACTGGCGTATGTGGCTTCCACGCTGCCAGCGGTTCGTGCCGCCGTGAAGGCCGGTCTGGGCGTAACGGCCCGTCCGGTAGAGATGATGAGTCCCGATCTGCGCGTCCTGGGGAAATCCGATGGTCTCCCTGCGCTGCCGGATACGGAATATCTGCTCTGCCACAATTCGTCCAGCCATAACGAGTTGGCCAAAGTGGTGTTCGAGGCGATGGAAAACTACCATAACCCGTGGCAGTTTGAGCGCATTACCTCCGAAGGGGGGGATGACTCCCTGATCGTTGAAGGGGATTTTGAGTGATCGATAGCTCAATATTCTGGTAACAAAATGTAAGTGTAAAAAAAAGCCACTCGTGTGATTTTCACATGCAGTGGCTTTTTTTAAACAACAATACCCGCTTAAGGGACATGGATTTTCAGGGTGCTATCTTACTTATCAATGAGTTGGATGCTTTGGCTTAAAACTTGTCCACTTTCCGTTCTAACTTCAACCATATCCCTCTCATGTTAAAAAAACAGGAAATATGTTGCCGTTTTCCATGTCGAATTAACAAAAGCGTGTCACAGATCAAGAAAATACTCCTATTTGGGGGGAGGAATCGTTGGCAAATCCTGTCAAAATAGGAGGGTTATTTTTTTTACTTCCGAAACGGACACGATTCAACAACATACATTTGACGGAAAGTCATGCACCCACCAGGGTTAAAGGGCACCAAATGTTAATGAGAATCGCTCGATGTAATTTAATGTGAAGAAACCTTTGTTAAAGTTGACAATAGGTTATAGAAAGGAGTAAAAAACCCCATCATTTCGCTGTCTACGTCTCATTTCTGACAGTTAGTGTAAGGTTATTTGTTCCTCCCCATGAATCGATGTGATGCCCATCTGCCAGCAAGAGCAGTGTCGTAGGTATCACTTTTGATGAGTAAGCAATGAGTATGTCAACATCCACAGAAGTCATCGCTCATCACTGGGCATTCGCAATCTTTCTTATTGTAGCCATTGGCCTGTGCTGCCTGATGTTAGTCGGCGGCTGGTTCCTGGGCGGTCGCGCCCGTGCAAGGCACAAAAACACCCCTTTCGAATCAGGTATTGATTCGGTAGGTACCGCTCGCTTACGCCTGTCTGCCAAGTTCTATCTGGTAGCCATGTTCTTCGTCATCTTCGACGTGGAAGCGCTTTACCTTTTCGCATGGTCAACGTCCATCCGCGAAAGTGGTTGGGTGGGCTTTGTCGAGGCCGCAATTTTCATTTTAGTGCTACTGGCCGGTCTGGTTTATCTGGTGCGTATTGGCGCGCTTGACTGGACGCCTGCGCGTTCACGTCGTGAACATGTCAACCCGGAAAACAGTATCTCTAATCGTCAGCAGTAACAGCGAGGCAATAAGATGGATTATACGCTCACCCGCATAGATCCTAACGGTGAGAATGACCGTTACCCCCTGCAAAAACAGGAGATCGTAACCGACCCCCTGGAGCAAGAAGTCAATAAAAGCGTGTACATGGGCAAACTCGAACATGCCATGCACGATATGGTCAACTGGGGTCGTAAGAACTCCATCTGGCCTTACAACTTTGGCCTTTCTTGCTGCTACGTTGAAATGGTGACGTCATTCACTGCGGTGCATGACGTTGCGCGTTTTGGGGCCGAGGTACTCCGTGCTTCCCCGCGTCAGGCTGACCTGATGGTGGTTGCCGGTACGTGCTTTACCAAGATGGCACCTGTTATTCAGCGTCTTTATGACCAGATGCTGGAGCCAAAATGGGTTATCTCCATGGGCGCATGTGCAAACTCTGGCGGTATGTACGACATTTATTCCGTCGTGCAGGGCGTAGATAAATTTATCCCAGTGGATGTGTACATCCCGGGTTGTCCGCCACGTCCGGAAGCCTACATGCAGGCGCTGATGCTGCTGCAGGAGTCTATCGGTAAAGAACGTCGCCCACTGTCGTGGGTGGTTGGCGATCAGGGTGTGTATCGCGCGAACATGCAGTCTGAGCGCGAGCGTAAACGTGGTGAACGTATTGCCGTCACCAACCTGCGTACGCCTGACGAAATTTAATTTGCGCCTGTAGGCCTGGAGAACACCTTCGCATATCACTACTCAAATAGCGCGAAGCCAGGCTCTACAGTCACCACGGACCATTTGCAATGGTGAACAATATGACCGACTTAACCGCGCAAGAAGCCGCCTGGCAGACCCGGGATCATCTGGATGACCCAGTCATTGGCGAACTGCGCAACCGTTTTGGGCCGGATGCCTTTACTGTTCAGGCTACCCGCACCGGGGTACCCGTTGTTTGGGTGAAGCGTGAGCAATTACTGGAAGTTGTCGATTTCCTCAAGAAATTGCCAAAACCGTACGTCATGCTGTTTGACTTACACGGCATGGATGAACGTCTGCGTACCCACCGCCAGGGTCTCCCTGCTGCGGATTTTTCCGTTTTCTACCACCTGATCTCAATAGACCGTAATACGGATATCATGCTCAAGGTGGCATTGTCTGAAAACGACATGCATCTGCCGACGATCACCAAACTTTTCCCGAACGCGAACTGGTATGAGCGTGAAACCTGGGAAATGTTCGGCATGACCTTCGACGGCCACCCGCATCTGACGCGCATCATGATGCCGCAGACCTGGACCGGCCACCCGCTGCGTAAAGACTACCCTGCGCGTGCAACCGAATTCGATCCGTTTGAGCTGACTAAAGCCAAGCAGGATTTGGAAATGGAAGCGCTGACCTTCAAACCGGAAGACTGGGGCATGAAGCGCGGTACCGACAACGAGGACTTCATGTTCCTCAACCTCGGTCCAAACCACCCGTCTGCGCACGGTGCATTCCGTATTATTCTTCAGCTTGATGGCGAAGAGATTGTCGACTGCGTGCCTGACATCGGCTACCACCACCGTGGCGCTGAGAAGATGGGCGAGCGTCAGTCCTGGCACAGCTACATTCCGTATACCGACCGTATCGAGTACCTCGGCGGCTGCGTCAACGAGATGCCATACGTGCTGGCTGTTGAGAAACTGGCGGGTATCGTTACGCCGGATCGCGTTAACGTGATTCGCGTTATGCTCTCAGAACTGTTCCGTATCAACAGCCACCTGCTGTACATCTCCACGTTCATTCAGGACGTCGGCGCGATGACCCCGGTCTTCTTCGCCTTTACCGACCGTCAGAAAATCTACGATCTGGTGGAAGCGATTACCGGTTTCCGTATGCACCCGGCCTGGTTCCGTATCGGCGGCGTGGCACACGATCTGCCGCGCGGCTGGGACCGTCTGCTGCGTGAGTTCCTCGACTGGATGCCAAAACGTCTGGCGTCATACGAGAAAGCCGCGCTGCGTAACACCATTCTGAAAGGCCGTTCCCAGGGCGTTGCTGCCTACGGCGCGAAAGAAGCGCTGGAGTGGGGGACGACAGGTGCAGGTCTGCGTGCGACCGGTATTGATTTCGACGTGCGTAAAGCCCGTCCTTACTCTGGCTACGAGAACTTCGACTTTGAAGTCCCGGTGGGCGGCGGTGTCTCCGACTGCTACACCCGCGTGATGCTGAAAGTAGAAGAGCTGCGTCAGAGTCTGCGCATCCTTGAGCAGTGCCTCAACAACATGCCGGAAGGCCCGTTCAAGGCGGATCACCCGCTGACGACGCCGCCACCGAAAGAGCGCACGCTGCAACATATCGAAACCCTGATCACCCACTTCCTGCAGGTTTCCTGGGGTCCGGTCATGCCGGCGCAAGAATCCTTCCAGATGATTGAAGCGACCAAGGGTATTAACAGTTACTACCTGACCAGTGACGGCAGCACCATGAGCTACCGTACCCGCGTGCGTACGCCGAGCTTTGCGCACCTGCAGCAGATCCCGTCCGCCATCCGCGGCAGTCTGGTCTCCGACCTGATTGTGTATCTGGGTAGTATCGATTTTGTTATGTCAGATGTGGACCGCTAATTATGCACGAGAATCAACAACCACAAACCGAGGCTTTTGAGCTGAGTGAAGCAGAACGTGCCGCCATTGAGCACGAGATGCACCACTACGAAGACCCGCGTGCGGCGTCCATTGAAGCGCTGAAAATCGTACAGAAACAGCGTGGTTGGGTGCCGGATGGGGCGATCTATGAGATCGCGAAAGTGCTGGGTATTCCGGCAAGCGACGTAGAAGGCGTGGCCACGTTCTACAGCCAGATCTTCCGTCAGCCGGTTGGCCGCCATGTGATCCGCTACTGTGACAGCGTGGTCTGCCACATTACCGGTTATCAGGGTATTCAGGCTGCGATTGAGAAAAAGCTCAATATCAAGCCGGGCCAGACCACGTTCGATGGACGCTTTACCCTGCTGCCAACCTGCTGCCTGGGTAACTGCGACAAGGGGCCGACCATGATGATTGATGAGGACACTCACAGCCATCTGACGCCGGAAGCGATTCCTGACCTGCTGGAGCAGTACAAATGAAAACTGTAATTCGTACTGCTGAGACGCATCCGCTGACCTGGCGTCTGCGCGATGACAAACAGCCGGTATGGCTCGACGAATACCAGAGCAAAAACGGCTATGCCGGCGCGCGTAAAGCCCTTGGCGGCATGGCGCCGGACGACATCGTTAACGCAGTGAAAGACTCCGGCCTGAAAGGGCGCGGCGGTGCGGGCTTCTCCACCGGTCTGAAGTGGAGCCTGATGCCGAAAGACGAATCCATGAACATCCGTTACCTGCTGTGTAACGCCGATGAAATGGAGCCGGGCACCTATAAAGACCGCCTGCTGATGGAACAGCTGCCGCACCTGCTGGTGGAAGGCATGCTGATCTCCGCGTTCGCGCTGAAAGCCTACCGTGGCTACATCTTCCTGCGCGGTGAGTACATTGAAGCGGCGGAAAACCTGCGTCGCGCGATTGCCGAAGCCACCGAAGCAGGCCTGCTGGGTAAAAACATCCTGGGAACCGGCTTTGACTTTGAGCTGTTCGTGCACACCGGTGCAGGGCGTTATATCTGCGGTGAAGAAACCGCGCTGATTAACTCCCTGGAAGGCCGCCGCGCGAACCCGCGTTCCAAGCCACCGTTCCCGGCAAGTTCCGGCGTATGGGGTAAACCGACCTGCGTAAACAACGTTGAAACCCTGTGTAACGTTCCGGCTATCCTCGCCAACGGCGTGGAGTGGTATCAGGGCATCTCCTCAAGCAAAGATGCCGGAACCAAGCTGATGGGCTTCTCTGGTCGCGTTAAAAATCCTGGCGTCTGGGAACTGCCGTTCGGTACCACCGCACGCGAAATTCTTGAAGATTATGCCGGCGGCATGCGCGATGGCCTGAAATTCAAAGCCTGGCAGCCGGGTGGGGCAGGGACAGACTTCCTGACCGAAGCCCACCTTGATCTGCCAATGGAATTCGAAAGTATTGGTAAAGCAGGCAGCCGTCTGGGTACGGCGCTGGCGATGGCCGTCGACCACGAGATCGGCATGGTCTCGCTGGTGCGTAACCTGGAAGAGTTCTTCGCCCGTGAGTCCTGCGGCTGGTGTACACCGTGCCGTGATGGTCTGCCGTGGAGCGTGAAGATCCTGCGTGCAATCGAACGTGGCGAAGGCCAGCCTGGGGATATCGAGACGCTTGAGCAACTGTGTCGATTCTTAGGCCCGGGTAAAACCTTCTGTGCCCACGCACCGGGTGCCGTCGAACCTCTGCAGAGCGCGATCAAATATTTCCGCGACGAGTTCGAAGCAGGCATCAAGCAGCCGTTCAGCAATACCCATGCCATCAATGGGATTCAGCCGAACCTGCTTAAAGCGCGCTGGTAACGACAAGAATTTTGATTAACGCTCGGTTTCGACCGAGCCAACTGGAAGCATGCTAATGGCTACGATTCATGTAGACGGCAAAGAATACGAAGTCAACGGGGCGGACAACCTGCTGGAAGCTTGTCTGTCTCTTGGCCTCGATATTCCGTACTTTTGCTGGCATCCGGCGCTGGGCAGCGTCGGTGCTTGCCGCCAGTGTGCGGTGAAGCAATATCAAAACGCGGAAGACACGCGTGGTCGCCTGGTGATGTCCTGTATGACGCCAGCCACCGAAGGCACTTTTATTTCGATTGATGACGAAGAAGCCAAACAGTTCCGCGAAAGCGTTGTGGAATGGTTGATGACCAACCACCCGCACGACTGTCCGGTCTGTGAAGAGGGCGGTAACTGCCACCTTCAGGATATGACCGTGATGACCGGCCACAGCTTCCGTCGCTATCGCTTTACCAAGCGTACCCACCGTAACCAGGACCTGGGGCCGTTCATCTCTCACGAAATGAACCGCTGCATCGCCTGCTACCGCTGCGTGCGTTACTACAAAGACTACGCAGACGGTCAGGATCTGGGCGTGTATGGCGCGCATGACAACGTCTACTTTGGTCGTCCGGAAGACGGTACGCTGGAAAGCGAATTCTCCGGTAACCTGGTAGAAATCTGCCCGACCGGCGTATTCACGGATAAAACCCACTCCGAGCGTTACAACCGTAAATGGGACATGCAGTTTGCGCCAAGCATCTGCCAGCAGTGTTCCCTCGGCTGTAACACCAGCCCGGGTGAGCGTTACGGCGAACTGCGTCGTATCGAAAACCGTTACAACGGTACCGTTAACCACTACTTCCTCTGCGACCGCGGTCGTTTCGGCTATGGCTATGTGAACCTGAAAGACCGTCCGCGTCAGCCGGTTCAGCGCCGTGGTGACGACTTCATTACCCTGAACGCCGAGCAGGCGATGCAGGGCGCGGCAGATATTCTGCGCCAGTCGAAGAAAGTGATCGGTATCGGCTCCCCGCGCGCCAGCATTGAAAGCAACTTCGCGCTGCGCGAGCTGGTTGGCGCGGAAAACTTCTATACCGGTATCGCTCAGGGCGAGCAGGAACGTCTGCAGCTGGTACTGAAAGTGCTGCGTGAAGGCGGTATTCATACCCCTGCGCTGCGCGAAATTGAATCTTATGATGCGGTCCTGGTGCTGGGTGAAGACCTGACGCAGACGGGCGCACGTGCGGCTCTGGCGGTTCGCCAGGCGGTGAAGGGGAAAGCACGTGAAATGGCAGCGGCGCAGAAAGTGGCTGACTGGCAGATTGCGGCGATCCTCAACATCGGCCAGCGCGCGAAGCATCCTCTGTTTGTGACCAACGTCGACAACACCCGTCTGGACGATATCGCCGCGTGGACCTACTGCGCGCCGGTTGAAGATCAGGCGCGCCTCGGCTTTGCCATTGCCCACGCGCTGGACAGCAGCTCGCCGGCCGTTGAACTGGATCGCGACCTGCAAAACAAGGTTGACGTGATTGTTCAGGCCCTGGCGGGTGCGAAGAAACCGCTGATTATTTCCGGGACTAACGCCGGTAGCGCCGAGATCATTCAGGCGGCAGCCAACGTTGCCAAAGCCCTGAAAGGCCGCGGTGCGGACGTCGGCGTGACCATGATTGCCCGTGCGGTGAACAGCATCGGTCTGGGTATGATTGGCGGCGGCTCGCTGGAAGCAGCGTTAAGCGAACTGGAATCCGGTTCCGCTGACGCCGTTGTGGTGCTGGAAAACGATCTGCATCGCCACGCCTCTGCCGCTCGCGTTGACGCCGCGCTCTCCAAAGCGCCGCTGGTAATGGTCATTGACCATCAGCGCACCGCGATTATGGATAAAGCGCACCTGGTGCTCTCTGCGGCAAGCTTCGCAGAAAGCGACGGTACCGTTATCAACAACGAAGGTCGCGCCCAGCGTTTCTTCCAGGTTTACGATCCGGCGTATTACGACAGCAACACCGTGATGCTGGAAAGCTGGCGCTGGCTGCACTCCCTACACAGCACCGTGCAGAGCCGTGAAGTGGACTGGACGCAGCTCGACCACGTTATCGACGCGGTAGTCGAAAAACTGCCTCAGCTGGCAGGCATTAAAGATGCCGCACCTGAAGCAAGCTTCCGCATTCGCGGCCAGAAACTGGCGCGTGAACCGCACCGCTACAGCGGCCGTACCGCGATGCGCGCCAATATCAGCGTGCACGAACCGCGTCAGCCGCAGGATAAAGACACCATGTTCGCCTTCTCTATGGAAGGGAACAACCAGCCGTCTGCGCCGCGTTCGCAAATCCCATTCGCATGGGCGCCGGGCTGGAACTCCCCGCAGGCATGGAACAAGTTCCAGGCTGAAGTGGGTGGCTCCCTGCGTCACGGCGATCCGGGCGTGCGCCTGATTGAAGCCTCCGAAACCGGTCTGGACTTCTTCACCACCGTTCCAGCGAGCTTCCAGGCGCAGGAAGGCAACTGGCGTATCGCGCCGTACTACCATCTGTTCGGTAGCGACGAGCTGTCCCAGCGTTCACCGGTCTTCCAGACCCGTATGCCGCAGCCGTACATCAAGCTTAACCCGGCTGATGCCGCGAAGCTTGGCGTTAACGCGGGCGCGAACATTGCCTTTAGCTATGACGGCCAGACCATCAGCCTGCCGCTGATTATTTCTGAAAGTCTGACAGCAGGGCAGGTCGGTCTGCCGATGGGTATGCCTGGCATCGCGCCGGTTCTGGCGGGTGCGCGTCTTGATAATCTGCAGGAGGCAAAAGCATGAGTTGGTTAACGCCGGATCTTATCGACATCCTGCTGAGCATTCTGAAAGCGATTGTTATCCTGCTGGTGGTGGTCACCTGCGGCGCGTTCATGAGCTTTGGTGAACGTCGTCTGCTCGGTCTGTTCCAGAACCGTTACGGACCGAACCGCGTGGGCTGGGGTGGTTCACTCCAGCTGGTCGCGGACATGATCAAGATGTTCTTTAAAGAGGACTGGATCCCGCGCTTCTCGGACCGCGTGATCTTTACTCTGGCACCGATGATCGCCTTCACCTCGCTTCTGCTGGCGTTTGCTATCGTTCCGGTCAGCCCGACCTGGGTGGTCGCCGATCTGAACATCGGCATTCTGTTCTTCCTGATGATGGCAGGCCTCGCGGTTTACGCGGTGCTGTTCGCAGGCTGGTCCAGTAACAACAAATACTCGCTGCTGGGTGCGATGCGTGCTTCCGCGCAGACGCTGAGCTACGAAGTGTTCCTGGGGCTCTCCCTGATGGGCGTGGTGGCGCAGGCCGGTTCATTCAACATGACCGACATCGTCAATAACCAGGCCGACATCTGGAACGTTATCCCGCAGTTCTTTGGGTTTATTACCTTTGCTATCGCGGGCGTGGCGGTGTGTCACCGTCATCCGTTTGACCAGCCAGAAGCCGAACAGGAACTGGCCGACGGTTACCACATTGAATATTCCGGTATGAAATTCGGTCTGTTCTTCGTGGGCGAGTACATCGGTATCGTCACCATTTCCGCGTTGATGGTAACGCTGTTCTTCGGTGGCTGGCATGGCCCGTTCTTACCGCCGTTCATCTGGTTCGCGCTGAAAACCGCGTTCTTCATGATGATGTTCATTTTGATTCGCGCAGCGTTACCGCGTCCGCGTTACGACCAGGTAATGTCCTTCGGCTGGAAAGTGTGCCTGCCGCTGACGCTCGTCAACTTGTTGGTAACGGCCGCTGTCATTCTCTGGCAGCAGCCATAAGGGGCTATAGACCATGACCTTAAAAGAATTACTGGTAGGCTTCGGTACCCAGGTACGCAGTATCTGGATGATCGGCCTGCACGCGTTTGCCAAACGCGAAACCCGGATGTACCCGGAAGAGCCGGTATATCTGCCGCCGCGCTACCGTGGTCGTATCGTGCTGACGCGCGACCCGGACGGTTCCGAGCGCTGCGTTGCCTGTAACCTGTGTGCGGTAGCGTGTCCGGTAGGCTGTATCTCTCTGCAGAAAGCAGAGACGGTAGACGGCCGCTGGTACCCTGAGTTCTTCCGCATCAACTTCTCACGCTGCATCTTCTGCGGTCTGTGTGAAGAAGCGTGCCCAACCACGGCGATTCAGCTGACTCCAGACTTCGAGCTGGGTGAGTACAAGCGTCAGGACCTGGTGTACGAGAAAGAGGATCTGCTGATTTCCGGTCCGGGCAAATACCCGGAATATAACTTCTACCGGATGGCGGGTATGGCAATCGACGGCAAAGATAAGGGTGAAGCAGAGAACGAAGCTAAGCCTATCGACGTCAAGAGCCTGTTACCGTAAGGAGAGGGCAATGGAATTCGCTTTTTATATCTGTGGCCTTATCGCCATCCTGGCTACGCTGCGAGTGATTACGCACACCAATCCGGTGCATGCGCTGCTGTACTTAATCATCTCCCTGCTGGCTATTTCCGGAGTGTTCTTCGCACTGGGCGCACACTTCGCCGGTGCGCTGGAAATCATCGTCTACGCCGGGGCCATTATGGTGCTGTTCGTGTTCGTGGTGATGATGCTGAACCTGGGCGGCTCTGAGATTGAGCAGGAACGTCAGTGGTTAAAACCGCAGGTGTGGATCGGCCCGGCAATTTTGTCGGCCATCATGCTGGCGGTGATTGTTTACGCCATTCTGGGCGTCAACGATCAGGGCATCGACGGCACGCCGATCGGCGCTAAAGAGGTCGGTATTACCCTCTTTGGACCATACGTTCTGGCGGTTGAACTGGCCTCAATGCTGCTGCTGGCTGGTCTGGTTGTTGCTTTCCACGTTGGCCGCGAAGAGCGTGCTGGCGAGGTGCTGAGCAACCGCACTGACGACCGCGCGAAAAGAAAAACGGAGGAGCGCGCATGATCCCCTTAACACATGGACTGATCCTCGCTGCGATTTTATTCGTTCTGGGTCTGACCGGTCTGGTTATCCGCCGCAATCTGCTGTTTATGCTGATCGGTCTGGAAATCATGATTAACGCCTCCGCGCTGGCCTTCGTGGTCGCCGGAAGCTACTGGGGCCAGACCGATGGTCAGGTGATGTACATTCTCGCCATCAGCCTCGCGGCTGCCGAAGCGAGTATTGGCCTGGCGCTGTTGCTGCAGCTCCATCGTCGCCGCCAGAACCTGAACATCGATTCAGTAAGTGAGTTGCGTGGATGAACATGCTTGCCTTAACCATTATTTTTCCGCTGATTGGCTTCGTGCTGCTGGCGTTTTCTCGCGGCCGCTGGTCTGAGAATCTGTCTGCGACCGTGGGCATTGGCTCCATCGGCCTGGCTGCGCTGGTCACAGCGTATGCGGGTATCGACTTCTTTAACAACGGGCGTCAGCCTTTCAGCGTGCCGCTGTGGACCTGGATGTCGGTCGGTGATTTCAACATCGGCTTCAACCTGGTGCTGGACGGCCTCTCGCTGACCATGCTCTCCGTGGTCACCGGCGTTGGCTTCCTGATCCACATGTTCGCCTCCTGGTATATGCGCGGTGAAGAGGGTTACTCCCGCTTCTTCGCCTATACCAACCTGTTTATCGCCAGCATGGTGGTTCTGGTGCTGGCCGATAACCTGCTGCTGATGTATCTGGGCTGGGAAGGCGTAGGTCTGTGTTCTTACCTGCTGATCGGTTTCTACTACACCGATCCGAAGAATGGCGCAGCGGCCATGAAAGCGTTCGTCGTGACCCGCGTGGGTGACGTCTTCCTCGCTTTCGCGCTGTTCATTCTTTACAACGAACTGGGCACGCTGAACTTCCGCGAAATGGTGGAACTGGCGCCGGCACACTTCGCTGCAGGCAACAATATGCTGTGGTGGGCAACGCTGATGCTGCTGGGTGGCGCCGTGGGTAAATCCGCGCAGCTGCCGTTGCAGACGTGGCTGGCCGACGCGATGGCGGGTCCAACCCCTGTCTCCGCGCTGATCCACGCCGCGACCATGGTCACCGCCGGTGTTTACCTGATTGCGCGTACCCATGGCCTGTTCCTGATGACCCCGGAAATTCTGCATCTGGTGGGTATCGTCGGTGCGGTCACGCTGGTGCTGGCAGGCTTTGCCGCGCTGGTGCAGACCGACATCAAACGCGTTCTCGCGTATTCCACCATGAGCCAGATTGGCTACATGTTCCTGGCGCTGGGCGTTCAGGCGTGGGACGCAGCCATTTTCCACCTGATGACGCACGCGTTCTTTAAAGCGCTGCTGTTCCTCTCGTCTGGTTCCGTGATTCTGGCCTGCCATCACGAGCAGAACATCTTCAAGATGGGCGGACTGCGTAAGTCCATCCCGCTGGTTTATGTCTGCTTCCTGGTGGGCGGCGCGGCGCTGGCGGCACTGCCGCTGATCACCGCGGGCTTCTTCAGTAAGGACGAAATCCTTGCGGGTGCCATGGCGAATGGTCATATCAATCTGATGGTTGCGGGTCTGGTCGGTGCGTTCATGACCTCCCTGTATACCTTCCGTATGATTTTCATCGTATTCCACGGTAAAGAACAAATTCATGCTCACGCAGGGAAGGGGATTACCCACCACCTGCCGCTGATTGTGCTGCTGGTACTGTCCACCTTCGTTGGCGCGATGATTGTGCCGCCGCTGCAGGGCGTACTGCCAGACACCACCGAGCTTGAGCACGGTCGCGTTCTGACGCTTGAAATCACCTCCGGTGTGGTCGCTATCGCGGGCATCCTGATCGCTGCATGGCTGTGGCTGGGCAAACGTACGCTGGTGACTGCCGTTGCCAACAGTGCGCCGGGCCGTCTGCTGGGCACCTGGTGGTACAACGCGTGGGGCTTCGACTGGCTGTACGACATGATCTTCGTTAAGCCGTTCCTGGGCATTGCGTGGCTGCTGAAGCGCGACCCACTAAACAGCCTGATGAATATCCCGGCGATCCTTTCCCGCTTTGCAGGTAAAGGCCTGCTGTATAGCGAGAACGGTTACCTGCGCTGGTATGTAGCGTCAATGAGCATCGGTGCGGTTGTCGTGCTGGCGCTGCTGATGGTGTTGCGTTGATCGTTAAGTGAATTTTATTCGAATTCGTTGAAAATCAGGCCCCTGCTGGGGGCCTTAAAAAGGAATGTAAATCGCCATGTTACTACCCTGGCTAATATTAATTCCCTTCATCGGCGGCTTCCTGTGCTGGCAGACTGAACGCTTTGGCGTGAAGATGCCGCGCTGGATCGCGCTGATCACCATGGGATTGACGCTCGCGCTTGGTCTGCAACTGTGGTTGCAGGGCGGTTACTCACTGACCCAGTCTGCGGGCATTCCGCAGTGGCAGTCTGAGTTCATCCTGCCGTGGATCCCGCGTTTCGGCATTACGATCCACCTGGCGATTGACGGTCTGTCGCTGCTGATGGTGGTGCTGACCGGTCTGCTCGGCGTTCTGGCGGTACTTTGCTCCTGGCGAGAAATCGAAAAATACCAGGGCTTCTTCCACCTGAACCTGATGTGGATCCTGGGCGGCGTGATCGGCGTGTTCCTTGCCATCGACATGTTCCTGTTCTTCTTCTTCTGGGAGATGATGCTGGTGCCGATGTACTTCCTGATCGCGCTGTGGGGCCACAAGGCGTCCGACGGTAAAACGCGTATCACGGCGGCAACCAAGTTCTTCATCTATACCCAGGCGAGTGGTCTGGTGATGTTGATTGCCATTCTGGCGCTGGTGTTTGTTCACCACAACGCGACCGGAACCTGGACCTTCAACTACGAAGATTTGCTGAAGACGCCAATGTCCCACGGCGTTGAATACCTGCTGATGCTGGGCTTCTTCATCGCGTTCGCGGTGAAAATGCCGGTCGTTCCGCTGCACGGCTGGCTGCCAGACGCGCACTCTCAGGCACCAACGGCGGGTTCCGTTGACCTGGCGGGCATCTTGCTGAAAACGGCGGCCTACGGTCTGCTGCGTTTCGCACTGCCGCTGTTCCCGAATGCCTCCGCAGAGTTCGCACCGATTGCCATGTGGCTGGGTGTGATCGGTATCTTCTACGGTGCCTGGATGGCCTTCACGCAGTACGACATCAAGCGTCTGATTGCCTATACCTCCGTTTCCCACATGGGCTTCGTGCTGATTGCTATCTACACCGGCAGCCAGCTGGCGTACCAGGGCGCGGTGATCCAGATGATTGCGCACGGTCTGTCCGCAGCCGGCCTCTTCATCCTGTGCGGCCAGCTGTATGAACGTCTGCATACCCGCGACATGCGTATGATGGGCGGCCTGTGGAGCAAAATTAAATGGCTGCCAGCGCTCTCCATGTTCTTCGCGGTTGCCACCCTGGGGATGCCGGGTACCGGTAACTTCGTCGGCGAATTTATGATTCTGTTCGGCAGCTTCAAAGTGGTACCGGTGATTACCGTGATCTCCACCTTTGGTCTGGTGTTCGCTTCCGTGTACTCGCTGGCGATGCTGCACCGCGCATACTTCGGTAAAGCGAAGAGCGAAATTGCTGCACAAGAACTGCCGGGGATGTCGCTGCGTGAGCTGTTCATCATCCTGCTGCTGGTCGTACTGCTGGTTCTGCTGGGCTTCTTCCCGCAGCCGATTCTGGATACCTCGCATAGCGCGATGGGTAACATCCAGCAGTGGTTTGTTAATTCTGCTTCTACTACAAGGCCGTAATTCGCCATGACAATAACTCCACAACAACTGATCGCGCTGCTACCGCTGCTGATCGTCGGATTGACGGTGGTGGTTGTGATGCTCTCCATTGCGTGGCGACGCAATCACTTCCTGAATGCCACGCTGTCGGTCATCGGCCTGAACGCCGCGTTAGTCTCTCTCTGGTTTGTTGGCCAGGGTGGGGCGATGGACGTCACCCCGCTGATGCGCGTTGACGGTTACGCCATGCTGTATACCGGTCTGGTGCTGCTGGCGAGCCTGGCAACCTGTACCTTTGCGTACCCGTGGCTCGAAGGCTACAACGACAACAAAGAAGAGTTTTACCTGCTGGTTCTGATTGCCGCGTTGGGCGGCATTCTGCTGGCGAATGCAAACCACCTGGCCGCGCTGTTCCTCGGTATTGAGCTGATCTCTCTGCCGCTGTTCGGCCTGATTGGTTACGCCTTCCGTCAGAAGCGCTCCCTGGAAGCAAGCATCAAGTACACCATTCTGTCTGCTGCTGCGTCCTCGTTCCTGCTGTTTGGTATTGCGCTGCTGTACGCACAGTCCGGTAACCTCTCCTTCATGGCGCTCGGCAAGAGCCTCGGTGACGGCATGCTGCATGAGCCGCTGCTGCTGGCAGGTCTGGGCATGATGATTGTTGGCCTCGGCTTCAAACTCTCACTGGTGCCGTTCCACCTGTGGACGCCAGACGTATACCAGGGCGCTCCGGCTCCGGTGTCGACCTTCCTGGCGACGGCGAGCAAAATCGCTATCTTCGGTGTGGTCATGCGTCTGTTCCTGTACGCACCGGTTGGTGACAGCGAAGCGGTTCGCGTGGTGCTGGGCATTATCGCGTTCGTCTCCATCATCTTCGGTAACCTGATGGCGCTGAGCCAGACCAACATCAAGCGTCTGCTGGGCTACTCGTCTATCTCTCATCTGGGCTACCTGATGGTGGCGCTGATTGCACTGCAGAGCGGTGAGATGTCGATGGAAGCCGTGGGCGTCTATCTGGCCGGTTACCTGTTCAGCAGCCTCGGCGCCTTCGGCGTGGTGAGCCTGATGTCCAGCCCGTACCGCGGCCCAGATGCCGATTCACTGTTCTCCTACCGTGGTCTGTTCTGGCACCGTCCGATCCTGTCTGCGGTAATGACCGTGATGATGCTTTCTCTGGCGGGTATCCCGATGACGCTGGGCTTTATCGGTAAGTTCTACGTGCTGGCCGTCGGTGTGCAGGCGAACCTGTGGTGGCTGACTGCGGGCGTGGTTATTGGCTCCGCGATTGGTCTCTACTACTACCTGCGCGTGGCCGTGAGCCTGTACCTGAGCGCGCCTCAGCAGCTCAACCGTGATGCCCCAACCAACTGGCAGTACAGCGCCGGCGGTATTGTGGTGCTCATCTCCGCGCTGCTGGTGCTGATCTTCGGTATCTATCCGCAGCCGCTGATTGATATCGTGCAGCGAGCGATGCCGCTGATGTAAAAACAAAAAACCCGCCTCGGCGGGTTTTTTTATGGTTTTCTCCCTCTCCCCGTGGGAGAGGGACGGGCACCAGCCCGCACCAGACTTAAGCCAGCTGCTTGCGGCTAATCAACGGCCCGTCAATCTTCTTCATCGAGCGGTCCAGCACTTCCTCAATCACTGACGACAGTTCGTTCAGCTCAAACTTCGCCACATACCCGTCCGCCTTCACCTTGCGAATATGGTCTTCGTTGGCGTTACCGGAAAGGGAAGAGTGGATCACCACCGGAATGTCCTTCAATATCGGGTCGGTTTTGATTTTGCGCGTCAGCGTAAAACCGTCCATCTCCGGCATTTCAAGGTCGGTCAGCACCAGGGCGATCTTATCGGTGATGGGAACCCCCTCAGCCTGCGCCTGCGCGGCCAGAACCCCAATTTTCTCCCACGCGTCTTTGCCGGTGATATGCAGCTGCGCGGGGATCTCCATCGCCTGCAGACCTTTTTCCAGCATCGAGCGCGCCACCTTGGAATCTTCCGCGACGATGGCGACAGCGCCCGGTTTGATATGGAATTTGGTTGTCTTTAGATTCGTGGCGTGCAGATCGTGATTGGCCGGAGTGATGTCATACAGGATCTGCTCAACGTCCAGCACCATCGCCAGATCGTTGGTATCGGTCTTCTCGTCAAGACACGCAATGCTGGTGATGTAGCGACCGCTGACGGCGGTTTCCGCCGCATGCACCTGCTTCCAGTCCAGACGCATGATGTTCTCAACCGATTCCACGGCAAACGCCTGCACGCTGCGCGCGTATTCGGTGATCAGCAGGATGTTCAGCCCGGTGGTGGGCTTGCAGCCCGCCACGGCGGCCAGGTCAATAACCGGGATCACCTGATCGCGAATATTCACCATTCCCATCAGCGGTGACTTCATCCCGGCGGGTTTCGTGAACTCCGGCATCGGCACAATTTCACGCAGCTTAAAAACGTTAATGCCAAACAGCTCGGATTTATTTTCGTTAAGAGAGGTGCCAAGACGGAACAGCAACAGTTCAAAACGGTTCGACAGGGTCAGATTCGCCCTGTCATCAATATCTTTCTGGAAATTATCCATTCTACCCTCGAGAGAAATGCTGACCTTTTAATCGTTATCGGCATCCTGAGGGAAAAATGAAGGACTAAACGCTAACCTGAGTGAAATCTTCGGCCAGCTCACATTCCGGGAACAGCGCGCGGCACTCTGCCAGCAGCTTTTCACAGCCCCGCGCGTCGTAGCGCGAGCTGACGTGGGTGACGATGAGCCTCCCGACGCCCGCGTCACGGGCAAGCTGCGCCGCCTGACGCGTGGAGCTGTGGCCCCGGCTGTTGGCTTTCTCTTCCATCGCCGTTTCAAGCGTCGCTTCATGCACCATCACGTCCACGCCCTGAGCCAGCGTGAGCGCCGCCGGGCACGGGGCCGTATCGCCAAAAATCGCCAGCTTTTTGCCGGGCTGCGGTGCGGCGAGATAATCCTGGCCGTTAATGACGCGTCCGTCCTCCAGCGTGACGGTCTCTCCGTGCTTCAGACGCTGGAACAGCGGCCCGGGTTTTACGCCGTCTGCCATCAGCGCGGCGGCATCCAGCGCGCCGGGTTTTTCATGCGCCTCAATGCGGTAGCCATAGCACTCCACAGGATGATTGAGCGGTTGAGCGGTAACCCGATAATCCCCGTCATCGAATACCAGGCCTTCGGTAATCTCAATGACCTCCAGCGGATAATCCGTCCACGACCCGCTCAGACGCAGCGTAGTTTCTACAAATTCACGAATACCCGCTGGCCCGTAAATCGTCAGCGGGTTGGCGTTACCGGCCATCGAGCGGCTGCACAGAAGGCCGGGAAGGCCAAACAGGTGGTCGCCATGCAGATGGGTGATAAAAATTTTATCCAGCTTGCCGGGGTGATAAGCGGTGCGTAACAGCTGATGCTGCGTCCCTTCACCGCAGTCAAACAGCCACAGCCCGCCGCGGGTGGGGTGCTTAAGATCCAGCAGGATCGCCGTCACGTTCCGTGAGCGGGTTGGTACGCCAGCGGACGTACCCAGAAAAATCAGTTCCATAACGCAATCAGCCCTTTGCCGAACGGGGAGGGGTTTAGTATAACGTGATGAACCCCAGGAAGGAGACTGACATGATCCAGTGGCAAGATTTACATCATAGTGACCTCACCGTAAATGAACTTTACGCGCTGCTTAAACTGCGCTGTGAAGTGTTTGTTGTGGAACAGACCTGCCCGTATCAGGACATCGACGGCGATGACCTCGTTGGTGAGAACCGCCATATCCTCGGCTGGCGGGATAACGAGCTGGTGGCGTATGCGAGGATTCTGAAAAGCGAAGACGATTTTGAGCCCGTGGTGATTGGTCGGGTCATCATCAGCGGCAACGCGCGGGGTGAAAAACTGGGCTATCAGCTGATGGAAAAAACGCTGGAGGCGTGCCGGAAACAGTGGCCGGACAAGGCGCTATACCTGGGCGCGCAGGCACACCTGCAGTCCTTCTACGGCCACTTTGGTTTTGCGCCGGTAACGCAGGTCTACGATGAAGATGGCATTCCGCACGTCGGCATGGCGCGGGAAGTGAAACAGGCGTAATGGCATGTCGTTGGCTATAGTTAGCGGACTGGTGTACTAACATGGAGAAAACTATGTCATTTCAATCCTGGGATACCCGTATCGACGACGACCTGGCCTTACTGAGCGAAACGCTGGAAGAGGTGTTACGTTCCTCGGGCGACCCTGCCGATCAGAAATATATTGAGCTAAAAGCCCGTGCCGAGCAGGCGCTGCATGAAGTGAAAAACCGCGTCAGCCATGCGTCTGATACCTACTACTACCGTGCCAAAAAAGCGGTGTACCGTGCCGATGATTACGTTCATGAAAAACCGTGGCAGGGTATTGGCGTGGGGGCTGCCGTAGGGCTGGTGCTGGGGCTGCTGCTGGCCCGTCGTTAAGCCGCTTAACCACTCCCTATACGTGGGTACTGCTATTTATTGCCAGTACCCCGTATAATACGAGGTTTTAACAGGGAGAGGTTCGCGTGAATTCGATTTTCCTCGCGCTGGAGCAACTGCGTTCCCAGCTGTCGCAAGCGTTACCCGCAGCACCCGGCATACGTCATTTCGACGTCTCTTTCCCGTTAAACGATGCTTTCGATCCCCTCGCCTGGCTTGGCGAGCAGCGGTGCTATCCGCAGTTTTACTGGCAGCAGCGTAACGGCGATGAAGAGCTGGCCGCGCTGGGGGCGGTCACTCAATTTTCCTCCCTGGCATTAGCCTCGCAGTTTTTGCGCGAGCAAAACGCGGCAGGTGATACTCGTATCTGCGGCCTGAACGCCTTTAACCCCGAACAGGGGAGCCTATTTTTACCGCGACTGCTCTGGCGACGTACCGCCGGCAACGCCACGCTGCGCCTTCAGCTCTGGAGCGACCGCTCGCTTGTGGAGGATGCCCGCGTCGCGCAGGATTTTTTACAGCAGCTCCGTCCTGCGAGATCTATCCGTCCGCTCTCCGTGCATGTTGAGCACGAAACCCATCAGCCGCAGCAGGCCGAATGGCTGGAGCTTATCCGCAGGGCGACGGAGACCATCGCGCGCGGTGAGTTTGAAAAAGTGGTTCTCGCCCGGGCAACCGATCTGCAGTTCTCGCAGCGCGTTAACCCTGTCGCGCTAATGGCCGCCAGCCGCGCCCTGAATTTACATTGCTATCATTTCTGCATGGTATTCGACGCCAGCAACGCGTTTCTCGGCTCTACGCCCGAGCGTCTCTGGCGGCGGCGCGGCAAGCTGCTGCGCACGGAAGCGCTCGCTGGCACCGTCGCCAGCCATAGCGATGATAGCCAGGCGCAGCGTCTCGGCGAGTGGCTGCTGAATGATGATAAAAACCAGCGCGAAAATATGCTGGTGGTGGAAGATATCTGCCAGCGTCTTCAGCACTCTACGCAGACGCTTGAGGTACTGCCCCCCCAGGTGGTACGCCTGCGTAAGGTGCAGCATTTGCGCCGCTGTATCTGGACCGAGCTGAAACAGGCCGACGACGAGCAGTGTCTGCTCATGTTGCAGCCGACCGCGGCCGTTGCCGGATTACCCCGACAGCCCGCGCGCGAGTTTATCCAGAAGGTTGAACCCTTTAACCGCGAGTGGTACGCCGGTTCGGCCGGGTACTTATCCCCCGAACAGAGTGAATTCTGCGTGGCGCTGCGCTCCGCGCGCGTTCAGGAGGACTCCCTGCGGCTCTACGCCGGCGCCGGTATTGTCAGCGGGTCTGACCCGGAGCAGGAGTGGCAGGAGATTGAAAACAAAGCCGCCGGATTGCGCTCTCTGCTCCTAAGGGATTAATACAGATTCGCGCAATCCCGATTCATATCAAAATTCCAATTTTTTCTATTATTTATACTGTGTCGTATTCTTGATACCGGACAATCTCATGTCAGTAAGTTCTTTTAACCGACGCTGGGCGGCGGTGATCCTTGAAGCCCTGACTCGCCATGGCGTCAGGCACGTGTGTATTGCACCGGGTTCTCGCTCCACGCCGCTGACGCTGGCGGCCGCAGAAAACCGGGCGTTGATTCACCACACCCACTTTGATGAACGTGGCCTCGGCCATCTGGCGCTGGGTCTGGCGAAAGTCAGCAAAGAACCTGTGGCGGTGATCGTCACCTCCGGTACCGCCGTGGCGAACCTCTATCCGGCCCTGATTGAAGCCGGATTAACGGGTGAAAGACTGATCTTACTGACGGCCGATCGTCCCCCTGAGCTTATCGACTGCGGCGCCAATCAGGCCATTCGCCAGCCGGGGCTCTTTGCTTCGCATCCTTCGCAGACGATTTCGTTACCGCGTCCCACCCAGGATATTCCGGCAAGCTGGCTGGTCTCCACCGTCGATCACGCCATGGAGACGTTGCGCAGCGGGGCGCTGCATATCAACTGCCCGTTTGCCGAGCCGCTGTACGGCGAGCTGGACGACACGGGTCTTGACTGGCAGCAGTCCCTTGGCGACTGGTGGCAGAGTGAAAAACCGTGGCTGCGCGAGCAGACGCATCTTGAGAGCGCGAAGCAGCGCGACTGGTTCTTCTGGCGGCAGAAGCGCGGCGTGGTGATTGCCGGGCGCATGAGCGCCGCCGAAGGCAAGCTGGTCGCTGAATGGGCGCAAACCCTTGGCTGGCCGCTGATTGGCGACGTGCTTTCCCAGACCGGGCAGCCGCTGCCGTGCGCTGACCTCTGGCTGGGTAACGCGAAAGCGGTCACCGAGCTTGCGCAGGCGCAGATTGTGGTCCAGCTTGGATCGAGCTTGACCGGCAAACGGTTACTGCAGTGGCAGGCCACCTGCACGCCGGAAGAGTACTGGCTGGTGGATTCGCTGGAAGGGCGGCTTGACCCGGCGCACCACCGCGGTCGTCGTCTGGTCAGCAGTATTGACGCCTGGCTGACGCTTCATCCGGCTGAAAAACGCAAGCCCTGGGCGGTGGCCATCCCGGACCTTTCGCGCCAGGCGTGGGAACTGACCAAAGCGCACTGTGAAGCGTTTAGCGAAGCCGGGCTGGCGCACCGTATTCACCAGTTCCTGCCCGAACAGGGGCAGCTGTTTGTCGGCAACAGCCTCGTCGTGCGGCTGATTGACGCTTTCTCGAAGCTGCCCGCGGGCTACCCGGTGTACAGCAATCGTGGCGCCAGCGGCATCGACGGGCTGATCTCTACGGCGGCGGGCGTGCAGCGCGCCAGCGCGAAATCGACCTTGGCGATCGTGGGCGATCTCTCCGCGCTCTACGATCTTAACGCGCTGGCGCTGCTGCGTCAGGCGTCAGCCCCGTTTGTGCTGATTGTGGTCAACAACAACGGCGGGCAGATTTTCTCCCTGTTGCCAACGCCTCAGAGCGAGCGCGAGCGTTTCTATCTGATGCCGCAGAACGTGCAGTTCGAACACGCCGCGGCGATGTTTAGCCTGAAATACCATCGTCCGGAAAGCTGGGAACAGCTGGACGCGGCGTTAAGCAGCGCCTGGAAACAGCCGGGCGCGACGCTGATTGAGCTGGTGGTGAACGAGGCTGACGGTGCGCAGGCCCTGCAAAGCCTGCTGGCGCAGGTGAGCCAACTGTGATCCTCTCGGGCGTGCAGCAGGCCGGAAAACCGGGCTACCCCTGGCTGGTCTTTTTGCACGGATTTTCGGGCGACTGCCGCGAGTGGCAGAGGGTCGGTGAAGGACTCAGCGATTATCCCCGGCTGTATCTGGATCTGCCGGGTCACGGCGGATCCCGGAATCTGGGCGTGACGGGGTTTGACGAGATGAGCACGTTGCTCACCCGAACCCTTCTTAGTTACAACATACTGAAGTTCTGGCTCATCGGGTACTCCCTCGGCGGCCGTATTGCGATGTTTCATGCCTGCCAGCAGCCGAAGGGGCTGCTCGGGATGATTGTTGAAGGTGGACATCCGGGCCTGCAGGATGCCGATGCGCGAAATGCGCGGCTGGCGTCCGACCGCCGCTGGGCAAGGCGTTTTCGCACCGAACCGCTGGATAAGGTGTTCGCTGACTGGTACCAACAGCCCGTGTTCGCCTCCCTTACGAACGCCCAGCGCGAGGCGCTTATTACCCTGCGCAGTCAGAACAACGGCGCGACGCTAGCGATGATGCTCGAGGCGACCTCGCTGGCCGTGCAGCCGGATTTGCGTGCCGCGCTTAGCGCACGCGATTTCTCTTTTGATTATCTCTATGGCGAACGGGATGAGAAGTTCGCGGCCCTTGCCGCGGAAGTGAACGCCGTTCGCCATGCCATTCCAGACGCCGGACACAATGCCCACCGGGAAAACCCCGATGCGGTTATCGCGAGTCTGGCTCAGATACTGCGTTATCGAATAAAGGACACTCTATGATCTACCCTGATGAAAACATGCTTTACGCCCCGGTTGAATGGCAGGACTGCTCCGAAGGCTACACCGACATTCGTTACCACAAATCCACCGACGGCATTGCCAAAATCACCATCAACCGTCCGCAGGTGCGTAACGCCTTCCGTCCGCTGACCGTGAAAGAGATGATTCAGGCCCTGGCGGATGCACGCTACGACGACAACATCGGCGTGATTGTCCTGACCGGCGAAGGCGACAAAGCGTTCTGCTCCGGTGGCGATCAGAAAGTGCGCGGCGACTACGGCGGATACCAGGACGATGCGGGTACCCACCACCTGAACGTCCTCGATTTCCAGCGTCAGATCCGCACCTGTCCAAAACCGGTGGTGGCGATGGTAGCGGGCTACTCCATCGGCGGCGGTCACGTGCTGCACATGATGTGCGATCTGACCATCGCCGCAGAAAATGCCATCTTCGGCCAGACCGGTCCGAAAGTGGGATCCTTCGACGGCGGCTGGGGCGCCTCGTACATGGCGCGCATCGTCGGGCAGAAAAAAGCCCGCGAAATCTGGTTCCTGTGCCGTCAGTACAACGCCCAGGAAGCGCTGGATATGGGCCTGGTGAATACCGTGGTGCCGATTGCCGATCTCGAAAAAGAGACCGTTCGCTGGTGCCGTGAAATGCTGCAAAACAGCCCGATGGCGCTGCGCTGCCTGAAGGCCGCGCTCAATGCCGACTGTGACGGTCAGGCGGGTCTGCAGGAGCTGGCGGGCAACGCCACCATGCTGTTCTACATGACCGAAGAGGGTCAGGAAGGGCGCAACGCGTTTAACGAAAAACGTCAGCCGGACTTTAGCAAATACAAACGGAACCCGTAATGCGTCGCGCGCAGGTTTACCGCTGGCAGATACCGATGGACGCGGGCGTGGTGCTGCGTGAACGGCGGTTAAAAACCCGTGACGGCTTCTTCGTGCATCTGCAGCAGGGCGAGCGGGAAGGCTGGGGCGAGATTTCTCCTCTGCCGGGATTTAGCCTGGAGTCGCTGGATGACGCGCAGTCTGTATTGCTGGCGTGGGCGGACGCGTGGCGTGAGGGTGCGGATCCGGCGTTGCCGGAGGTGCCTTCCGCGGCTTTTGGCATCAGCTGCGCGCTGGCGGAGCTGGACGGCAGCCTGCCTGAAGAGGCTAACTACCGCGCGGCACCGCTCTGTACGGGCGATCCTGACGAGCTATTCGCGCTGCTCTCCGCCATGCCGGGCGAGAAAGTGGCGAAAATTAAAGTCGGTCTCTACGAGGCGGTGCGCGACGGCATGGTCGCTAACCTGCTGCTGGAGGCGATCCCCGACCTTCATCTGCGTCTGGATGCTAACCGCGCCTGGACGCCGCTCAAGGCGCAGCAGTTTGCAAAGTACGTCAACCCGGCGTACCGCAGCCGCATTGCCTTCCTCGAAGAGCCGTGCAAAACCCGCGATGATTCGCGCGCGTTTGCCCGCGAAACGGGGATTGCCATCGCCTGGGACGAAAGCCTGCGCGAGGACGATTTTGAATTTGTCGCCGAGCCCGGCGTCAGCGCGGTGGTGATTAAACCAACGCTGACCGGCAGCCTGGCGAAGGTGCGCGAGCAGGTCGCGGCGGCGCACGCCTCTGGGCTGACGGCGGTCATCAGCTCGTCGATTGAGTCCAGCCTTGGGCTAACCCAGCTGGCGCGCATTGCCGCCTGGTTAACGCCGGATACCATCCCCGGCCTCGACACGCTGAACCTGATGCAGGCTCAGCTTCTTCGCCCGTGGCCGGACAGCGCGCTGCCGTGCCTTGATGTCGCGTCGCTGGAGCCGCTGCGATGAGTTTTTCCGACTGGCCGTGGCGGCACTGGTGTGCGCAGTTTGCCAATAAACCGGCCCTGAGGCTGAACGACGAGGTGCTCAGCTGGCAACAGCTGTGCGCGCGCATCGACAGCCTTGCGGCGGGCTTTCACCGTCAGGGCGTGGAGGAGGGCGACGGCGTGCTGCTGCTGGCCCATAATCATCCGCACACCCTGCTGGCGTGGCTGGCGCTGCTCCAGTGCGGGGCGCGTATTCTTCCCGTGAATCCGCAGCTGCCGCGTCCGCTGCTGGACGTGCTGCTCCCGCAGATGACGCTGCGCTTTGCGCTGGTGCTGGACGGTACCTGCGACGGTCTTCCTGCCCTGAGCATGCGCGGGGCAGCCGATGCGTATTGCGCTGCCTGGCAACCGGCGCGGCTGGCGTCGATGACGCTAACCTCCGGCTCCACCGGGCTGCCGAAAGCGGCAGTGCATACCTGCGAGGCCCATCTTGCCAGCGCGCGCGGCGTGCTGGCGCTGATGCCCTACGGCGAAGACGACGACTGGCTGCTCTCGCTGCCGCTGTTTCACGTTTCCGGGCAGGGGATTTTATGGCGCTGGCTGCAGGCCGGCGCGCAGTTAACCGTGCGCGAGAAACAGCCGCTGGCGCAGGCTTTGCGTGGTTGCACTCATGCCTCGCTGGTGCCGACCCAGCTCTGGCGTCTGCTTAACAGCCACCAGCCTGTCGCACTGAAAGCGGTGCTGCTGGGCGGGGCCGCCATTCCTGTGGAATTAACGCAGCAGGCGCGAGAGCAGGGTATTCATACCTTCTGCGGCTACGGCCTGACCGAGTTTGCCTCTACCGTCTGCGCGAAAGCGGCAGACGGCGAGCCGGACGTAGGCAATGCGCTGCCGGGCAGAGAGGTGCAGGTGGTTAACGGCGAGGTCTGGATCCGGGCGCAGAGCATGGCCTCAGGCTACTGGCGGGACGGCGAACTGGTTCCGCTGACCAACGCGCAGGGATGGTTCGCCACCCGCGATCGCGGTGAATGGCATGACGGTCGCCTGACGATCCTGGGCCGCATGGATAACCTCTTTTTTAGCGGCGGAGAAGGGATCCAGCCGGAGAGCCTTGAGCGCGTTATCGCCCGCCATCCGCAGATTAACCAGGTGTTTATCGTCCCGCTGGACGACGCCGAGTTTGGACAGCGTCCGGTGGCGGTGGTGGAGTGCGAGCCGGGAACGGATATCACCTGTTTACCTGACTGGGTCAGGGATAAGGTGGCGCGTTTTGAGCAACCCGTCCGCTGGCTGCTGTTGCCGACCGAACTCAAAAATGGCGGCATTAAAGTCTCGCGCCGCGCGTTGCAGCAGTGGGTGAACGCCTCGCTGAAGGGATAATAGCCGTTTCAAATAATTACAATCTACTGACCTGCCGCACGCAGAGTGCTTGATCCCCGGGAGACTCCGGTTAAAATCTCGCGGTTTTGGGACTTCTTTATAATAATTGTGTGGGATCACGACAATGAAAAAAGTGGCATTCGTGGGCTTCGGCCTGATGGTTGTATCTGCGGCGGCTAACGCCATCAGCATTAACGGCTCGGCGGGTCAGGATTATACCCATCTGGGTTTTGGCATGGGTACCGAGACATCCGGTCTGGCGATGACTGGCGGCTGGACGCATAACGATGACGACGGTGACGCGGCAAGCCTCGGCCTGGGTCTGAACGTTCCTCTTGGCCCGTTCCTGGCCACCGTCGGCGGTAAAGGTATCTACACCAACCCAAATGACGGTGACGAAGGGTACGCGGCGGCAGTGGGCGGCGGCCTGCAGTGGAAAATTGGCGACAGCTTCGGCCTGTTTGGTGAGTACTACTATTCGCCGGATTCCCTCTCAAGCGGTATCGAAAGCTATGAAGAGGCCAACGCCGGCGCGCGCTGGACCATCATGCGTCCAATTACCATCGAAGCGGGCTATCGCTATCTGAACCTGGCCGGTAAAGACGGAAACCGCGACAACGCGCTGGCCGACGGCCCGTACGTGGGCGTCAGCGCAGGCTTCTAATCACTCCGGCGCGGCGTTCTGTCGCGCCAGTTTCTCTCTTCTCCACCCCGCGTTTGCGCTATAGTGTTTTGACCAAATAAGCGGGAGAACATAATGATTAACGTGGAGATGTTATCCACCGGCGACGAAGTGCTGCATGGACAAATTATTGATACCAATGCTGCCTGGCTTGCCGATCTTTTCTTTGAGCAAGGATTACCGTTAACGCGCCGCAATACGGTGGGCGACAATCTTGAGTCGCTGGTCGCTATTCTGCGCGAGCGCAGCGAGCACTGCGACGTGCTGATTGTGAACGGCGGACTCGGCCCCACCTGCGACGATCTCAGCGCGCTGGCCGCCGCGACCGCAAAAGGCGAAGGGCTGGTGCTGCACGAGGCGTGGCTTTCGCAGATGGAGCGCTTTTTCTCCGAGCGTGGCCGCGTCATGGCCCCCAGCAACCGCAAACAGGCTGAAATTCCCGCCAGCGCCGAGCTGGTCGACAACCCGGTCGGTACCGCGTGCGGGTTTGCCATGCAGCTGAACCGCTGTCTGATGTTCTTCACGCCGGGCGTACCCTCAGAATTTAAAGTGATGGTCGAGCAGCAGATCCTGCCGCGCCTTCGCGATCGTTTTACCCTGCCTGAACCGCCGCTGTGCCTGCGTCTGACCACCTTTGGCCGCTCGGAAAGCGATCTGGCCCAGAGCCTTGACCCTCTCCCGCTGCCGCCGGGCGTCTCCATGGGCTACCGCTCCTCCATGCCGATCATTGAACTTAAGCTGACAGGCCCGGCCGAGCAGAAAGAGGCGATGCTGGCCCTGTGGCCCGAGGTGCAGCGCGTGGCGGGCGAAAGCCTGATCTTTGAAGGGACGGAAGGGCTGCCCGCGCAGATTGCGACGCATCTGCAGTCGCGTCAGCTGAGCGTGACCTTAAGCGAGCAGTTCACCGGTGGCCTGCTGGCACTGCAGCTGTCGCGCGTCAACGCGCCGCTGCTCGCCAGCGAAGTGGTGCCGTTCCAGCAGGAGACGCTGGCGCAGACCGCCCGCTGGGCGTCCGAGAGAAGGGTGAAGCATTTTGCCGGTCTGGCGCTGTTTGTCGGCGGGCTGGACGAGGAATACCTTAACTTCGCGCTGGCGACGCCGGAAGGCACCTGGGCCCTGCGGGTAAAAATGAGTATCACCCGCCACAGCCTGGCGGTGCGTCAGGAGGTTTGCGCGATGATGGCGCTGAACATGCTGCGCCGCTGGCTGAACGGTAAAGAAGTCGCCAGCGAGCACGGCTGGATTAACGTTGTCGAGTCGCTGTTCGTGGAGTAATGCCTTTGCCGGGGCGTTTCGCCCCGGCACTGTTCAGCCCAGCGCCTTCGCCAGCAGGGTAATCGGATGTTCGCAGCGCTTGCCGGTGGACATCTCAATCTGCCACTTGCAGGTTTCGCAGTCCGTTACCACGATATCCGCGCCGCTCTCTTCAATCTGACGGAACAGCGGGGCGCCGATCGCCTGCGACGTTTCGTAGTTTTCACGCTTAAAGCCGTAGGTTCCCGCAATCCCGCAGCAGCGCGAATCCAGCACCGTCAGCTCCAGGCCCGGAATTAACCGCAGCAGCTCAAGCGTATAGAGCGACCAGCCCATTTTCTCCATATGACACGGCGTGTGATACACCACTTTCAGGGGCAATTTCCCCAGCGGCAACGTCTGCCCGCTATCGAGCTTGCGCCACAGGAAGCGTGTCGCCAGCTCAATGTGCTCGCGCAGGCCGGTATTATCCACGTCCAGCAGATGCGGGTACTCATCACGCAGGGTGAAGGTACAGGTGGACGAGGTCGCCAGCACCGGAATACCTTTATCGACAATCGCTTCGCGCAGTGACGTAACATTGCTCTGAGCCTGCCTGCGCGCTTTATCGGTAAATCCGTTGGCGATCAGCGGTACGCCGCAGCACTTCTCTTTGTTCAGTAGCTGAACGCCCGTTCCCATGGCGTTTAGCACCTTCAGCAGATCTTTACCCAGCTGCGGGTGGTTGTAATTCACATAGCAGCCGTGGAAAAAGGCCACCTGGTCGGCATACTTCGCTTGTTCCGCCGCGACGGATTTGTACCAGCGGCGGAAGGTGCCGTGAGAATATTTCGGCAGGCTGCGGTGATGGTCTATCTTCAGCGTGGCATCCAGCAGCTGACGCACCGGTTTGAGGGAGGTCGCGGCATTCACCAGCGGGGCAAACGGCGTCGAGACGCTGCCCATCAGATCGGTATGGCTCAGAATAGCGTCACGCAGCGTCGGCTTTTGCGTGCTGTAACGCGCCCGGGCGCGCTGGATGATGTCGCCGATTTTAACATCCGACGGGCAGGCGACTTCGCAGCGTTTGCAGTTGATGCAGTATTTCAGCGCCTCGTCGTAGAGCTTGCCGTCCTTCAGGCGCAGACGCTCGCCGTCCGGCCCGGCCTGCTTTGGCCCGGGATAGCGTGGATTCACGCCGCTGACCGGGCAGACGGTGGTACACACCGTGCATTTAATGCAGCTTTCAAAACGGGTGTCGTTCATTGTTCAGCCTCCGTGCGCTGGCTAATCTGCTCTGCCACATACAGCGCCGTGACGGCGCAGACCCCGCCACCGCATCCCTGGGCAATGGGATCGTACCCGCCCAGCAGCGAGCCGATGGCAAAAAGATTACTGACGGGCTTACCAGAAAGTTGCGGATGCAGCTGGTTATCGACAATCACGCCGAACTGCTGCCAGGGCTGCGGCGAGAAGAAATCACTCTGATACCAGTCCGCGCGGGAGGCACGCTGGCGAACATCCAGCCCCATAATGGCTTCCCGGATGCCCTCCCGGCTGCTCAGCAGCCCGTTGCTGAAGAAACTGCCGCTTGCCAGCACCGTAAAGCGGGCGCGAAGCGGAATATCCTCGTGGTTTCGCGTCCAGATTTCGCTTACCGCGCCGTCCACCAGCGTAATTTTCTTCACCTCATCCCCCGCCATCCACACGCCGCCCTGGGCAACAAACTGGCGCTGGAGCTGGGTGTGCAGGCGAATGCCGGGGACGGAAGGGGGCAGGGTTGGCAGGAGGCCGAGCGTGCAGGGCAGACGATCCGAGAGCCAGCGCCAGAGCCGGTTGTCGCGTAAACCAAAGCAGGCCGGCATCAGCAGGGCGTCACAGCTGTCGCTGAGGGGCCTGAGCGCGTCATACAGCAGCGGCCATTTGTCCTCGTTATCCAGAAAACGGGCGATATTCACCGCGCGAAACTCGCTCGGGTTATCGCGCAGGACATCCAGCTCAGGCAGCTCTATCTCTGCCGTTTCGGCATTGACGCCCTGGCGACAAAGCGACGCCGCCGCGAGATGGGGCTGAAAATCCAGAAAGCCGCTAATACCCACGACGCGCACGCGTGCGGCGTTGAAGGGAGCAACGGGCACTTCTTCCGGGCTGAGCCAGGCAGAGCGCAGGGTGCCGAGCGGCGTAACGCGCTGGTGATTGAACCTGGCGCTGCCCTGCAGACGCGCGCCGCACTCCGCCAGCAGCGCTTCGGTTTCCAGCGCAAAGCGGTCAATATGCTGGGCGCCAATCAGGTGATACGGGTGCTCCGGCGGCAGCTTATCGCGGTACGCTTCGTCCACCAGATCCAGAGAGCCCGACGAGAAGTGCAGGGCGCTCTGCCCCCGGGTGATAATGGCGCAGCGCAGTCCCTGCTTCGTGAGCCTGATGCCGCAGAGCAAGCCTGCCAGCCCGCCGCCGACAATCACGGTATCAAATTTCATCGCGTTGCTCCTTCTCCAGACCGCAAAGCCCCTGGTAGACCCAGCGGGTAAACTCGCTTTCGCGCAGGGCATCGCCCCAGGCGACAGGCTGAATGCCTTTCCAGCGCTCGTTTAAAAACGCGCTGAGCTGATCGAGCGACTGGGTGGCGCTGGTGGTATGAAAACGCTGCAGCAGCCCGGCGGCACGACAGGCGCACAGCTCGCCCTGACAGGTCCCCATTCCGACGCGGGTGCGGCGGCGGAGATCGAGCAGGCTGTTGACCGTCAGGTTCTCCACCGCGTACTGCACCTCACCGGCCGTCACGGCTTCGCACTCGCACACCAGGCTGCGGCTCAATCTTCCTTCACCAAGCCACGGTGGCGTTCTGTCGCCGTGGCGGTATACCGCTGATCCGCGCAGCGGCGCGGGCAGGGAGATGATTTTTTGCAGCGTTTTTTCGGTGGACTGACGCGAGCCGGGCAGAGCTTGTTCTGCCGTCACGCACCGTTCGGTATTGCCCAGCTTGCGGCAGACGGCGTCGGTCGCCCACTCGGCCATCAGGCGGTAGGTCATCAGCTTGCCGCCGGTGATGGTGATAAACCCGTCCATGCCGTCGCGCTCGGCGTGATCGAGCAGCACGATGCCCCGGCTGACGTTACGCCCGCTCGGGTCGTTATCGCTGGCGACCAGCGGACGCACGCCCGCGTAGGCGCGCAGAATACGCGTCTGCGCCATCACCGGGGCCAGTTTTTCCCCTTCGCGCAGCAGGACGTCGACCTCTTCGGCGGTCACGCGGTTGTAGTCAATCTCTCCGTAGTCCACGTGGGTTGAGGTGGTACCGATTAACGAAATGGTGTCGCCTGGGACGAGGATATCGGCATCAGACGGCTTGCGGCAGCGGTTAATAACGTGGTTATTGATGCGGTGGTCGAGGATCAGCAGCGAGCCTTTCGCCGGGAACATGCGTACCGACAGGTCCGCGTATTCCGCGATGCGCTGCCCCCAGATCCCCGCCGCGTTGACCACCACGGCGGCATACAGCTCGCTGTGTTCGTTATATTGCGTATCGAGGATCCGCACGCCGCAGATACGATGACCTTCACGGATAAGCCCGCTCACTTCGTGCCCGGTCAGAATGCGTGCGCCATGCTCGCGGGCGTCCAGCATATTGGCGGCGGTCAGGCGGAAGGGGTCAACGGTGCCGTCAGGCACTTTCACCGCGCCGATAAGCGCCGGGTTAACAGACGGTTCCAGCCGTCGCGCCAGCGTCGGGTCCATGGCCTCAGCCTGAATGCCCGCCGCAGTGCAGGCGGTAATAAAGGTGTCCTGAAAGGTGAGGTCATCTTCGGGAAGAGTAATAAAGAGGCCGTCGGTCGGCTCAATGCAGTGGCGGGCGATACGCTTGAGGATCTGGTTTTCAGCAATACATTCGCGTGCGGATTCACCGTCGGTAACCGCATACCGCGCGCCGCTGTGCAGCAGGCCATGGTTACGCCCGGTTGCGCCCGTGGCGATATCGTGGCGCTCCAGCAGCGTGACGCTTAAGCCGCGAAGGGCGCAGTCGCGTGCGATCCCGGCGCCGGTTGCGCCACCGCCAATGATTATCACATCGCTGTAGCGAGGATCGTGAATGGTCATTGTTTACCCTCTATGTTCGTTTTTCTATCATTTAGCCATATCAATAGTGTGGTTTGTTTGATTTCGAACATAAACGCGCGAAATTCGAAAGTGAAACGTGATTTCATGCGCTTTTTTGCGCATTCTGTCATATTTCTGTAACAATCTGTGCGTTGATTCACAGTAACAATCACCGTGATTTCTTAACATCCCCGCCTCTGGAATTCAGGTGCGAGCCACCTGCCCATTCAATTCAAGGCCACGGAGGCTGTTATGCTCAGTATCTTCAAACCTGCGCCGCACAGGGCGCGTCTGCCAGAGGCAGAAATTGATCCGCTATACCGCCGTCTGCGCTGGCAAATTTTCCTGGGGATCTTCTTCGGGTACGCGGCGTACTACCTTGTACGTAAAAACTTCGCGCTCGCGATGCCGTATCTGGTGGAGCAGGGCTTCTCCCGCGGCGATCTGGGGTTCGCGCTGTCGGGGATCTCAATCGCCTACGGTTTTTCCAAATTCATCATGGGGTCGGTATCGGATCGCTCGAATCCGCGGGTGTTCCTGCCCGCCGGCCTGATCCTGGCGGCCGCGGTCATGCTGTTCATGGGCTTTGTGCCGTGGGCAACCTCCAGCATCGCCGTCATGTTCGTCCTGCTGTTCCTCTGCGGCTGGTTCCAGGGGATGGGGTGGCCGCCGTGCGGACGCACCATGGTTCACTGGTGGTCGCAGAAAGAGCGCGGCGGCATCGTGTCGGTGTGGAACTGCGCCCATAACGTGGGCGGCGGTATTCCGCCTCTGCTGTTCCTGCTGGGGATGGCCTGGTTCAACGACTGGCATGCGGCGCTCTATATGCCTGCCTTTGGCGCCATTCTGGTGGCGATTATTGCCTTCGCGCTGATGCGCGATACGCCGCAGTCCTGCGGCCTGCCGCCGATTGAAGAGTACAAAAACGACTATCCGGATGATTACAGCAAGGAGCACGAAGAAGAGCTGACCGCAAAACAGATCTTCATGAAGTACGTCCTGCCGAACAAGCTGCTGTGGTACATCGCGGTGGCGAACGTGTTCGTTTACCTGCTGCGCTACGGCATCCTCGACTGGTCGCCAACCTACCTGAAAGAGGTGAAGCACTTCGCGCTGGATAAGTCCTCCTGGGCCTATTTCCTGTATGAATACGCCGGGATCCCGGGCACGCTGCTTTGCGGCTGGATGTCAGATAAGGTGTTTAAAGGCAACCGCGGCGCGACGGGCGTGTTCTTTATGACCCTGGTGACCATCGCGACCGTGGTGTACTGGCTCAACCCGCCGGGCAACCCATCAGTAGATATGGCCTGCATGATTGTTATTGGCTTCCTGATCTACGGTCCGGTGATGCTGATTGGCCTGCACGCGCTGGAACTGGCGCCGAAAAAAGCGGCGGGCACGGCGGCAGGCTTTACCGGTCTGTTCGGCTATCTGGGCGGTTCGGTCGCGGCGAGCGCCATCGTGGGCTACACCGTTGACTTCTTCGGCTGGGACGGCGGCTTTATGGTGATGATCGGCGGCAGCGTGCTGGCGGTACTGCTGCTCATTGTGGTCATGATCGGTGAGAAACGTCGCCATGCGGAAGTGCTGGCGCGTCGTCAATAAGGAGTATTGCGATGAAATTATCTTACGTAACAACCGGCCTGCTGCTGGCGGGCCTGATGACAGGCTCTGCGCTGGCGGCGGATAAAATCGTGATCGCCCACCGCGGCGCGAGCGGCTATCTGCCGGAGCATACGCTCCCGGCGAAGGCGATGGCCTATGCCCAGGGCGCGGATTATCTGGAGCAGGATCTGGTGATGACGAAGGACGACCAGCTGGTGGTCCTGCACGATCACTATCTGGACCGCGTGACGGATGTGGCGGAGCGTTTCCCGGACCGCGCGCGCAAAGATGGTCGTTTCTACGCCATCGACTTCACGCTGGCGGAGATCCGCTCTCTGAAGTTTACCGAAGGCTTTGAGATTGAAAACGGCAAGAAGGTGCAGGTCTATCCGGGACGTTTCCCGATGGGCAAATCTGACTTCCGCATTCATACCTTCCAGGAAGAGATTGAGTTTGTTCAGGGGTTGAATCATTCAACCGGTAAAAATATCGGTATCTACCCTGAAATCAAAGCGCCGTGGTTCCACCATCAGGAAGGGAAAGACATTGCCGCGAAGACGCTGGAGGTGCTGAAGCAGTACGGCTACACCAGCAAGCAGGACAAAGTTTACCTCCAGTGCTTTGATGCCGCCGAGCTGAAGCGCATCAAAACCGAGCTGGAGCCGAAAATGGGGATGAACCTCAATCTGGTGCAGCTGATTGCCTATACCGACTGGAATGAAACCCAGGAGAAACAGCCGGACGGCAAGTGGGTGAACTATAACTACGACTGGATGCTTAAGCCGGGCGCGATGAAGCAGATTGCGCAGTACGCCGACGGCATCGGGCCGGATTACCACATGCTGGTGGCGGAAGGATCCACCCCGGGTCACGTGAAGCTGACGGCGATGGTGAAAGAGGCGCACGCCAGCAGGATGCAGGTCCACCCGTATACGGTGCGTGCAGACCAGCTGCCGCCATATGCCACGGATGTGAATCAGCTTTATGAGGTGTTGTATAACCAGGCGGGCGTGGACGGGCTGTTTACCGATTTCCCGGATAAAGCGGTGACGTTCTTAAAATAGAAAAAGGGCCGGAAGGCCCTTTTTTACATCTCGATCTCAATATCGCCTTTTGCCCGGCAGCAGCAGGGCAAAATTTCCCCTTCGTTGATAAAGGCCAGCGGCTCGGTCAGCCAATCTACCTGGCCTGCGACCAGACGGCAGCGGCAGGAGCCGCAGTAGCCGGAACGACACTGGTACTCTACTTCTACCTGATGCGCCTCAAGCGCCACCAGCAGAGAAGGGTGCTCCTCCCGACACAGCACCTCAGTACCGGAAAGACTTAACGTGACGCGTGACATCAGAGCTGGAAGTTGCTCAGGTCGTCGGTGTTGACTTCAGAATCAATCTGACCGACCAGATAAGAGCTGACTTCAACTTCCTGCGGCGCAACCTGCACGTTATCGGACACCAGCCAGGTGTTGATCCACGGAATCGGGTTAGAGCGCGTCTGGAACGGCAGGTCGAGGCCAACAGCCTGCATGCGGATGTTGGTGATGTACTCAACGTACTGGCACAGGATGTCTTTGTTCAGGCCAATCATGGAGCCGTCGCGGAACAGGTAGTCTGCCCACTCTTTCTCCTGCTGAGCCGCCAGCACGAACAGGTCGTAGCACTCCTGCTTGCACTCTTCGGCGATTTCCGCCATCTCCGGATCGTCCGTACCGCTGCGCAGCAGGTTCAGCATGTGCTGGGTACCGGTCAGGTGCAGGGCTTCATCACGAGCGATGAGACGGATGATTTTGGCGTTGCCTTCCATCAGCTTGCGCTCGGCAAAGGCGAAGGAGCAGGCAAAGCTCACGTAGAAGCGGATCGCTTCCAGCGCGTTAACGCTCATCAGGCACAGGTACAGCTGCTTTTTCAGCGCGCGCAGGTTCACGGTAACGGTTTTACCGTTCACGTTGTGGGTGCCTTCGCCCAGCAGATGCCAGTAGCTGGTCATCTCGATCAGCTCGTCGTAGTAATGGGCAATGCCTTCCGCGCGCTTCTGGATCTGCTCGTTGGTGACGATATCGTCAAACACCACCGCCGGATCGTTCACGATGTTGCGGATGATGTGGGTGTAAGAGCGGGAGTGGATTGTCTCGGAGAACGCCCAGGTTTCCACCCAGGTTTCCAGCTCCGGAATGGAGATCAGCGGCAGCAGCGCCACGTTCGGGCTACGACCCTGAATGGAGTCCAGCAGCGTCTGGTACTTCAGGTTGCTGATGAAGATATGTTTTTCGTGATCCGGCAGCGACTGGTAATCAATACGGTCGCGGGAGACGTCCACTTCTTCCGGGCGCCAGAAGAAGGAGAGTTGCTTTTCAATCAGCTTTTCGAAGATGTCATATTTTTGCTGATCGTAGCGTGCCACGTTGACCGGCTGGCCGAAGAACATCGGCTCTTTGAGCTGGTCGTTTTTCGTCTGTGAAAAGGTGGTATATGCCATGAGTGTGTCCTGTCTTACGAAATAAAGGCGGGGATATCCCCGCCCTTCATTAGATCTTACATGCGCCGCTTTCGCAGCCATCGTCCTGAATTGACGGTACCAGGTCGTCCTGCGCGTCTTCCGCACCATCACGGGTGTTGTGATAGTACAGCGTTTTCACGCCAAATTTGTAGGCGGTGAGCAGGTCTTTCAACAGCTGCTGCATCGGTACCTTGCCGGACGGGAAGCGCGTCGGGTCATAGTTGGTATTGGCAGAGATCGACTGGTCGATAAACTTCTGCATGATACCCACCAGCTGCAGGTAGCCGTCGTTGTTTGGCATTTCCCACAGCAGCTCGTAGTTATTACCCAGCGTTTCGTAATCCGGTACCACCTGACGCAGGACGCCGTCTTTCGACGCTTTGATGCTCACGTGGCCGCGCGGTGGTTCAATACCGTTGGTGGCGTTAGAGATCTGCGAAGAGGTCTCGGACGGCATCAGGGCAGAGAGCGTGGAGTTGCGCAGGCCATGGGTCTTGATGGACTCGCGCAGACCTTCCCAGTCGAGGTGCAGCGGCTCGCTGACGATCGCATCCAGGTCTTTCTTGTAGGTGTCGATCGGCAGAATGCCTTTCGCGTAGGTGGTTTCGTTGAACCACGGGCACGCGCCTTGCTCTTTCGCCAGCTCGTTAGAGGCCTTCATCAGGTAGTACTGAATCGCTTCGAACGTCTGGTGCGTCAGGTTATTAGCGCTGCCGTCAGAGTAACGCTTGCCGTTTTTCGCCAGCCAGTAGGCGAAGTTGATCACGCCGATACCCAGGGTACGGCGGCCCATTGCACCGCGTTTAGCGGCCGGGATTGGGTAATCCTGGTAGTCCAGCAGAGCGTCGAGCGCGCGAACCGCCAGCACGGCCAGCTCTTCCAGCTCATCCAGGCTTTTAATTGCGCCCAGATTGAACGCGGACAGCGTACACAGCGCGATTTCGCCGTTTTCGTCGTTCACGTCTTCCAGCGGTTTGGTTGGCAGGGCGATCTCCAGGCACAGGTTAGACTGGCGCACTGGCGCAACCACCGGGTCAAACGGGCTGTGGGTGTTGCAGTGGTCCACGTTCTGGATGTAGATACGACCGGTTGAGGCACGTTCCTGCATCATCAGGGAGAACAGGTCTACCGCCTTCACGCGCTGCTTGCGGATGCTATCGTCTTTTTCGTATTTGGTGTACAGACGCTCGAACTCGTCCTGATCGGCAAAGAACGCGTCATACAGGCCTGGAACGTCGGACGGGCTGAACAGGGTGATGTCTTCGCCCTTCAGCAGACGGGTGTACATCAGCTTGTTGATCTGCACGCCGTAGTCCATGTGACGCACGCGGTTGCCTTCCACGCCGCGGTTGTTTTTCAGAACCAGCAGGCTTTCCACTTCCAGATGCCACATCGGGTAGAACAGGGTCGCAGCACCGCCGCGCACGCCGCCCTGAGAGCAGGATTTTACTGCCGTCTGGAAGTGTTTATAGAACGGGATACAGCCGGTGTGGAACGCTTCACCGCCGCGAATCGGGCTGCCCAGCGCACGGATGCGACCGGCGTTGATGCCGATACCGGCACGCTGGGAAACGTATTTCACGATGGCGCTGGAGGTGGCGTTGATGGAATCCAGGCTGTCACCACACTCGATCAGTACGCAGGAGCTGAACTGACGGGTTGGGGTACGCACGCCAGACATGATTGGCGTCGGCAGAGAAATCTTGAACGTGGATACCGCATCGTAGAAACGCTTCACGTATTCCAGACGGGTGTCACGCGGGTAGTTAGAGAACAGGCAGGCGGCCACCAGAATATAGAGGAACTGGGCGCTTTCGTAGATCTCACCGGTTACACGGTTCTGAACCAGGTATTTGCCTTCGAGCTGCTTCACCGCCGCGTAGGAGAAGTTCATGTCGCGCCAGTGATCGATAAACCCGTTCATCTGCTCGAACTCTTCTTCCGTATAGTCTTCCAGCAGATGCGTGTCGTATTTGCCCAGCTCAACCATTTTCACTACGTGATCGTAAAGCTTCGGCGGCTCAAACTGGCCGTAGGCTTTTTTACGCAGGTGGAAAATCGCCAGACGTGCAGCGAGGTACTGATAATCCGGTGCTTCGCGGGAGATGAGGTCTGCCGCTGCTTTAATGATTGTTTCGTGGATATCAGACGTTTTGATGCCGTCGTAGAACTGAATGTGGGAACGCAGTTCAACCTGGGAGATAGATACGTTGTTCAGTCCTTCTGCTGCCCAGTCGAGAACTCGATGGATTTTGTCCAGATTGATACGCTCGGTAGTACCGTCGCGCTTTGTCACCAGCAGACTCTGATTCATGTGGGTTTTACCTGTCCGTGAAATAAAAAATATCCCCCGTTTATCCACAGATCCGTCTTGTGACTAACTCTGTGGATAAATACTACATGTAGGGGGTTTGCGATAAGAAAAACGCTATATGGTGAGTATTCTAGTATCGAATCTTTTCAGCACAAGGGTTGATTTTGGCGTTAAATTGAGGTTGTGAAAGGGTAAAAAAGGCTAAGTCCTCGTACCGTAAGGCCTGGAAGACATGTCAATAATTAAGAAAAAAAATTCAAAATTTGATCGAGTGCTGATTTCTTCAACGGGAGGTCAGAATTGCGCAACATGATGTCGCGCAATCTTTATAAGAATAACGAATGACGTTAGTCGTTTTTGGCAGTTGTATGCAACATATAGTTAACATCAACGCCCGGTGCGAGTTTGAATTTATTGGTCAGCGGATTGTAGTGCAGGCCGGTGATGTGCTGCTCTTTGAGCCACGTCTGGTCAACCCAGCCTAACAGCTCCGCAGGCTTGATGAATTTCTTCACGTCGTGCGTCCCTTTCGGCACCATGCGCAGCACATACTCCGCGCCGACGACGGCCATCAGCCAGGCTTTACCGTTACGGTTGATGGTTGAGAAGAAGACCTGGCCGCCCGGTTTCACCAGTTTTGCACAGGCGTGCACCACCGACTGCGGATCGGGAACGTGCTCCAGCATCTCCATGCAGGTCACCACATCGTACTGATGGGCGTGTTTTTCCGCGTGCTCTTCCACGGTTTCCTGCACGTATTCCACCTGTATGCCGGACTCCAGCGCGTGAAGGCGGGCCACCTGAAGCGGTTCAAAGCCCATGTCCAGGCCAGTAACATTCGCCCCTTCGCGCGCCATGCTCTCAGCCAGGATGCCGCCGCCGCAGCCGACGTCGAGCACTTTCTTACCGAACAGACCGCCGGAACGCTCCGCGATATAGCCCAGACGCAGCGGGTTGATGCGATGCAGCGGTTTGAACTCACCTTCGAGATCCCACCAGCGGGACGCCACCGCTTCAAATTTGGCAATCTCTTCGTGGTCAACGTTGTGAGCCACCGGGGATTTTTCGGCATTCATGGGCGCTTTTACTCCTTATTTAGCAAGACAAAGGAGTATATCAGGCAATCCCCGTGAATAAAGCGTATAGGTTTACCTCAATCACCTCGGCTGTGTTATAATTTGCGACCTTTGAATCCGGGATACAGTAGAGGGATAGCGGTTAGATGAGCGACCTTGCGAGAGAAATTACACCGGTTAACATCGAGGAAGAGCTGAAGAGCTCCTATCTGGACTATGCGATGTCGGTCATTGTTGGCCGTGCGCTGCCGGACGTCCGCGATGGCCTTAAGCCGGTACACCGTCGCGTACTATACGCCATGAACGTATTGGGCAATGACTGGAATAAAGCCTATAAAAAATCTGCCCGCGTCGTCGGTGACGTCATCGGTAAATATCACCCGCATGGTGATACCGCCGTTTATGACACCATCGTTCGTATGGCGCAGCCATTCTCCTTGCGCTACATGCTGGTAGATGGTCAGGGTAACTTTGGTTCAGTCGACGGCGACTCCGCTGCGGCGATGCGTTATACGGAAATCCGTATGTCGAAAATCGCTCATGAGCTGATGGCCGACCTGGAAAAAGAGACCGTTGATTTCGTCGATAACTACGACGGCACCGAGCGCATCCCAGATGTGATGCCAACCAAGATCCCGAACCTGCTGGTTAACGGTTCGTCCGGTATCGCAGTCGGTATGGCAACCAACATTCCGCCGCACAATATCACCGAAGTGATCAACGGCTGCCTGGCCTATATCGACGATGAAGACATCAGCATTGAAGGGCTGATGGAACACATCCCGGGTCCGGACTTCCCAACGGCGGCGATCATCAACGGTCGTCGCGGTATTGAAGAAGCGTACCGTACCGGCCGCGGCAAGATTTACATCCGTGCCCGCGCCGAAGTGGAAGCGGACGCCAAAACCGGCCGTGAGACCATCATTGTTCACGAGATCCCGTATCAGGTGAACAAAGCCCGTCTGATTGAAAAAATCGCCGAGCTGGTAAAAGAAAAACGTGTTGAGGGCATCAGCGCGCTGCGTGACGAGTCTGACAAAGACGGTATGCGCATCGTGATTGAGATCAAACGCGACGCGGTGGGTGAGGTTGTGCTGAACAACCTGTACTCCCAGACTCAGCTTCAGGTCTCCTTCGGTATCAACATGGTTGCGCTGCACCATGGTCAGCCGAAGATCATGAACCTGAAAGAGATCCTGAGCGCGTTCGTGCGTCACCGCCGTGAAGTGGTGACCCGCCGTACCATCTTCGAACTGCGCAAAGCGCGCGACCGTGCGCACATCCTTGAAGCGCTGGCGGTTGCGCTGGCCAACATCGACCCGATCATCGAACTGATCCGTCGTGCGCCAACCCCGGCGGAAGCGAAAGCCGCCCTGATTTCCCGTCCGTGGGATCTGGGTAACGTCGCCGCGATGCTGGAACGTGCGGGGGATGACGCAGCGCGTCCTGAGTGGCTGGAACCTGAGTTCGGCGTGCGCGACGGCCAGTACTACCTGACTGAACAGCAGGCCCAGGCGATTCTGGATCTGCGTCTGCAGAAACTGACCGGCCTTGAGCACGAGAAACTGCTCGACGAATACAAAGAGCTGCTGGAACAGATTGCTGAACTGCTGCATATTCTGGGCAGTGCAGAGCGTCTGATGGAGGTGATCCGCGAAGAGCTGGAGCTGGTCCGCGATCAGTTCGGCGATGCGCGTCGCACCGAAATCACCGCGAACAGCTCTGATATCAACATTGAAGACCTGATCAACCGCGAAGACGTGGTGGTCACCCTGTCTCACCAGGGCTACGTGAAGTATCAGCCGCTGACCGACTACGAAGCACAGCGTCGTGGCGGTAAAGGTAAATCTGCGGCACGTATTAAAGAAGAAGACTTTATTGACCGCCTGCTGGTGGCGAACACCCATGACACGATCCTCTGCTTCTCCAGCCGCGGTCGTCTGTACTGGATGAAGGTCTATCAGCTGCCGGAAGCGAGCCGCGGCGCGCGTGGCCGTCCAATCGTTAACCTGCTGCCGCTGGAAGCGAATGAACGTATCACCGCTATCCTGCCGGTACGCGAGTACGAAGAGGGCGTGAACGTCTTTATGGCGACCGCCAGCGGTACCGTGAAGAAAACTGCGCTGACCGAATTCAGCCGTCCGCGTTCTGCCGGTATTATCGCCGTGAACCTGAACGAAGGCGACGAGCTGATCGGTGTGGATCTGACCTCCGGTTCTGATGAAGTGATGCTGTTCTCTGCGGCCGGTAAAGTGGTGCGCTTTAAAGAGAACGCCGTTCGTGCAATGGGCCGTACCGCGACGGGCGTTCGTGGTATCAAACTGGCTGGCGAAGACAGCGTTGTTTCTCTGATTATTCCGCGCGGTGAAGGGGCAATCCTGACCGTGACGCAGAATGGTTACGGTAAACGTACGGCGGAAGGGGAATACCCAACCAAGTCTCGCGGCACGCAGGGCGTTATCTCTATCAAAGTGACCGAGCGCAACGGTTCCGTTGTGGGCGCGGTGCAGGTAGACGATGCCGACCAGATCATGATGATCACCGATGCCGGTACGCTGGTGCGTACCCGCGTCTCTGAGATCAGCGTGGTGGGGCGTAACACCCAGGGCGTGATCCTCATCCGTACAGCGGAAGATGAAAACGTGGTGGGTCTGCAGCGCGTTGCTGAGCCGGTGGATGACGAAGAGCTCGATTCCATCGACGGTAGCGTTGCGGAAGGCGATGATGATATCGCGCCGGAAGCCGACACCGACGATGACGTAGCGGATGACGCTGACGAGTAATGTCTCCTGATGCAAAAAAGGGCCGGATTCCGGCCCTTTTCTTTTGCACAAGCAGACAAGTCAACGTTGCGACCTGGCGCGTTTACCGCTACCTTAACCACATTCTTTTGACCCCGACGGCGGAGCCTCGCCCCCTTGAAATACCTCGTCTCCTTTCGTACTACGCTGAAAGTTTCTCGCTACCTGTTTCGGGCGCTGGCGCTCTTGCTTTGGCTGCTGGTGGCCTTGTTCTCGGTGTTTTACATCGTTAACGCGCTACACCAGAAAGAAGCGGAGATTCGCCAGGAGTTTAACTTAAGCTCCGACCAGGCCCAGCGCTATATTCAGCGAACGTCTGACGTGATGAAGGAGCTGAAGTATATTGCCGAAAATCGTCTGACGGCGGAAAACGGCATCCTTGCGCTTCGCGGACGCAACGACAAAACCGAAGTCCCGGACTTCCAGCCGCTGTTCCCGGACTCCGATTGCTCCACCATGAGCAATACCTGGCGCGGGTCGCTGGAATCCCTTGCCTGGTTTATGCGCTACTGGCGCGACAATTTCTCCGCCGCCTATGACCTGAACCGCGTATTCCTGATTGGCAGTGAAAATCTCTGCATGGCTGACTTTGGCCTGCGCGACGTGCCCGTTGAGCGTGACGATGCGCTGAAAAGCCTGCATGAACGTATTGTGAAATACCGCAATGCGCCGCAGGACGAGCGCGGGAATAACATCTTCTGGGTTAGCCAGGGCCCGCGCCCGGGCGTGGGCTATTTCTACGCCCTGACGCCGGTGTATCTGGGCAATCGCCTGCAGGCGCTGCTGGGGATTGAGCAGACCATTCGTATGGAAAACTTTTTCACCCCGGGCAGCCTGCCTATGGGGGTGACCATTCTGGATGAAAACGGTCATCAGCTGATCTCACTTGCCGGGCCGGATAACCGGTTAAACGTCGAACCGCACTGGATGCAGGAACGGTCGTGGTTTGGCTATACCTCGGGTTTCCGCGAACTGGTGCTGAAGAAGAGCCTGCCGCCTTCGTCGCTGAGCATTGTCTACTCGGTGCCAGTGGACATGGTGCTTGAGCGGATACGCATTCTCATCATGAATGCCATTCTGCTGAACCTGATCGCGGGTGGGGCGCTGTTCACCCTGGCGCGCATGTATGAGCGGAAAATCTTTATTCCGGCCGAAAGCGACGCCCAGCGGCTGGAGGAACACGAGCAGTTTAACCGGAAGATTGTCGCGTCGGCGCCGGTGGGGATCTGCATTCTGCGTACCCAGGACGGAACCAACATCCTGAGTAACGAGCTGGCGCATAACTACCTGAACATGCTGACGCACGAAGACCGACAGAGGCTGACGCAAATTATCTGCGGTCAGCAGGTTAACTTTGTCGACGTGCTCACCAGCACGCACACCAACCTGCAGATCAGCTTTGTGCATTCCCGCTATCGCAATGAAAACGTGGCGATTTGCGTGCTGGTGGATGTCTCCGCGCGCGTGAAGATGGAAGAGTCGTTGCAGGAGATGGCGCAGGCCGCGGAGCAGGCCAGCCAGTCGAAATCCATGTTCCTTGCCACCGTCAGCCACGAGCTGCGTACGCCGCTGTACGGGATTATCGGTAACCTCGACCTGCTGCAGACCAAAGAGTTGCCGAAAGGGGTCGACCGGCTGGTGACGGCGATGAACAACTCTTCCAGCCTGTTGCTGAAGATCATCAGCGATATTCTCGACTTCTCTAAAATCGAGTCTGAGCAGCTGAAAATCGAACCGCGGGAGTTCTCGCCTCGCGAGGTGATGAACCATATCAGCGCCAACTATCTGCCGCTGGTGGTGCGTAAACAGCTGGGGCTCTACTGCTTTATTGAACCGGACGTGCCGCTGACGCTGCACGGCGATCCGATGCGCCTGCAGCAGGTCATTTCTAACCTGCTCAGCAACGCCATTAAATTCACCGATACCGGCTGTATCGTCTTGCATGTATGCCGGGCGGGGGATTACCTGAGCATTCGCGTGCGCGACACGGGCGTCGGCATCCCGGCGAAGGAAGTGGTCCGCCTGTTCGACCCGTTCTTCCAGGTCGGGACCGGCGTGCAGCGTAACTTCCAGGGCACCGGACTGGGGCTGGCGATTTGTGAGAAGCTCGTCAGCATGATGGACGGTGATATTTCCGTGGATACCGAGCCCGGCATGGGCAGCCAGTTCACCATCCGTATTCCGCTCTATTCGGCGCAGTATCCGGCAAAAGCGACGGTGGACGGGCTGAGCGACAAGCGCTGCTGGCTGGCGGTGCATAACGCCTCGCTGAATGATTACCTGACGGCGCTGCTTGCCCACAGCGGCGTGAGGGTGTGCCGCTATGAAGGCCAAACGCCGGACGTGGACGATGTGCTGATCGCCGACGAGATGCCGGATCAGCCGTGGCAGGGGAGAGGGTCGGTGCTCTTCTGCCGTCGCCACATCGGCATTCCTGTCGAGCGCGCGCCTGGTGAATGGGTACACAGCGTCGCAACGCCGCACGAGCTGTTGAGCCTGCTGGCGCGCATCTACAAAGTGGAGCTGGAAGAGCGCGACGGCGCGGGCGGATTGCCGTCACCGGAGTCTCTGGCGTCGGTGAATGACGATATGATGATTCTGGTGGTGGATGACCATCCGATTAACCGTCGCCTGCTGGCAGACCAGCTTGGATCGCTGGGCTACCAGTGCAAAACCGCCAATGACGGCGTGGATGCGCTGAATGTGCTGAGTAAAAATCATATTGATATCGTGCTTAGCGACGTCAACATGCCAAACATGGACGGCTACCGTCTGACGCAGCGCATCCGTCAGCTTGGCCTGACGCTGCCGGTAGTGGGCGTAACGGCGAACGCGCTGGCGGAAGAGAAACAGCGTTGTCTGGAGTCAGGCATGGACAGCTGTCTGTCGAAACCGGTGACGCTGGACGTGCTGAAGCAGACGTTGTCGATTTACGCGGATCGCGTGAGAAAAACCAGAATATAAAAAAGGCCCACAAGGGCCTTTTCGCTTTTCAACCCTCTCACCGTGGGAGAGGGACGGGGTGAGGGCCTCAGGCCGCACACCCGTCCGGGATCAATCCTTGTCCGATGCGCTCAGCGTAACGGAGGAGAGATAGTTCAGCAGGGCAATATCATTGTCCACGCCCAGCTTCATCATCGCTGATTTCTTCTGGCTGCTGATGGTTTTAATGCTGCGGTTCAGCTTCTTGGCAATCTCGGTTACCAGGAAACCTTCTGCAAACAGGCGCAGAACTTCACTCTCTTTCGGGGACAGGCGTTTGTCACCGTAGCCACCCGCGCTGATTTTTTCCAGCAGACGAGAGACGCTCTCAGGCGTGAACTTCTTGCCTTTCTGCAGCGCAGCGAGCGCTTTTGGCAGATCGGTCGGGGCGCCCTGTTTCAGCACAATCCCTTCAATGTCCAGATCCAACACCGCGCTCAGGATCGCCGGGTTGTTGTTCATGGTCAGAACAATGATCGAAATATCCGGGAAGTGACGTTTAATGTATTTGATGAGCGTGATCCCATCACCGTACTTGTCCCCAGGCATAGAGAGATCGGTAATGAGCACGTGCGCATCAAGCTTTGGGAGGTTATTGATCAGTGCTGTAGAGTCTTCAAATTCACCGACTACATTCACCCACTCGATCTGTTCAAGTGATTTGCGAATACCGAACAGTACAATCGGATGGTCATCGGCAATAATTACGTTCATATTGTTCATGTATAAGGCTACCTTGCTACAGCAAGCTTTTGACGTAGGCGTCAATGTCGCTGATGTATTTTTCAATGCCAGAGGCATCTTTCTCACGAATTAGATGTTCCAGCGTTTCACATAACTGCTTGCCGGGAACCAGATTAAGCATGGCAAACACCCCTTTAAGCCGGTGTGCTGTCTGTGCCAGCGCTGCAAAATCGTTCGCAGCGGACTCAGTATACAACCGCTTAACATCATCTGGTACTGTATCAACAAAGAGTGAATAGTATCCGCTGGCGTGAAGCTCGGCATTTTCATTGCCGCCTAACGGTGACTCCGTTATCTCTTCCTGCGCCAGCTGCTCTTCTATTAGTTGTAGTACAGCTTCCTGCATCGCATTGCTTATATTAAAGTTGACGCGCAGCTGGCCAGGGCCGATTTTCCGCACGCCTGACTCATCATCGCTTAAAAGCAAGCCGGAGGCAGTAAGATTAGACGGATTATCAGTTAAAAACAGATCAAATTCTTGACTTGCAAGTCTTTCATCCGGCGTGATGCAGGCCGCTCCCCAGTTTTCTAACTGACGAACGACAATATTGCGGATCTCGTTCGAGGTCACATCGACCATCACCACCACATCATCCAGCAGACGTTCCTCATCTTCTTCCTGCGGATTGGCCGCCATTTTCACGTGCAGAGAATAGCGGGTGCCGAGTGATTCACGGGCTTTGATATTCAGGTGGCCGCCGAGCTTACGCGCCAGCTGATCGCACAGCCAGAAGGTCAGAGCATTGGCCTTGCCGTAGCGATCGCTCTGCGTGTCATTCAGGAACGGGAAGTGCAGATTATCAATTTCGCTCGTTGTGACGCCTTCCCCGGTGTCCAGAATGCGGAACGTCAGACGGTCTTCTGCCGACTCCTCGGTGCTGACTTCAAGGGTGATCTTGCCGATCTGCGTGGTGGTTACGGCGTACTGAATAATCATCAGCAGAATGCGGCGCAGCGCTTCGCGATCGCCGTGGCGTTCGTCATTCGCAGGGAGATTGTTATTGATCAGCAGCTGCAGCCCTTTGCGTTTGATGACGGGCAGCACTTCCGGCACCACTTCATCGATCAGATCCTGAATGGAGAAGAGGGCAGGCGTTCCCTTCCAGAAATCATTCTCCAGCATGTTCGCCAGCTGGATCTCATCAACCATTCTGACCAGCGAATCTGCCTGGCAGGCAAGCTGGTGGCTTTCAGAGGTGTTTAACGCCGCTGCCTGGGTCGCCAGCGTTTTTAACGGCTGCTTGAAGGCATCGCCAATGTTCTGCATAAATGCGGCGCGCCCCTGCTGGTTTTTCTCATACAGCCTTTGCGCCTGCTTGAGCTTCTTATTGACCAGCACTTCGCGATCCTGATCGCGAATAATGAAGATTTGCGTGCGGGGAGCCACCTGGCTGCGGAACTGACGGATCTCGTACAGTTCATTGTTGATGGTGGCCTGAATCACCCCCTGGTGTTGATCCGCCATGGTGGTGATGTTCTGCAGGTTAAGATGCGGCAGCAGATGGTCGGCAATTTTGTTGCTCATCACCGTACGATTCGCCTCCTGGTCGTGAACCAAGACCCCAAGCGGAAGCACGGAAACAATCTCTTCATTCAGCGCGCGTAATACGCGCAGCTCATTGCTGGTGCCGGCCGGAACCGCAGAGGCGTCGCTCTGACGCCCCGTCTGGAAACGGAAGGTGCTATAGCCAAACAGCGCCAGCGCCAGCAGACCGATATTCAGCAGCAGAGGCAGCAGGATATTTTGCAGGGTGTCGAGCAACAGCGTGCCAAAGGGCACCTGCCACACCAGGCGCATACCGGTCGAATTCAGCGATGAGGCAATTTCGATTTTCGAGCCGTTAAAGGAGATCGATACGCTCTCTGCGGCCTCTTTGTCAGACGCCGCACGCATGTTCTGGGTGCTGCTGTCTGGCTCCAGGCGGAAGCTGTCGAGCGGCATATCCGGCGGGATTAAATCATTAATCGGTAAATCGAAGGCCACTACCGTCGCCAGATGTCCTGGCTGGTTGAACGTGGTACGCAGGGTAAAATAATGGCCGTTTTGCCAGGCCAGACGACGCAGGGAAGAGAAACTCTCACGTTCATCAAGGGCGTTCGCCTGCTGCAGCATCTCTGCCCGGCGGGAATCGACGATGCTGCCCACGGTTGTCTCTTTAAAGCCGGACGAGAGATCTTTTAACGGCAGCGTTGAGATCAGGATCATGCTGTTATCCTGACCGTTCAGATAATACATCGACCACGGTACCGTTTCGGCACCCCAGAGGGTATCCAGATAGGTAGAAATACGCTGCGTCATCTCAAGCGTCGCGCTGTCGTGAGAGCCAAAGATAAGAGCTTCGGTCTTACGCTGCGGTTTTTCGAGGTAGTAGACGTCCTGCTTCAGCCGCGTCTCCTGAAGTCCATCTCCGGACGATGAGGTCGGGGCAGCCGCGATATTGTCGTAAATCTGCCAGGTGGCGTAGCGCCAGGTGTCTATGCGCTTGTGCACGGCATGGGTGATATCAACGACCTGATAGCTCTTATCCTTCAGCCAGGCGTTAACCGCGCTTTGTACCATCACCCCCATGGTGACTAACAGCACAACGATCAAAAGAAGAAAGAAACGAGTGATGCTCCCGGGGAGAAGGGAGAATTTGCTCGGGGCGGTAGTTTCAGTCTGACTCATTGATATCTTTAACCCGTTATGGTCGTGCTCTGTGGCGATAGGGCAGTATAAAGGGTAATAATTGAATTTCCAGCGCGACTGTCCGGGAAGAGGCGACTTTTTCTCCGGACAATATCGGCGGCGGGGAGTGCAGAAAACATGTACAAACTCGCCATGCGCGTACAAATAATCAACCCACGCCGTCAATAAATAGCACGAATTAACAAGAAATTAAGTTTTGCCCCAATTTATGCACTTCGAAGGATATCCGACGAGAATTTAGTTAATAGTCGTTACAATTACGGTGCGGTAGCACAAAAAAAGAGAAGTTACGTAAAGAAAGGTAAAAAAAAACCGAATGCGGAGCATCCGGTTCAATTAGGGATAAACAGACATTCAAAACTGAATGACGGTAATAAATAAAGTTAATGATGATAGCGAGTATTATTTTAGAGATTAGCTGCGATCTTGTTTTGTCATTCAGTGCTGTAACGAATTTTATTGTAACTTGCTGATATTTATAGGGTGATTTTTCTGTTTGATTATAAGTGCTAATTTTCTAAGCTATTTGTGCTTTGTAAAAGTTCCTTGATATTTACATTTTGAAACATGTTGATAGATAAATGAAACATCTTCAAAGTTTTCGTATCATATTCGCATTGGATTATTCTGTAATTTTGAGGAGAATGAAATTGCCGACTGGTTAATGAGGGTTAACCAGTAAGCAGTGGCAATTATAAGGCATATAACAGAGGGTTAATAAAATGAAAGTTAAAGTACTGTCCCTCCTGGTACCAGCACTCCTGGTGGCAGGCGCAGCAAATGCGGCCGAAATTTATAACAAAGATGGCAACAAATTAGATCTGTACGGCAAAGTCGATGGTCTGCACTATTTCTCTGACGACAAGGGTGCCGACGGCGACCAGACCTACATGCGTCTTGGCTTCAAAGGCGAAACTCAGGTTAACGATCAGCTGACCGGTTACGGCCAGTGGGAATACCAGATCCAGGGCAACACCTCAGAAAGCGAAAACGATGCCTGGACGCGTGTGGCGTTCGCGGGTCTGAAATTCGCTGACGCGGGTTCTTTCGATTACGGTCGTAACTACGGCGTAATCTACGACGTAACCTCCTGGACCGACGTTCTGCCAGAATTTGGCGGCGATACCTACGGCGCAGACAACTTCCTGCAGTCCCGTGCTAACGGCGTGGCGACCTACCGTAACCAGGACTTCTTCGGTCTGGTGGATGGTCTGAACTTTGCCCTGCAGTATCAGGGTAAAAACGGCAGCGTAAGCGGTGAAAACGTCGGTGGCCGTAGCCTGCTGAAACAGAACGGCGACGGCTACGGTGCATCCGTGACCTATAACCTGGGTGAAGGTTTCAGCGTAGGTGGTGCGATGTCCTCCTCCAAACGTACCGCCGATCAGAACGGCGCAAGCGTTTACGGTCATGGCGACAACGCAGAAGTCTACTCTGGTGGCCTGAAATACGATGCCAACAACATCTATCTGGCAGCGCAGTACTCTCAGACCTACAACGCAACCCGTTTCGGTACCTCTAACGGCAGCAGCCCGACTACCGCTTACGGCTTCGCTAACAAAGCGCAGAACTTCGAAGTGGTTGCTCAGTACCAGTTCGACTTCGGCCTGCGTCCATCCGTGGCTTACCTGCAGTCTAAAGGGAAAGACATCGAAGGTTACGGCGATCAGGATCTGCTGAAATATGTTGATGTGGGTGCGACTTACTACTTCAACAAAAACATGTCCACCTACGTGGATTACAAAATCAACCTGGTTGATGAAAATGAATTCACCCGTCAGGCGGGTATCGGTACTGACGATATCGTCGCGCTGGGCCTGGTTTACCAGTTCTAATCGCTTCACCGTGTGACGTAAGGGGCCTGATGGCCCCTTTTTTGTGCCTCCCGGATTCTCACAACTCACCCGTTTTGGTGTACTCTTGCCGCCCTGGCATGAGGATAATAATGAATGGACATGACTTTTTTACGCGCCAGCTTTCTGGCTATGCTTTTTTTCCTGACCGCGTGTAACGATCCCACACCCGTGGCGAAAACCGACGCACCCGCCGCGACGGTGCTCGAAGGCAAAACGATGGGCACCTTCTGGCGCGTCAGCGTGATGAACCTCGATAAAACACGTACAGATGAGCTTCGCGGCAAAATCCAGGCACAGCTGGACGCCGACGATCAGCTGCTCTCAACCTATAAAAATGACTCGGCGCTGATGCGCTTTAACCTCTCCACCAGCACCTCCCTGTGGCCGGTGAGCGAGGCGATGGCCGATATCGTGACCGAATCCATACGCGTGGGTTACAAAACCAACGGGGCGATGGATGTGACCGTCGGCCCTCTGGTGAACCTCTGGGGATTTGGCCCGAATAAACAGCCGGTGAAGACGCCCGAACAGGCTGCCATTGATGACGCCCGCGCCCGGACGGGGCTGCAGCATCTGACGGTGATCAATCAGTACGGGCAACAGTACCTGCAAAAAGATATCCCCGATCTGTTTGTCGATCTGTCGACGGTAGGGGAAGGCTATGCGGCGGATCATCTTGCTGCACTGATGGCGCAGGAAGGCATTTCACGTTATCTGGTCTCGGTGGGCGGCGCGTTGGTCAGCCGGGGCATGAACGCCAGCGATAAGCCGTGGCGCGTAGCGATTCAAAAGCCGACCGATCGGCAAAATGCCGTGCAGGCGATAGTGGATATCAACGGACATGGCATCAGTACTTCCGGAAGCTACCGTAACTATTACGAGCTTGACGGGAAGCGTATTTCGCACGTGATTGATCCGCAGACCGGGCGTCCTATCACGCATAACCTGGTCTCGGTGACGGTCATCGCCCCCACCGCGCTGGAAGCGGATGCCTGGGATACCGGATTAATGGTTCTTGGCCCGGAAAAAGCCAAAGAGGTGGTCCGTCAGGAAGGGCTGGCGGTTTATATGATCGTTAAAGAGGGCGACGGGTTTAAAACCTGGAGCTCGCCGCAGTTCAACAGTTTCCTGGTCAGCGACAAAAATTAAAAAGCAAGGTTGCGGGTTTTTTATCACTGGCGCTCAGGCACGCTCTATGTATGCTTACATGAGGAGCCGATAATGAGAAACCCGACCTTTACTACCGATGAGGATCGCTGGCAGGCCGTGCTGGCCCGCGATCCGCGCGCTGACGAGCGGTTTGTCTTCGCCGTGCAGACCACGGGGATTTTCTGCCGCCCGTCATGCCGCGCCCGCCACGCGCTGCGTAAAAACGTCCGCTTTTATCCCGATGCCCACCACGCCGTTCAGGCAGGATTTCGCCCGTGCAAGCGCTGCATGCCGGACAAACGCGATCCGCAGGCGCAGAAGCTGGCAAAAGTGGAACACGCCTGCCGGCTTCTGGAGCAGGATCCTGCGTTAACCCTGGAGAGGCTGGCGCAGCAGGTCGCCATGAGTCCTTTCCATTTTCACCGTCTGTTTAAGTCCGTGACCGGCATGACGCCAAAAGCCTGGCAGCAGGCGGCGCGAGGCCAGCGCCTGCGCAACGCGCTTGCGCAGGGAGACAAAATTACCGACGCCGTGTTGGCGGCGGGGTTTCCCGACAGCAGCAGCTATTATCGTAAAGCCAACGACGCGTTGGGCATGACGGCGAAGCAGTACCGCAAAGGGGATGTGGCCGTGCGATATGCCATTAGCGACTCTTCGTTAGGACGCTGTCTGGTGGCAGAAAGCGAGCGGGGGATCTGCGCGATCCTGTTGGGTGACAGCGATGAAAAATTAGCCGAAGAGCTTGCCGCGCAATTTCCAAAAGCAGAGCTTGCGCCGCTGGAAGAGGGTTTCGCGCGTCGGGTCCAGCAGGTGATTGTCAGTATTGATAACCGCGACGTACCGCTTGCGCTGCCGCTGGATATTCGCGGAACCGCGTTCCAGCAGCGCGTCTGGCAGGCTCTTCGCAACATTCCCTGCGGCGAAACGGCAAGTTACCGGCAGGTGGCGCAGGCGATTGGCCAGCCCAGTGCGGTACGCGCCGTTGCCGGAGCCTGTGCGGCAAACACGCTGGCGATTGTGATCCCCTGTCATCGCGTGGTTCGTAACGACGGCGCGCTGTCGGGTTACCGTTGGGGGACGGCGCGAAAAGCGCTATTACTGAAACGTGAGGCGAAACGCCAGGAGGGATAATGCTCGATCTTTTTGCGGATGCTGAACCCTGGCAGGAGCCGCTTGCGCCGGGGGCGGTGATCCTGCGCCGCTTTGCGCTCTCCCGTGCGGCGGCGCTGCTGGCCGGTATTGACGAGGTGACGGCGGTTTCGCCGTTTCGCCATATGGTGACGCCGGGCGGCTACACCATGTCGGTGGCCATGGCCAACTGCGGGGAGCTGGGCTGGGCGACGAACGAGCGGGGCTATCTGTATGCCCCGAACGATCCCGCGACCGGCAAGCCGTGGCCACCGATGCCCGCGGTCTTTCAGGCTCTATGTCACGAGGCCGCCGTGGCAGCGAAGTATCCTGATTTCCGGCCGGATGCCTGCCTGATCAACCGCTACGCCGTCGGTGCGAAGCTCTCGCTGCATCAGGACAAGGATGAACCCGATCTGCGCGCGCCTATCGTCTCGGTATCGTTAGGTCTGCCCGCCGTCTTCCAGTTTGGGGGATTACGTCGCAACGACCCGCTCAAGCGCATCATGCTGGAACATGGCGATGTGGTGGTGTGGGGCAGGGAGTCGCGGCTTTACTATCACGGCATTCAGCCGCTGAAGCCCGGGGTTCACCCGCTCACGGGCGAGTACCGTTTCAACCTGACCTTCCGTCAGGCGGGGCACAGTAAACTAAAATAAGAATTATTCTTGATGTACACGCAGGGCAGTTTACACTGCTGGCTGATTTTTATTGTCCGGATTGCCTGCATGCAACTACTTCTCCTCGTCTGGCGTCAGTATCGCTGGCCCTTCATCGCAGTAATGGCGTTAAGCCTTGCCAGCGCCGCGCTGGGTATTGGCCTGATCGCGTTTATTAACGTGCGGTTGATTGAAATGACCGACACTTCGCTCTCCGTTCTGCCGGAGTTTCTCGGCCTGCTGCTCCTTTTGATGGCGGTGACGCTCGGTTCCCAGCTTGCGCTGACCGCGCTCGGACACCATTTCGTTTTCCGTTTGCGCAGTGAGTTTATCAAGCGGATCCTCGATACCCAGGTTGAGCGCGTTGAGCAGCTCGGCAGTGCATCCCTGCTGGCGGGGCTGACCAGCGACGTGCGCGCCATTACCATCGCTTTCGTGCGTCTGCCGGAACTTGTGCAGGGGATCATTCTGACCTTTGGCTCGGCGGCCTATCTCGCCTGGCTCTCCAGCAAAATGCTGGCGGTGACCGCCCTGTGGATTGCGATCACCATCTGGGGCGGCTTTATGCTGGTGTCGCGCGTCTATAAACACATGGCGGTGCTGCGCGAGACCGAAGATAAGCTTTATAACGATTACCAGACGGTGCTGGAAGGGCGCAAAGAGCTCACCCTGAATCGCGAGCGCGCCGAGCATATCTTTAATCATCTCTATATCCCGGACGCGCGCGAATACCGTCATCACATCATTCGCGCCGATACCTTCCACCTGAGCGCGGTTAACTGGTCAAACATTATGATGCTGGGGGCGATTGGCCTGGTATTCTGGATGGCGAACAGCCTGGGCTGGGCGGACACCAACGTAGCGGCAACCTACTCGCTGACGCTGCTGTTTTTGCGTACGCCGCTGCTCTCGGCGGTCGGTGCGCTGCCCACCCTGCTGAGTGCGCAGGTGGCATTTAATAAGCTCAAAAAATTCGATCTCGCGCCGTTTAAAGCTGAATTCCCGCGCCCGCAGGCCTTCCCGAACTGGCAGACGCTGGAGCTGCGTAACGTCACGTTCCGCTATCAGGACAGCGCCTTCTCCGTGGGGCCGGTCAACCTGACGATCCGCCGCGGTGAACTGCTGTTCCTCATCGGCGGCAACGGCAGCGGTAAATCTACGCTGGCGATGTTGTTGACCGGGCTCTATCAGCCGCAGTCGGGCGAGATTTTGCTGGATGGTACGGCGCTGAGCGCGGAGAAACCCGAGGATTACCGCAAGCTTTTCTCGGCGGTGTTCACCGACGTCTGGCTGTTCGATCGGCTGCTGGGGCCGGAAGGGCAACAGGCCAATCCTGCGCTGGTGGAAAAATGGTTGGCGCAGCTGCAGATGTCGCACAAGCTGGAGTTACAGGACGGGAAGATCCTCAATCTGAAGCTTTCCAAAGGGCAGAAAAAGCGCGTGGCGCTGCTGCTGGCGCTCGCGGAAGAGCGTGACATCATCCTGCTGGACGAGTGGGCTGCGGATCAGGATCCGCATTTCCGCCGCGAGTTTTATCAGGTGCTGCTGCCGCTGATGCAGGAGATGGGCAAAACCATTTTCGCCATCAGCCACGACGATCACTACTTCATTCATGCTGACCGCCTGCTGGAGATGCGCGACGGCAAGCTGAGTGAGCTGACCGGTGAAGAGCGCGATGCGGCCTCGCGTGACGCGGTGGCGCGCACGGCCTGATGCCCTCACCCTGACCCTCTCCCACAGGGAGAGGGGATAGATCGTGGCCGTAATGCCGTTTTTTTCTCCATCCCGCCCCGTTGTTTATTCTTATTTACATATCCCCGCGCTATGCTTAACCCCAACTCATTTAATGGATTTATGATTGATGTCGGTATTAAAGAAAAACAGCGCCAGGCAGCGTGACCAGGAGCGCGCGCGACTCATCTGGCTTCTCACGACCGATAAAGCGGTCACTTCTACGCTATTAGGCAAACTCACCCTGGCTGAGCAATATGATGTCGGCACTCTGGCCGACGATATTGCTGAGGTAGGTGCGCTGGTTGCTCATTTACCCCCGCCGGATCTGGCGGATACCCTTGAAGCGCTTCCCTCTGAAGAACGTCACGCCCTGTGGCGTCTGGTGCAGGATCATGAGCGCGGGCAGGTGCTGCTTGAGGCCTCTGAGAACGTCTGGGACGACCTGATCGACGAGATGAGCGACCGGGATATTCTCGACGCTCTGCAAACCCTGGATATCGACGAGCAGATTTACCTCGTTCAGCACCTGCCGCGAAACCTGACCGGTCGCCTGCTGGCTTCCTTGCCTGCCGATGAACGCGCGCGTGTGCGTCAGGTGATGCACTACGAAAAGAACAGCGTCGGCGCGATCATGGAGTTCGGCGTTATCACGGTGCGACCGGACGTGACGCTTGGCACCGTGCAGCGCTACCTGCGTCGCCTGGGCAAGATGCCGGACAACACCGATAAACTGTTTGTCACCTCCCGGGATAAAACCCTGCTTGGCGAACTGGAGCTGAAAACTATCCTGCTCAACAGCACCCAGCGGAAGGTGAGCGAGGTGATGGAAAACGAGCCGATGGTCTTCTCCCCTGAAGACGACGCGGAGAAAGCGGCGCGTACCTTCGAGCGTGACGACCTGGTGAGTGCCGCCGTCGTGGACTCCGTCGGCAAACTGATGGGGCGTCTGACCATCGATGAGATCGTTGACGTCGTTTATGAAGAGACCGATAACGACCTGCGTGCGCTCGGGGGGATCAGCGCGGAAGATGACGTCCATGCCTCCGTGGGCAAGGCGGTGAAAACGCGCTGGGCGTGGCTGGCCATTAACCTCTGTACCGCGTTTATCGCCTCCCGGGTGATTGACGGTTTTGAACACACCATTTCACAGCTGGTGGCGCTGGCCTCGCTGATGCCGATTGTCGCAGGGATTGGCGGCAACACCGGAAACCAGACTATAACCATGATCGTTCGCGCCCTTGCGCTGGAAAATATTCAGCCCGGTAACTTTACGTGGCTGATTTTCAGAGAGATGGGCGTCGCGCTCATCAACGGCCTGGTGTGGGGCGGGATTATGGGCGGCATCACCTGGTGGCTGTACGACGATATGGCCCTGGGCGGCGTGATGATGCTGGCGATGGTGCTGAACCTGCTGGTAGCGTCGATAATGGGCGTCATTATCCCTCTGACGATGACCAAACTGGGGCGCGACCCCGCGGTGGGGTCGAGCGTGATGATCACCGCCATCACCGATACCGGCGGTTTCTTTATTTTTCTTGGGCTGGCGACGGTTTTTCTGCTTTAAGCCGACGCTTAATGCGGGCGGGGAGGAGTGCCATGACGATAATCCCGCCCAGCACGCCAATCGCCAGATTGCCGGTGGATACCGTGGCGGCAACCGTGACCAGCATCACGACCGTTTCTGCTATCGGGGCCGTTTTCACCGTGTCTGGCTGAAGGCTGTGCCAGCTGAAGGTTTTGACGGCGACAATCGCCATAATACCCGCCAGCACCGCCATCGGGATTTTGGCCATCACGTCGCTGAGCGCCGTCACCAGAATCAGTAGCACAATGCCCGCCGCAAAGGTTGAAATGCGGCTTCGACCTTTCCCCATCTCCACGTTGACGATGGTTTGTCCGATCATCGCGCAGCCTGCAATCCCGCCATAAAATCCGGCCAGAATATTGCCGACGCCTAATCCAATGCTTTCGCGGCGTTTACCTGACGGTGTCGAGGTCAGCTCATCCACCAGCTTTGCCGTCAGCAGGGATTCCAGCAGGCCGACAAACGCGATGCTCAGCGCGCACGGCCAGATAATGCTCAGCGTCTGCACATTGAGCGGAACCAACAGCTCGGTAAGACCCGGCAAACCGCCGCTCATGGAGCCTTCATCGCCCACGGTCGGCAGGATTTGGCCGGTTGAAACGGTGAACAAGGTTAACAGCACAATCGCAATCAGCGGGGAAGGGATGCTTTTGATATAGCGCGGCACCCACAGCACGATCAGCAGCGTCAGCACGAACAGGCCCACAATCAGCGGGCTTCGGCTCCAGAAATGCGGCACCTGAGCGAAGAAGATCAAAATGCCCAGGGCGTTAACAAACCCGGTCATGACCGACTGGGGAATAAAGCGCATCAGCCTTGCCATGCCCAGTACGCCAAACAGAATCTGAATTACGCCCGCCATCAGCACGGCGGGAAGAATGTACTGTACGCCGTGCTGATGCACCATCGGGCCAATGACCAGCGCCACGGAGCCGGCCGCTGCCGTGACCATCGCCGGGCGACCACCGAGTACAGAAAGGGCAAGACACAGCACCACGGAGGCGATCAGGCTGACCTTCGGGTCAACGCCCGCCACCACCGAAAATGAGATGACCTCGGGGATCAGCGCCAGGGCGGTGATCACCCCTGCCAGCGTTTCACGCGTCAGCTGTTTTGGGGAACGCAGCACGTTGGCTACGCGGTCTTCGGGGGATACAGCAGAATGGGGTAGGGACATAACAGTTCGCTGGTTAGGGCAGGCTTCCGTGCGCGCGGTCACAAAACGCCACATACTAGCCAGTAAAACCGCGCTTTACCAGACGCATCGCTAATTCCTCACAAACAATCCATCATTAAATTTCACAATTACAATAATTTCGTAACCTTTAAACAATATTTAAAAGTTGTTACCGTGCCCCCGCAGCTTTTTTCACCTGCAATTTCCACGCATCAAGCACTTTTACACTAAGGCATAAATTATGAAAAAAATGACTGCCATGCTCTTTTCTCTGGCCGTGGGGCTTAACACCGTCTCCATGGCGGCGAAAGCTGACGCACCAAAAGAGCAGGAAACGGACGTCCTTTTAATTGGTGGCGGTATCATGAGCGCCACGCTGGGAACCTATCTGCAAGAACTGCAGCCGGACTGGTCTATGACCATGGTCGAGCGCCTTGATGGCGTCGCGCAGGAGAGTTCGAACGGCTGGAATAACGCCGGTACCGGCCATTCGGCACTCATGGAACTGAACTATACGCCGCAGAAAAAGGACGGTTCCATTAGTATCGAGAAGGCGGTCGAGATCAACGAAGCATTCCAGGTTTCTCGCCAGTTCTGGTCTCACCAGGTCAACAGCGGCGTGCTGCACGATCCGCACTCGTTTATCAACACCGTGCCGCACATGAGCTTTGTGTGGGGTGAGCAGAACGTTAACTTCCTGCGCGCGCGCTACGCCGCTCTGCAGCAGAGCACGCTGTTCCGCGGGATGAAATACTCTGAAGACCACGCGCAGATTAAAGAGTGGGCTCCGCTGGTCATGGAAGGTCGTGACCCGAACCAGAAAGTGGCGGCGACCCGTACCGAAATTGGTACCGACGTTAACTACGGTGAAATTACCCGTCAGCTGGTGACGTCTCTGAAGAAAAAAGAGAACTTCAACCTGCAGCTCAGCACCGAAGTGCGCGGTTTCAAGCGCAACGCGGATAATAGCTGGAGCGTGACCGTTGCCGATCTGAAAAACAACGAAGCCGAGCACGTCATCAAGGCGAAGTTTGTCTTTATCGGTGCCGGCGGCGCGGCGCTTAAGCTGCTGCAGGAGTCCGGTATTCCGGAAGCTGATGACTACGCGGGCTTCCCGGTGGGCGGCCAGTTCCTGGTGTCCGATAACCCGGAAGTGGTGAATCGTCATCTGGCAAAAGTGTACGGTCAGGCTTCCGTTGGCGCACCGCCGATGTCTGTTCCACACATCGACACCCGTATGCTTGACGGCAAACGCGTGGTGCTGTTTGGACCGTTCGCAACCTTCTCCACCAAGTTCCTGAAAAATGGCTCCCTGTGGGATCTGCTCAGCGCCACGACCACCTCTAACGTCAAGCCGATGATGGACGTGGGTCTGGATAACTTCGACCTGGTGAAATACCTGATTAGCCAGGTGATGCTCTCTGACGACGACCGTTTCGAGGCGCTGAAAGAGTACTATCCGCAGGCGAAGAAAGAAGACTGGCGTCTGTGGCAGGCGGGTCAGCGCGTTCAGATCATCAAGCGCGATCCGAAAGAGGGTGGCGTGCTGCGTCTGGGTACTGAAGTGGTAAGCGATAAGGATGGCACCATCGCCGCGCTGCTGGGTGCGTCACCGGGTGCGTCGACCGCTGCGCCAATCATGCTGCACCTGATGGAAAAAGTGTTTAAAGATAAAGTCGCCAGCCCGGAATGGCAGGCGAAGCTGAAAACCATTATTCCATCCTACGGCACGAAGCTAAACGGCAACGTGAGCGCGACGGAGCAGGAGCTGGAATACACCAGCCGCGTACTGCAGCTGCAATATATCAAGCCACAGGCTGCGGACGCTGCGCCAAAAGCGGAGCTGAAGCCTCAGCCGGAAAACAAACCGGTTGCGGATATCGCGCTGTAAGGTAAAAGCAAAACGGCAACATACGTTGCCGTTTTTGGTATTTTCCCCCTCTCCCGGTGGGAGAGGGTTGGGGTGATGGCACCAGAGCGCACCCGACCTGGTTTTAACGTGCTACAGCTTGTCCGACAGTCTCATCAGCCTTCCAGATGCGATACTTCACTTCCACGTTTTCAGGCGTATACACCACGATCGGCAGCTTGCTGTTGTAGCGCAGCAGACTGTTGTCGCCCAGATACGCCGTCACAAATTTCTTCTCTTTTTTGCCGTCCGGGCAGGCCATCATGGTGGAAACCGGAGAGGTCACTTTGTCAAAGACGTAATAGTCGTAACCCCAGCCTTCCAGGGTTTTACTTTCCAGCTGACCGCCCAGACGGTGCTGGTTGCAGTCCACTTCCAGCGTCTTGCCAATTAACAGTTCCACTTTGAAGTTCGCTTCATCCTGCTGAACCGGCAGCTGAATCACCTGACGCTTCATCCCTTTGTCCGCTTTCGGATACGGGGCAACTTTTTCCAGCGGCTGCTCTTTAGGTGTTTCGCTGGCGAAAGCGCTGCTGCTGACGCACGCGGCGGCGATGAGGGCGATGGCAAATTTAGGTGCGTTTTTCATTGTCATTCCTTTATGTCAAAACGATCCTGCGCAGGTTAACATAACAACGATGAATGACCGGTGTTATTTACTTACTTTTTCACTATTGATAGCGTTATGCGCTTTTTATTTTCCTGTTTAGTGGTTTTTTATGCTGATGTGGAGTCGGGTGCCAGTTCGTGTTATTTTAGACCCTATATATTGTTATGCATCTGTGAAAGGAAAGAGAGATGGTTCGTGCAAAACTGAAAACGCCTGAAGGCCGCAAATTCCTCCTGGCGCTGCTGGTTGTGTTTATGATTGCCGCCGCGTGCGTGGGGCGGGCCACCATTGTTGGCGTCATCGAACAGTACAACATTCCTCTCTCTGCCTGGACAACCAGCATGTATGTCCTGCAGTCGGCAATGATCTTCGTTTACAGCCTGGTGTTCACCGTTCTGCTGGCAATCCCGCTGGGCATTTTCTTCCTGGGTGGACGTGAGAAGCACTAAGCCTTCACCTCAGATAATGAAGCCAGCCTGCGGGTTGGCTTTTTTTATGTCAGATGATTTTCTTCGGCCTTCATGAGCCGAAAACGCCCGTCGAACATAAACGCACGAACCCTATCAAAAAAGAGAACCTAAAGCGTCTCGGGAAAGGCTGCTGGTGGGTCATTGGCCTGGGGGCAGGGGCAATATGGGATACGTGTGGCGCGGAATATACGTTTTATGCCGGAGCGGTGATTTGTCTGGCTACGCTTGTGTATCTGCGCAAAACGCTGGACGAAGCGAAATAAAAAACCAGCCATCAGGCTGGTTTTCAATGTATTTTTGGTCGGCACGAGAGGATTTGAACCTCCGACCCCCGACACCCCATGACGGTGCGCTACCAGGCTGCGCTACGTGCCGACGCATAAAAAGAATACTACTCGATTCCGTTTTGAATGCAAGGGAATCCGTCGCTAACTGGTTTATTATTAATCAGTTAGCGATGAAGCGCTTCTCATCCGTCAGTACCTGCAGCAGCAGGCTCAGCTGCGGTTTCTGATCTTTCAACCGTTCGCCCTGCAGATTATACGTCTGATAATTCCCGCTGCTGTTCAGCACCAGCGTCAGCTTCGGCGTGGTCACCACCAGCGTATTATTCCCCGCCGCCGTCACCCAGCTATGGCGGCGCGCGGCGCTGAAGAGATCTTGCCCCTGCGAATACTCGTTTGCTGGCGTGCTGACGTGCAGCAGGCGTTGCATCAGGGTGGTCATCACATCTTTATGCTCGGTGAGCATATTGATGCGCTGCGCCGGGGTGCCTGGCCAGTGGATCACCAGCGGAACCTGCAGATTCGGGCGAGACCAGCTCATACTCTTCGTCTCGTCACCTAGCGGGATGCCATGGCCCGCGGTCACGATCACCACGGTATTGTCCAGCTTGCCCGACTCGCGAAGCGCGTCAAGCACGCGGCCTATCTGCGCATCAACATCGCCAGCCGCACGGCCGTAGCGGCGCGCAAAGTCACTTTTATTGCTGTTGGCAAGCGTTGTGCCGTTAAAGGCAACCCATGAGAACCAGCGGTTATCTTCCTGGGCGTAGCGCTGCAGCCAGTTAATCCACTGGCTGGCGGTCTGCGCGTCGGACTGATTTTGCGCCGTCGGTAGTGAGAAATCGGACAGCAGCGCCTGACGGTAGAGCGGGCTGTTAAAGCCATCGGAGGAGAACAACCCTAGCTGATAGCCTTGCTGATTCAGCCCGGTGATCAGCGCCGCAGGCGTGCGGGTAGAAAGTACGCCGTCCATATAGCCGGCTGAAATGCCATAGAACAGGCCAAAGATACCCGCGTCGGTTGTGTTACCGGAGCTCATATGCTGAGTGAACGAGACGTTCTGACTCGCGAAAGCGGCCAGCGCAGGCATCTGCTTCTCGAAGCGGGAATAGTTCAGGCCATCGACGGTGATCAGCAGGACGTTTTGCCCGCGTCCCATATCGCGGTAGTTCAGGTCGCTCAGAGGATACTGAACGCTGACGGCTTCCGGGTTACCCTGCTCGATAAGACGGCGCTGGTACTCCTGCGCATCAAGCAGGCCGTGTTTTTCGAGGAAGCGACGGGCCGTCATCGGGTATGAGAGCGGCAGGTTAGCGCGCTGCATGGTAATCGGGCGATAGAAGTTCGCATCCGCCCAGATATACATGATGTGCGAACTGATAAAGGAAACGAAGAAGAGCGCGGCGACGGGCTTCGCATAATGGCGTCGCCGGGTCAGGCTGCGGAGCTTTTGCCAGCTCCAGGTGGCGAACAGCATCTCAATCAACAGGATCACCGGGACGCTGATAAACATCAGCTGCCAGTCGCGGGCCGTTTCGTTCTGGTCGGGGTTAATCACCAGTTCCCAGACGATGGGGTTGAGATGCAGGTGGAAGCGGGTGAACACTTCACTGTCGATAAGCAGCAGCGTCATCCCCACCGTCGCAAGGATGGCGGACAAGAACCGCATCAGACGCTGCGACATGACGATAAACGTCAGGGGGAACAGGATCAGCAGATAGGTGGCGAAAACCAAAAAACTAAAGTGACCGACAACGCTTATCCAGGAGTAAATACGCCCGGTTAGCGTTGTTGGCCAGTCTGCGACAAACAGATAACGACAGCCAATGACCGTCGCCAGCAGAATGTTGAACAGGGCAAACCAGTGCCCCCAGCTGACCATCTGGGAGACTTTTTCACGGTAGCGCTGACGATTCGTCACCATAAACTGTTGTTCGTATCCCTTAATGGGCCGGGTCGTTGCTGACGGACGACTGTAAAGCCTGGGCGAACGATTTTGCGATCGCCTGACGCTGAGCCGGAGCAACGCTGGTGTTAATCAGGTTGGTGACCATATTTCCCAAAACCATCAGGGAGAGATCGGTCGGCGTTTTATGTTTTTCCAGTACGTTGACCAGCTCACTGAGCAGTTGTTCAACGTGTTCATCACTGTAGCGGGAATGTTGTGGCATAAATCAAAATCAGTTTGTTGATGAAAGGGCAACATATTACCGTAGCAACAGCTTTTTTTCCCCTTTTTTATCTGTTGTTGCACACATGTCCTGGTGGTGGTTGAATACCGCCCGGTCTAAAAGGAGAGTTTATCATGAGTCTGGAAATCAACCAGATTGCCTTGCACCAGCTTATCAAGCGTGATGAGCAAACCCTTGAAGTGGTGCTGCGCGATTCGTTACTGGAACCCACGGCGACCGTGGTGGAGATGATGGCAGAGCTGCATCGCGTCTACAGCGCCAAAAATAAAGCCTATGGTCTGTTCAGCGAAGAGAGTGAACTGGCCGATAGCCTGCGCCTGCAGCGTCAGGGCGAAGAGGATTTCCTCGCGTTTAGCCGCGCCGCAACCGGGCGTCTGCGCGACGAGCTGGCGAAATATCCGTTCGCCGACGGTGGGATCGTGCTGTTCTGCCACTATCGCTACCTGGCGGTAGAGTATCTGCTGGTTACCGTGCTGAATAACTTAAGCAGCATGCGCGTGAACGAGCAGCTGGATATCAGCTCAACGCATTATCTGGATATCAACCATGCGGATATTGTGGCGCGTATTGATTTGACCGAATGGGAAACCAACCCGGAGTCAACCCGCTACCTGACTTTCCTGAAGGGACGCGTGGGCCGCAAAGTGGCGGATTTCTTTATGGATTTCCTCGGTGCCAGCGAAGGGCTCAACGCTAAAGCGCAGAATAAAGGGCTGCTCCAGGCGGTTGACGACTTTACGGCTGAAGCGCAGCTCGATAAATCTGAGCGCCAGACCGTGCGTCAGCAGGTATACAGCTACTGCAACGAACAGCTGCAGGCGGGGGAGGAGATTGAGCTGGAGTCCCTGTCAAAAGAGCTGGCGGGCGTCAGCGAAGTCAGCTTCCAGGAATTCACCGCGGAGAAAGGCTATGAGCTTGAAGAGAGCTTCCCGGCCGATCGCAGCACGCTGCGTCAGTTGACCAAGTTTGCCGGCAGCGGCGGTGGGTTAACCATCAACTTTGACGCGATGTTGCTGGGTGAACGCATCTTCTGGGATCCGGCCACCGATACGCTGACCATTAAAGGTACGCCGCCGAACCTGCGCGATCAGCTTCAGCGCCGCACCTCGGGTGGGAAATAACAGCCATAAAAAACCCCGCAGAAGCGGGGTTTTTTTCGACGAGTTTGCGATTACGCGCGAACGAAGTCGATGTGAGTCAGTTTTGGCTTGAACGCGTGACGCTGAACAGCCTGAACTTTCACTTTTTCTTCTTTACCGCCAACAACGATGGTCAGAACTTCGCTGTAGAATTCAGCTTTGGTCTGCAGGTTCCACAGTTTGTCGTGATCCAGTTCGATTGCAACTGGAGCAGCTTCGCCACCGTAAACGATAGCCGGGAACTTGTTAGCGTTACGCAGGCGGCGGCTCGCACCCTTACCCTGCACGTTACGTACTTCTGCTTCGATAGTGAACATTGATTTCTCTCTGTATTTAAAACCCTACTACAGGCGACCCAGCAGCAGGTGAGTGTTCTGCCTCACGGATGTGAAGCGGGCGGCATTTTATACTCAAATGCCCCTCACATCAATGAAAAGTCCCGCTAACCGCGCAATTCGTTGGCGCGACGGAAGCGACCTTCATAGTCGAAGAGTTTCTCGCGCACCTGCCAGAACTGGCCTTTCTTACGGGCGACGACAAAATCCGGATGGCGCAATAACACCTGCTGACGCACGATATCGGCTACGGTTATCCAGCGCAGGGGAACGCCCGGCGTTCGGGTATGCGGGCGGATAAACAGCTGTTCGAAGGCCATTCGCTGAGCAGGCGTCTGGACCCGGAAGCGCTCGCTGACGTCCGCCCCGTCCTCATCGTAATAGGTGATTTTCAGCCACTCACCTTTTTCATCGGCGCCGGGATGCAGCGCCATGCCGGAACAGCGCAGCACCAGGGCATCTTTCAGCTTTAGCGCCGCTTTCAGCATGTCGTCCGGGTCAACCAGCACCGTGTCGCATTCCCGGCAGCGGCGAGCGGCAATGTCGTTTTCGGCATTGCACTGTGGGCAGTTTTTAAAGCGGAAGCGAAAATCGCACTGCTCGCGATGCCCGTCATCATCTTCAAACCAGCCCTGACAGCGGCGGCCAAAGTGTTCGATCAGCGTACCGTCGGCGGTGGTTTTGCCCCAGAAGGTGTTGGCAAACCCGCAGGCAGGGCAAAAGACCTGTACGGGCACGTTGTCGCTTTTTCCTTTTGGCGCGCCGACCTCAGGCGTATAGAGATCGTGCGGGTTACCGGCATAATCCAGAATCAGGCAGTCGGTTTTCCCCGGGGCCAGACGCAGGCCGCGGCCAACAATTTGCTGATACAGACTGACCGATTCGGTCGGGCGCAAAATGGCGATCAGGTCGACGTGCGGGGCGTCAAAGCCGGTAGTCAACACCGACACGTTAACCAGATAGCGGAACTGCTGGGCTTTAAAGGCCTCAATCAGGCGGTCGCGCTCCGGGCCGGGCGTCTCGCCGGTGATTAACGCCGCGTCGCCAGCGGGCAGTAATCCAGTGATTTCACGCGCGTGCTCAACGGTGGCGGCAAAGATCATTACCCCCTTGCGCGTCGCGGCGAACTCCTCAATCTGGCTGATAATATGCGGCGTAATGCGCTTCTGCTTTTTCAGCTCCTGGTTGAGATCCGCTTCGCTGAATAAGCCGTTGCTCTGGGCCTGCAGGCGGCTGAAATCGTACTGTACCACCGGCATATCCAGCCGTTCAGGCGGCGTCAGGTAGCCATGTTTAATCATGTAGCGCAGCGGAAGTTCGTAGATGCAGTCGCTGAACAGGGCTTTGTCATCGCCGCGCACCATGCCGTGATAATGGTAGCGATAGATCCAGCCTTTCCCCAGGCGAAACGGGGTCGCCGTCAGGCCCAGCAGGCGCAGATGAGGGTTCACCTCTTTCAGGTGGGACAGGATTTGCTGATATTGGCTGTCGTCGTCATCGCTGATGCGGTGACATTCGTCGACAATCAGCAGCGAAAATTCGCTGCGAAACAGGTCCAGATTGCGCGCCACCGACTGCACGCTGCCAAAGACCACTTTGCCGTGGCTCTCTTTACGCTTTAACCCGGCGGCGAAAATATCGGCCTCCAGCCCAAGCGCACAATACTTGGCATGGTTTTGCGCGACGAGCTCTTTGACGTGCGCCAGCACAAGCACGCGACCGCGGGCCAGACGCGCCAGTTCGGCGATGACCAGGCTTTTGCCTGCGCCGGTCGGGAGCACAATCGCCGCCGGCTCGCGATGTTTACGGAACCAGGCGAGGGTGGCGTCAACGGCTTCCTGCTGATAGGGACGAAGTGTAAAAGTCATGGGGTCTCGGTTTCGTTATTCCGCACATAGTATGCCACGAAACTTTTTCCCTTGAGTGGCGCAACCAGACCATTATACTGAACCGTTCCAGACTGCTTCTTTTTTCGGACCTGTTGTCCGACTTCCAGCACCATTAAGGCTAAAAAGATTTCATGCGACTTGATAAGTTTATCGCTCAGCAACTCGGCGTAAGCCGCGCTATTGCCGGGCGCGAAATTCGCGCCAGCCGCGTTACCGTGGATGGCGACATTGTGAGAGACAGCGCGTTCAAACTGCAACCTGACCATCAGGTGGAGTATGACGGCAATCCGCTGACCCAGCAGCACGGTCCGCGCTACTTCATGCTCAACAAGCCGGAAGGCTACGTCTGCTCAACGGACGATCCCGATCACCCGACGGTGCTCTATTTCCTCGACGAACCGGTGGCGCACAAGCTGCACGCCGCAGGCCGCCTCGACATCGACACCACGGGTCTGGTGCTGATGACCGACGACGGGCAGTGGTCGCATCGCATTACTTCCCCGCGTCACCACTGCGAGAAAACCTATCTGGTCACGCTGGAGTCGCCGGTGTCGGATGACACGGCAGAGCAATTCACGAAAGGCGTTCAGCTGCATAATGAAAAAGATCTGACCAAACCCGCCGTGCTTGAGGTGATCACGCCGACGGAGGTCCGTCTGACCATCAGCGAGGGGCGTTACCATCAGGTGAAACGTATGTTTGCCGCGGTGGGGAACCACGTTGTTGGCCTGCATCGCGAACGGATTGGTGCGATTGAGCTCGATCCCGACCTGGCGCCTGGCGAATATCGCCCGTTAACGGAAGAAGAGATCGCCAGCGTCGGTCTTCCTTCGCACTAATTTCAGGAGAGCTCTGTGACCACCAGGCCACACTCGTCGTTCAAAATCGTCTTCATTCTTGGCCTGCTGGCCATGCTGATGCCGCTGTCTATTGATATGTACCTGCCCGCACTGCCGGTCATTTCCGCGCAGTTTGGCGTTCCGGCGGGCAGTGCGCAGATGACGCTCAGCACCTATATTCTCGGCTTTGCCCTCGGCCAGCTGTTTTATGGCCCGATGGCGGACAGTCTTGGACGCAAGCCCGTCATTCTGGGCGGGACGCTGGTCTTTGCGGCCGCAGCGGTTGCCTGTGCGCTGGCGCAGACCATCGATCATCTGATTATCATGCGCTTCTTCCACGGTCTGGCGGCGGCTGCGGCAAGCGTGGTGATTAACGCCCTGATGCGTGATATCTACCCGAAAGAAGAGTTCTCCCGCATGATGTCGTTCGTGATGCTGGTGACGACGATTGCGCCGCTGGTGGCCCCGATGGCCGGTGGTGCGGTGCTGGTATGGTTTAGCTGGCATGTGATTTTCTGGATCCTGGCCCTGGCCGCGCTGCTGGCCTCGGCGATGGTCTTCTTCTTTATTGATGAAACGCTTCCCGTCGAGCGCCGTCAGAAATTCCACATCCGAACCACCATCGGCAACTTTGCCTCGCTGTTTCGCCACAAGCGCGTGCTCAGCTATATGCTGGCAAGCGGGTTCAGCTTCGCCGGGATGTTCTCCTTCCTGAGCGCCGGGCCGTTTGTCTACATCGAGCTGAACCACGTTTCGCCGCAGCACTTCGGCTACTATTTCGCGCTTAACATCGTCTTCCTGTTCATCATGACCATCATCAACAGCCGTTTTGTCCGGCGGGTGGGGGCGCTGAACATGTTCCGCGCCGGGCTGTGGATCCAGTTTGTGATGGCGATCTGGCTGGTGGCGAGCGCGTTTCTGGGCGTGGGCTTCTGGGCGCTGGTGGTCGGCGTGGCGGCCTTTGTCGGCTGCGTGTCGATGGTGTCATCTAATGCGATGGCGGTGATCCTGGATGAGTTTCCGCATATGGCGGGCACCGCCTCTTCCCTGGCGGGGACGTTCCGCTTCGGCATCGGCGCTATCGTCGGGGCGTTGCTTTCGATGGCCACCTTTACAACGGCATGGCCCATGCTGTGGGCGATGGCTTTTTGCGCAACCAGCTCGATACTCTTCTATCTTTACGCCAGTCGACCGCGAAAAGTGGCCCACTAGAATACAGAGAAGGCCCGGCAGGGCCTTTTTTGTTGATGCATATCAACCAAACCCCCGTTCGTTTATTCCGTGTTTGTTTATTTTATGTAAAATCTATTTGTGTAAAAAGTCACATCATTGTATTCAAAAAGGTTGAGTTAGATCGCAGAAACGGGTACATATAGCGCCGACGCGAGCCTGAATACCGATAAAAAAGCGCTGAAGAGTGCAGGCTGGCGATGATGTGTTACTATAAATGTAAATAAATTGTGAAGTAAATTTTGCTTCCGGGGAACGAACGTGAATACATTACAACTTTCTATTGTCCATCGCTTGCCCCAGAGCTATCGCTGGTCGACGGGTTTTGCAGGTTCGAAAGTTGAACCGATTCCGCAAAACGTCGCGGGCTTTGAAAACTGCCTGGTGGCGCTCAAGCTGCTGAGCCCGAGCGACGAAAATGCATGGCGGGTAATGGAGCGTCTCAGCCAGGCCCTGACGGATATCGAAGTGGACAGCTCCGTGCTGGAGTGCGAAGGTGAGCCGTGCCTGTTTGTGAAAAGCCAGGACGAGTTTGCCGCCACCTGCCGTCTGAAAAATTTTGGCGTTGCCATCGCGGAGCCTTTCTCCGGCCAGTACCCGTTCTGACCGCTAGTCTGCCGACAACAGCTGGCGCGTGTAGCGCTGCGTTGGCGCGCTAAATACGCGCTGGCACTCTCCCTGCTCGACCACTTCTCCCTGACGCAACACAATCACCTGATGGCATAGCGCCCGCACCACCTGTAAATCATGGCTGATAAAGATATAGGCCAGGCGGTGCTTTTCCTGTAGCCCTTTCAGCAGCGCCAGGATCTGCGCCTGAACGGTTCTGTCCAGCGACGACGTCGGTTCATCCAGAATAATCAGCTCCGGCTTCAGGATCAGCGCGCGGGCAATGGCGATACGCTGGCGCTGCCCGCCGGAGAATTCAGCCGGATAGCGGTGGCGGGTCCCGGCATCTAAGCCCACTTCGGCCATCACCCGAATAACCTCCTGTTCCCGTTGCTGAGCGCTCAGGCCGGGCTGATGCACGCGCAGCCCCTCCTCGATAATCTGTAACACGCTGAGCCGGGGGTTAAGCGAGGAGTTGGGATCCTGAAACACCACCTGCATGCGGGGCCGCACGGGCAGCATCTGACGGCGGTTCCAGCGGTGCAGAGGCATACCGTCAAAGAGGATCTCGCCCTGGGAGGCAATTAAGCGCAGCAGCGCCAGGCCGGTGGTGCTTTTGCCCGAACCGGATTCGCCCACCAGCCCCAGGGATTCTCCCGGGCGCAGCGAGAAGCGGATGTTTTTCAGCACCGGATTCTGGTCGACGATGCGCCGCAGAATACCTTTGCGGATCGGGAACGAGACGGACAGATCCTCAACGCGCAGCAGCGGCGTGCTGTCAGCCGCGAGGGGAACCGGGGCGCCGGAGGGTTCGCTGTCGAGCAAACGCTGCGTATAGGGGTGCTGCGGCGCGCTCAGCAGCGTGGACGCGCTATTCTGTTCAACGCATCGTCCGTTTTGCATCACCGCGACGCTGTCGGCCAGCTTTCTCACAATGCTCAGGTTGTGCGTGATAAACAGCAGGCTCATGTTCAGCTCGTCACGCAGTTCCCGCAGCAGCGTCAGTATTTGCGCCTGTACCGTTACGTCCAGCGCCGTCGTCGGCTCGTCGGCTATCAGCAGTTCTGGGCGCGTGAGCAGGGCCATGGCAATCATCACGCGCTGGCGTTCGCCGCCGGAGAGCTGGTGCGGAAAATCATTCAGCCGTTTGGCCGCATTGCGTATGCCGGTTCGTTCCAGACAATCCAGAATTTCTCCCCGCGCGGCCTCTTTGCGCATCCCCCGGTGCAGGGAGAGCACTTCATAGAGCTGTTTCTCCAGGCTGTGCAGCGGGTTGAGGGAAACCATCGGCTCCTGGAAGATCATCGCGATTTTGTTGCCGCGAATGCCGCGCAGGGTATGTTCGTCGGCATGCAGCAGCGAGTTGCCGTGAAACAGAATATCCCCTTGCGGGTAGCTTACCGGCGGAGAGGGCAACAGGCGCAGGATAGAGAGCGCCGAAACGCTCTTGCCTGAACCCGACTCGCCCACCAGGGCCAGCGTTTCCCCGGTCTGGATCTGCAGCGACAGGTCGGTGACCACGGTGCGCGTCTCGTCCTGCTTAGAAAAAGCAATCGACAGGTTATCAATACTGAGAAGAGGCTGGCTCATTTTATACCGCCTTGTTCGGATCGAAGGCATCGCGCACGGCTTCGCCAATAAAAATTAGCAGCGACAGCAGCACGGCCACGGAAAGAAAGGCGGCGATGCCTAACCACGGCGCCTGCAGGTTGTTTTTGCCCTGCAGCAGCAGTTCGCCGAGCGACGGGGAACCCAGCGGTAGCCCGAAACCAAGAAAATCAAGCGAGGTGAGGGTGGTGATGGAGCTGCACAGAATAAACGGCAGGAAGGTGAGCGTTGCCACGACCGCGTTGGGCAGCATGTGGCGGAAGATGATCCCCCGGTCGCTCACGCCAAGCGCCTGCGCGGCGCGAATGTAGTCGAAATTGCGGGTGCGCAGGAACTCCGCGCGCACCACGCCCACCAGCGCCATCCAGCCGAACAGGACGGTGATGCCTAACAGCCACCAGAAGCCGGGCTGCACCACGCTGGAAAGCAGGATGATCAGAAACAGCGTTGGCATGCCTGACCAGACTTCAATAACCCGCTGGCCCCACAGGTCAATTTTCCCGCCGTAGTAGCCCTGAACGGCACCCGCCACAACGCCCATTACGCTTGAGAAGATCGTCAGCATCAGCCCAAAGAGAAGAGAAATTCGCGTGCCATACAGGATGCGCGCCAGCACGTCGCCGCCGTTAGCATCCGTTCCCAGCCAGTTTTGCGCGGAGGGCGGGGAAGGGAACGGAGTCGTGGTGGCGAAGTTAATGCTGTTTGCCCCAAAGCGCACCGGCGCCCAGAGCGCCCAGCCGTGCTGCTCAATCTGCTGGCGAAGCCACGGATCCTGATACTCCGCCGGTGTCGCAAACGGGCCGCCAAAGTCGCTTTCGCTGTAGTTGGCGATAACCGGCACGTACCAGCGGTCGTTAAAATGCACCAGCAACGGCTTGTCGTTGGCGATCAGCTCCGAACACATGCTTAAGGCAAACAGCACGGCAAAAATCCACAGCGACCAGTAGCCGCGGCGGTTGTGGCGAAAACGGGCCCAGCGGGCCTGGTTGACGGGGCTTAAACGCGGCATCAGCGGCCCTCAAAATCGATTCGGGGATCGACCAGCGTATAGCTGATATCACTGATGATATTCAGCAGCAGGCCAATCAGGGTGAAAATATAAAGTGTGCCGAACATCACCGGATAGTCGCGCGACACGGTAGCCTCATAGCCCAGCAGCCCCAGGCCGTTGAGCGAGAACATCACCTCTATCAGCAGCGAGCCGGTAAAAAACATGCCGATGAACGTGGCCGGAAACCCGGCGATCACCAGCAGCATGGCGTTACGGAACACGTGTTTCCACATGATCTGCTTCTCGCTCACGCCCTTAGCGCGGGCCGTGACAACGTACTGCTTACGAATTTCATCGAGAAAGGCGTTTTTGGTCAACATGGTCAGGGCCGCGAACCCGCCAATGACCGTGGCCAGCACCGGCAGCGTGATATGCCAGAGATAGTCGGTGATTTTCTGATACCACGGCAGGGAGCTGAAATCGGCGGAGACCAGCCCCCGCAGCGGGAAGAGGTCGAAATAGCTTCCCCCGGCAAAAAAGACGATCAGCAGGACGGCAAACAGAAACGCCGGGATGGCGTAGCCGATGATGATGAACGTGCTGCTCCAGATATCAAACCGGCTGCCGTTATACACCGCTTTGCGGATCCCGAGCGGTATAGAGACCAGGTAGATAATCAGCGTTCCCCACAGCCCCAGCGTTATCGAAACCGGCAGGCTTTGCTTGATCAACGTTAACACTGACGCACTGCGAAACAGGCTATCGCCAAAATCAAAGCGGATGTAATCCCAGAGCATCTTGAAATAGCGCTCGTGAATCGGTTTGTCAAAGCCGTAGCGGTGGGTGATCTCGGCGATCACTTCCGGATCCAGCCCGCGTCCGCCGCGATAATGGCTTTCGCTGATATTCCCTACGCCGGTTCGCGCATGGCTCGCGCCCATCCCTTCACCGCCGCCGCCGGGCATGCCGCCGCTGTTGCCAAATTCAATGGCGGCAATCGCCTGATCGACCGGGCCGCCGGGGGCGATTTGCACGATAAAAAAGTTAATCGTGATGATGGCCCACAGGGTGGGGATAATCAGCAGGAGACGACGGAGAAGATAGGCACCCATGATGATTCCTTATCGCCGCTCAGCGGGAAGTCTGGCGGCTTTGTTAACGTCATACCACCAGGTATCAAAGCCCAGGGAGTAGACAGGGCGCACGGCAGGCACGGAGAACTTGTCCCAGCGCGCAAGGCGATCTTCGCCCATATACCACATCGGCAGCATGTAGTAGTTCCAGGTCAGGACCCTGTCGAGGGCGCGCCCGAGCGGCAGGAGTTTTTCTTTATCCCCCTGCGCCGCCACTATTTTCGCAATCAGCGCGTCAATCGCCGGGCTTTTTACCCCGGGCGCATTGTATGAAGAGTCGATGTAGCTGGAGGCCCAGGAGATTTGCAGGTCGGAGCTGGGCCACGGCTGCGCGGGCCACAGGCGCTGCATCATGTCGTAATCACGGCTGCGCATGCGGCTGGTGATCTGCGCGTTATCGACCTGGCGAATGTTCATGGTCACGCCCAGCCGCGCAAGGTTGTGCTTAAACGGCAGTACCCACTGATCGTTGCCCCCGGAGGAGAGCAGCAGTTCAAAGCTGAGAGGCTTACCCGTTCTGGCATCCACACGCTTTTGATTTTTCAGGTGCCAGCCCGCGTCATCCAGCAGCTTGCTGGCTTTCAGCAGGTTGTCGCGGTCGTAACCGTCACCGTTCGACGCGGGTGGCTGAAACACGGTGGTGAACACCTGTGGCGGCAGCTCCGCTTTCAGCTCCGCTTTCAGCGGTGCCAGCAGAGCCAGCTCATCGGCTTTCGGGTAATCGCGCGCGGCATATTCGGTGTTCTGGAAATAGCTATTCGCACGGCTGTAAGCCCCGTAAAACAGCGCCTTGTTCATCCACTCAAAATCAAAGGCCAGAGATATCGCTTCGCGCACCCGGCGGTCATTAAATACCGGACGCTGAATATTAAACGCCAGCCAGCGTGTGTCCTGGGCAGACTCATTTTTGTGCTCGTCTTTGACGATATAGCCTTTGGCGAAATTTTTGCCGATATAGCGGGTCGCCCAGTTTTTGGCGCTGCTCTCGACGCGTAAATCAAAAGCGCCGGCTTTAAATGCTTCAAACGCCACGTTATCGTCGAGGTAGTAATCATAGCGGAGGGTGTCGAAATTCCAGCGCCCGCGGTTTACCGGCAGGTTGGCCGCCCAGTAGTCTTTCACGCGAGAGTAAACAACATATTGCCCCATGCGCCAGTCGGTGATGCGGTATGGGCCGCCTGCCAGCGGCGGCGTGGAAAGCGGGTCGCTTAGCTTATGATTTTTCCAGAACGATTCAGGCATTACCGGCAGCGAGAAAAGGCTGAGCATATTCTCTTTGTTCGGTTCGCTCAGCTCGATGCGCACGGTGAGCGGCGCGATGGCTCTGACGGAAGCCCCTTTATACACGATGCGGAACTGGGGGACGCCTTCGGTCATGAATTTATGGAAGGTGAACGCGACGTCGCTCGCCTTTACCGGCGTACCGTCGTGAAAACGCGCTCGCGGATTCAGCGAGATTTCCGCCCAGGCGAAGTTATCGGCATAACGGACGTTCTCGGCAATCAGCGGATAGTAGCTGCCGGGTTCATCATCCGACGTGACGAAGAGCGTATCGTAAAGCGATTCCGTTCGCGCGGCCGCCACGCCGCGCAGGGCGAAGCGGTTGAAGTTGTCGAATGTTCCCGTGGCGGAAAGCGTGACCTTTCCGCCCTTCGGCGCGGCAGGGTTAACGTAATCGAAGTGTGTAAAATTGACCGCATATTTCGGCTCGCCAATCACCGCGAAGGCGGTATTTTCTTTGATGGCTTGCGCCTGGCTGGACAGGCTCGTTAGTGCCAACATCAGCAACATAAAGCGCATAAGCATCTCGCGGCGGCTCCCTCTTTTACAGACCGGCTCGGTTAAGCTGAATAATAAGTGACGTCGCGGGCAATGTGAAATTAATCACCCTCGGGCGAAATATCAGGCCGCCATTCGCGGAATTGCGCCAGCGGCATCGGGCGGCTAATCCAGTATCCCTGCAGGAAATTAACGCCGTGCTCGCGCAGCCAGGCGGCCTGTTCCGGCGTTTCCACCCCTTCGGCGACGGTCGACATATTCAACCGTCTTGCCAGCGTCAGGACGGCATCCAGCACCGGTGACGTCACCGTCTCAGTCCCTATCGCATTAACAAATCCACGGTCTATCTTGAGGTAGTCCATGGTGAAATGCTCAAGGTAAATCAGCGCGCTGTGGCCGGTGCCAAAATCATCAATGGCTATCTCAAACCCTTCATTATGCAGCCATTCGAAAAGGCTGTTGGCTTCCCGGTGATTGAGCATATCGCGCTCGGTAATTTCCAGCACGATCTGGAAGTAATCCTGCGGCAGTAGCGCTTTGAAGGTGCGCATATCGTCTTTGAAGCTTTCTGCATGCAGATGCCCCGGCGCAATGTTGATACCCACCTTTGCTCCCGGAGGTAACAGGGTTTGTAACACGGGCGCATCGTGAATGATAAGGTCAAAGAGATGCAGCGTCAGCGGGACAATCAGCCTCTGCGCTTCGGCAAAGTTGATAAACGCGTCCGGCGGAATTTCCCCCATTGTCGGGTGTTTCCAGCGCATCAGCACTTCAAGCCCGGTCATCTGGAGCGATTTAGCATCGACGACAGGCTGATAAACCACGTAAAACTGACCGCGCTTAATCGCGCTTAAAATCTCTTTACCCGGGCTGAGGCGAATGCTGAGGATATAGTAGTTGAGCGATCCGGCACAAATACCGCATACCAGCCCGAAGAACAGGGCGTAGAGAATTTCATCGCTGGTCCAGGCGTCCGCATACAGGTTTATGGTCAGGGGGACGTCTTTCAGCGTCGCGGTACGGGCCGGAGTTTCATGCAGGTCATGCGCAAGGACCAGTGTGCTGGAGCGCGTTGACAGCGCATGATCGCCAATAATGATGGCAATGCCGGCAAATTCGTCCTGGCGCGCGGTGTAGAGCAGATAAGGCGTCAGATTAAGATTCACCGAGGTGAACACGCCGCCGTCCTTCACTAGCGGGTTACGGTACCAGATGGCAACCGCGGGCTTGTTGGGCAGCATCGGGGTGCCTGGAAGCAATGCCATATCAATTTGTTTATCGATGTGCAGCTCAGGTATCAGCTCCTCCATCGGGGAATTCATCGGCCCCGTGGCAGAAGAGCAGAACGCCATTTTGTCTCTGACCAGCAGAAATGCGCGAACGTTAAGGCTAAAGGCAGCGCGCGAGGTGAGTTCCTGATTGACATCGTGGCAATTGCTTAACGTGAGCGGCTGGAGCACATCGATAGAATTTTTTAACTCATCGAAATAGCTCTCCATATAGATGCTCACATCGTGGATCAGGGTGTCGAATTTGACTTCCCGCTTGTGGTAGCTCCAGAAAAATTGCAACGAACCCAGGAGCAGGGCGGCGATCAGGCCTGTGATGATGCTAAGGATCAGTATTTTGCGATTGCTGGAGAAATAGCGGGTGAGCATAGGCGTCGTGATTCCTGAAATGCCGCTGGATGTATTCAGTGTAACGGGCAAAAAAAAACACTGCCGAAGCAGTGCTTTTTTTCATCATATCGTCAGCCAAGGGATAACCAACGATACGATAGTCATATTAACTGCGGGTCAGTACGCGGCGTGCTTCGTTGTAGCGCTTCTTCCAGTACGGTTCGTTCATGCTGGAAATGGTCACACCGCTGCTGGTGGAGGCATGTACAAACTGGTCATTACCAATATAGATGCCAACATGTCGACCTGTAGAACCGGCACGGAACAGGACTAAATCACCGGTGCGCAGTTTGGTACGTGAAATCGACTTGCCCATCTCCTGCTGTTCATAGGTTGAACGCGGAAGATCTAACCCAAATTGCTCGCGGAACGTACGCTGTACAAACCCGGAACAATCAATACCTGTTTTTGTGCTGCCGCCAAGACGATAGCGCACGCCTTTCCAGTCAGCATACTGGTCCATAATGCGGGACTTCACGTCCAGATTACGAACCATATTTTCAAATTCATCCTGAGAGGCTTGCAGTGACGAGGAATCTTCCATTCCCACAACACGCGTCTCAGGATGCATATTCTTTGCGGTGTTCGATGTACTACATGCAGACAACAGTACCGCGACTGCTATCGCCGGGATCCCCCGTAAGATATATCTCAGAAACGGTTGAGATTTGACCATTTTGTTTATTTTCCCTTGAAGTCCTTAACGACAAATATCGTTATAAAAATGCCAAACGTGACGAGACTAATTATCTGTTCACATTGAGACAATTCTTTCTGGTCACATTTGTGGCTCAGCGCACAAAATTATTTGCCATTGAAATAATTATCTCTATGGGGCAAAACGAGTTCGAGATTAACCGATTGCCTGGGGTAATGCGAGTAAAAAAAGCCTTTTTTTTATAAGAAAATGTGATACAGAAAGTAAAAACATGGAAATGCTCAAAATACCGGCAGATCCGCCGCGTAATCGCGTAATTGATTCATTTTTATCATGAATGTGATGACAGGAATATGACAGTGAGAAACGATCTTGGCGGGAGAGCTATCAGGGATCATGTCGATCCCTGATAGCTCACGTTAATTTAGGTTAGTTATTTGTTTAATTGTTGTTGTGCTCTGCCGGGAAGATAGCGATCGAACAGCGCTATTATCCTGTCGCTCAGTGGGGTCATCAAACACCACGGCAGCGCAATCAGCGCCACGGAGAGCGAACCGACGGCAATATCGGTGAACCAGTGAGCGCCAATCATTACGCGCGGGAAGGCAAAAACCACAAAAATAATCAGGGCTATGGCAAAGGCTTTTCTGCCGAAATAGCGAAGCATAATTGCGGAAAAAATAAGCAGCATCATACCGTGATCGCCGGGGAAACTGTCCTTCGACGCATCTTTTGTTGGAATATGCAGCAGTTCGCTGACGCGATAAATATCGGTGAAGAATAGCGTTGGGCTTGAGCGCTTAACCGGAATAATCGCGGTTGCCAGTTGGTTAATGACGACAGCAAACAGCAGCATTACCAGACCGATAATGAGAATACGCCGACGCCCGGCTTTATCCTCTTTCAGCCAGAAAGAGAGCATCAGGCAACCCATGGCCAGCAGCGAGAAGCCGTCGAAGGCACGGTTGTTGGTAATTGCCACCAGCCAAAGAAACGCGTTGCTCTTCACCAGCTCCTGGTTGAAGAAGTGAAAAATGGCAGAATCCAGCGGGAACCAGAAACCATGATCCGCCGGGATATACCAGGAGAAGAAAAGCGCCAGACCGGCGACATTAAGCAGTAATATCAGGGGAAATCGAGTTGTCATAACGTTCTGCATAGAGTGAAAACTGGGGCAACGTTAGCCCCCCGAACTTAAACGAATCCTCAACAGGCTGGACTGGAGGGCATTCCAGTCGGCGTTAACCGCACTAATTAACTCTATTCGGCTGTCAGGCGGCGCCACATTCTGCGTTTCAATAAAGAAATCGTCACCCTGACGGTTGATCCTCACCAGCCCGTCTGGGGTGCGCATGATCCCTTTCACACGATCGACGGGAGCAAGTCGGGCCCACTCCAGGATCCCAATAGTGTCGAAAACGGTTTCAGCATCAAAAATCCATCCGCAGGCCTGATATCCCTGGCCGCTGTTCAGGTTACGACGCCAGCGCTGATGTTCCGGCAGGCTGAGAGCGGCTAAACCCTGTTTCACCGAATGACGATGTTGATGTTCCGCACTGGCCGGAAGTTCAGCCATGTTCACACGAGGAAGGTCAAGCAGGGCGCTATCAATATTCCCCTGGGTGGCCTGTACCCGCGTGCGGTTGCCGCCGAAATGTTGCCACCACGCGTCCAGTGCGGCCTGGCTTTCAGCCGTGGCGCGATCTGCTTTATTCGCGACAATAACGTCAGCCGAGGCGAGCTGATCGCGGAAGTTCTCATTGGCCACCGCTTTGTCATCCAGAAGCTGACGCGGATCGAGCAGGCACAGGGTGGCGCGCAGATCGATCCAAGGCTCGTAAACCGGGGCGGTCAGTAAATCGAGGATCTGCTTAGGGTGACCCAGCCCGGTGGGTTCAATCAGCAGGCGGTCAGGTTTGCCCTGACGCAGCAGGGTATTAAGCCCGACCTGCATCGGCAGGCCATTGACGCAGCACATGCATCCGCCGGGGATCTCTTTAATCATCGCGCCGCTGGATGACAGCAACGCGCCGTCAATGCCCACCTCGCCAAATTCATTGACCAGCACCGCCCATTTCTCGGCAGGATCTTTGTTCGCCAGCAGGTGGAGAATTGAGGTGGTTTTACCGCTGCCGAGAAAACCGGTGATGAGGTTGGTTTTGGTCACGTGCGCTCCAGATGAGAATTGTGATGCTATAACACTATTCTCTTTATCCTGGCGAAAAACGTGACCTGTGAGAAGAGGGAGGGCGAACGGAGGCTTCATCCGTTCGCGTTAAGCGCAATAATCGTTAAATATTTAACGTTTCGATAACAGCCTGACGTGCGCCGTGGCGGGTGATGCGCTGGTATGCCTGGCTGACAGCCTCCACAAAGACGCTGTTTTGTGCGAGATCGTGACCAAAGACCTCGCTGAGCCCCAGCAGCGCGTTAACGCGGTCGGCATCGCTGCTGGCGTCGACGATGGCGCGGATTTTATCGCTGAGGGGATCGCGAACATCAATCGCGTTGCCACGGTCGTCGGTACCGCTGACGTAGCGTATCCAGCCGGCCACGCCCAGAGCCAGCAGCGACCACGGTGTTTTTCGCTCGAGATGAACGCGGATCCCGTCCAGCATTCTTTGCGGAAGCTTCTGGCTACCGTCCATCGCGATTTGCCAGGTTCGATGCTGGAGCGCCGGGTTGGCAAAGCGCTTGAGCAGGCTATCGGCGTAGGCGGTGAGGTCGACATCCTTAATGCGTAATGTGGGGGCCTGCTCGTTCAGCATCAGCCGACGGGCGGCTTCACGAAACGCGGCGTCCTCCATGCATTCATTAATATGGGCGTAGCCCGCGAGATACCCCAGATACGCCAGGAAAGAGTGGCTGCCGTTGAGCATGCGCAATTTCATCTGCTCCCACGGCAGAACATCCTGCACCATCTGAACGCCCGCCACTTCCCATTCCGGACGGCCAGCGACAAAATTATCTTCTACCACCCACTGAATAAACGGTTCACAGCTGATGGCGCACGGATCTTCCACGCCGAGCGCGTCGGTGATTTCCGCCAGCGAGGCTTCCGTCGCGGCGGGAACAATTCTGTCGACCATCGTTCCCGGGAAGCTCACGTGGCTGTCAATCCATTCAGACAGCGCTGCAGAACGCTTTTGCGCCATGCCCAGCACTGCGTTTTTCACCACGTGCCCATTATCGGGGATATTGTCGCAGGAGAGCACGGTAAACGCAGGCAAACCGCGCTCGCGGCGGCGGTGAAGCGCTTCGACAAGGATCCCGGGTGCGGAATGTGGCTCTGATGGATTTTCAAGGTCATGGATTACCCGGGCGTTGTGCAGATCGAGTTTCCCGGTCGCGGGATCGATGCAATAGCCTTTCTCCGTGATGGTGAGCGACACGATCGCGACCTGAGGCTCGCAAAATTTCTCAATAATGGCGGGCAGAGAGTCCAGTTTTGCGTTCAGGCATTCATGGACGGCACCGACGATAATCGCCTCATTTCCTTCTGCCCCTTTCTCCAGGACGGTGAACAGGTGATCCTGCGCGCGCAGCTGGCTCATCAGCATATCGCCGCTGAAAAGGCTAATCTCACAAATACCCCAGTCGCCGCCTTTTTCATTCAGCACCCGATTTGTTAACAATGCCTGGTGCGCACGGTGAAACGCGCCAAAGCCAAAATGGACGATGCGGGAGCGCAGTTGCTGACGATCGTAGCGCGGCTGCTGAACCTGGGCAGGAAGGGCTGTGGAGGCAATTGTCTTCATGTGATATACACCTGATTAACCATTAATTAACAATGCCAGTGTAAAGTTATATGACAGCAAATAAAATTGGTGAGCCGTAAATATCCGCGTTATGTGAGTTTGATCAATCAATGTGTGGCGGTATGTTGACCCTTAGCGGCAAACATGTATGGTAGTCGTCATTGCAGTAACACATATTGGTATAACAACTTAAGAGGGTGAGGCAATGGAACAAACCTGGCGTTGGTACGGGCCGAACGATCCGGTTTCTCTTGATGATGTGCGCCAGGCTGGCGCAACGGGTGTCGTCACGGCGCTGCATCATATTCCTAACGGTCAGGTATGGCCGGTTGAAGAAATTCAACAGCGTCAGGCGCTGCTGGCGGAGAAGGGGTTAACCTGGTCTGTGGTGGAGAGCATCCCGGTTCACGAAGACATCAAAACTCATTCCGGGGAGTACCAGACCTGGATTGCTAACTATCAGCAGAGCATTCGTAACCTGGCAGCCTGCGGCATTGATACGGTTTGCTATAACTTCATGCCTATTCTGGACTGGACGCGTACCGACCTTGAATACCAAATGCCGGACGGCTCGAAAGCGCTGCGCTTCGACCAGATCGCCTTCGCGGCGTTTGAGCTGCACATTCTGAAACGTCCTGGCGCCGACGCGGATTACACCGCGGAAGAGCAGCAGCAGGCGCACGCGTGGTTTAACGCCGCCAGTGACGCAGACATCGAAAAGCTGACCCGTAATATTATTGCGGGCCTGCCGGGGGCTGAAGAGGGTTATACGCTGGATCAGTTCCGCGCGCGCCTGGCGGAATACGGCGATATTGATAAGCAGCAGCTGCGTGAAAACATGGCGTACTTCCTGCGCGCTATCGTGCCGGTTGCTGAAGAGGCAGGTGTACGCCTCGCTGTACACCCGGACGATCCACCGCGTCCTATCCTCGGCCTGCCGCGCATCGTTTCCACTATTGAAGATATGCAGTGGCTGAAAGAGACGGTAAACAGCATCTATAACGGCTTCACCATGTGTACCGGCTCCTACGGCGTGCGTGCGGATAACGACCTGGTGCGGATGATTGAAACCTTTGGCGATCGCATTCACTTTACGCACCTGCGTGCGACCTGCCGTGAGGATAATCCAAAAACCTTCCACGAGGCGGCGCACCTGGGCGGCGATGTGAATATGGTAGCGGTGGTAGATGCCATTCTGGCGGAAGAGGCGCGTCGCAAGCAGGCGGGCGACGTGCGTCCTATTCCGTTCCGTCCGGATCACGGCCACCAGATGCTGGACGATCTGCGTAAGAAAACCAACCCGGGCTATTCGGCGATTGGCCGTCTTAAAGGGATGGCGGAAGTGCGCGGCGTTGAGCTGGCGCTGAAGATGACGAAGTATCCTGAATTGCTGTAAAAGAAAAACCCGGCGCAAAGCCGGGTTTTTTGTGTTAGTCAGCGCGACCCATATAGCGTTTTTCTTCGATATGGATGCGGATCTTCTCGCCAGCGGAGAGGTATTCAGGCACCTGCACAACCAGGCCGGTGGTTAGGGTTGCCGGTTTGTTGCGCGCACTTGCGGATGCGCCTTTGATGCCGGGTGCGGTTTCCACGATTTCCAGATCGACGGTCTGCGGCAGCTCCAGCGCCAGCAGCACGCCGTCCCAGGTGAGGACCTGCATGTCAGGCATGCCGCCTTCAGGGATGAACAGCAGCTCTTCTTCAATCTGGTCTTTGGTGAAGATATACGGGGTGTAATCTTCTTTGTCCATGAACACGTATTCGTTGCCGTCGATGTAGGAGAAATCAACGTAGCGACGGGTCAGGGTCACGGTATCGACGATGTCGTCACCTTTAAAGCGCTCTTCCACCTTCAGGCCAGTACGCACATCGGCGAAACGCATTTTGTACAGCGTTGCTGCACCACGGGCGCTGGGTGCCTGAATGTCGATATCTTTCACAATCAGCAGTTTGCCGTTGTAATTCAGCACCATACCTTTCTTAATTTCGTTCGCTCTTGGCATTGCAGTAATCCTGTTTACGGGAGGTAAAAAATATCGCGCCAAATTACTCGCGCGCGGCCTTTCAGGCAAGAGGAATTCGTGGCTTTTGCTATCAATACGCAAAAGGTGTTACTGTGCGCGCGATGCCCGACTGCGCGGGCCATCGTCAGCTAAAGAGAGCATTTATGGATTGTCGTCCCGATTGTGGCGCGTGCTGTACTGCACCGTCCATTTCAAGCCCCATTCCAGGAATGCCGGGGGGCAAGCCTGATAGTCAATTGTACATAGTATGAGTTTTAGGGATATGATTCAGCCTATCGATTCGAGTGACCTGCGGTTAAAGTCGAGTGAAGTTCATCGGCTATATCAGGGGCAATTCTAATGCAGTGTCGTAGTGATTGCGGTGCATGTTGCATCGCGCCTTCTATATCCAGCCCAATTCCCGGGATGCCACAAGGCAAGCCAGCAAATGTTAGATGTGTACAGTTATCGGAAGATAATCTATGCAACATCTTTGGGTCAATCCACCGCCCCACGGTGTGTAGCAGTCTGCGCCCTTCACTCGATATGTGCCATAAAAATCGCGAAGAGGCTATGGCTTACTTGATCCATCTTGAAAAACTAACCTCACCATAAATTGTTGCCATAAATAATTTTGTGGTGTATAGTGAAAGAAAATCTCTGTGTAAACTTTTCGGAGTTTCTATTTATCTACTAACACCGCATTTATGCCAGTAGCTGTTGGGCTTGGTCCTCCCCAGGAGTCTCTCCCTCATACTGGTTATTATTAATATCTGTTATGTGGTGTTAGTTGTATGTCCATAGATCTGCCTTTCCCTGATGTTCAAAAAATAACCAATCATCGTGATGATGGTCGTTACTCACTTATCCATAGCTCTGAATATGTACTTGATGGGCTTGTATACCGGTTGAACTATGATTCGATGAAGAAGGGTTATCATCCGATCAGAAAAGAAATCATTGATGCGTTCATTAAGCAGATCCATGCAATGCAATCGCAATACAGCAAGGTTTTTGCTTTCCGGTTCGATTTGTCAGTACCGGAGGGAATGCCTGTTTCGGAAAGTAATGGATTAGTGAGTGATCTTTTTGAACGATTGAGAGGGCGCTTTAAAAAGAAGGCGTGGAATGGACAACCAATAAAAAAATTTGCTTACGGTTGGGTTCGAGAAAAGGAAAGGGCTATGCAGGTTCATTACCACTGCTGGATAGCATTACCTCATTTCCAAGTTCAAACCGCTGGCTTTGGTAACACAGGCATGATTGGGTTGATAAGTGAGCTTTGGAATGAATTGACAGACGATACCAGCCGTGTGCATTTAGCTGAGAATGGCCGATACTCTATCGTAAGGGGTCATCATGATTCCCTTGCTGATTTTGTTGAGCGTATTTCGTACCTTGCGAAAAACAGCGGTAAATTTTCATCTGGAGAAGGGCACAGGATCTTTTCAACATCCAAGCTCAGAATGAAAGCGGGAAATTAACAAAGACAGTCAAATCTTTCCTGTATCGCTTTAAGAGCCGTTTTTATGGGATGTGAATACATTTATTGGTTTTCACCTAAAAGTTCTCCGGAGTGGTATACAAGGCTTTTTTGAAGGGGTATGGAGCACTCTTGGTATAGATTCGGTAACAAACTAATTACGCGCTCTAGAATCTGCTACAAAGATAGATGAAACCCGGAAAATTGCTTTATGAGAGAAATATTTCCGGGTTTACATGTACTTATAGATTAAGTGTGTGAGTGCCTTTAGGATAATAAGGGCCAACACAATATGAAGTGTCGTTTAACTCTGGAGATATCATGGATGTTGTAAATATTAACTGATACTCATCATGTAAATTTTGGCATTCATTAATTATAACGTGTTGGAAATTATGGCTTCGTGCATCAACCATTCCTTTATCTTCAATATTATCCATAATAATGAAATTAGGTAGGCGTGACTCTGGATCGTCAACGCAGTGGAGGAAGATAGCAAGCCGAATACTGTTTTTGAAAATAACCATTGAACTAGCGGAAAATTTACTCATGCCGTCCAAATACATTCTGTCGCGAGCAAAGTCAATAATAACATCGCCAGGGTTATCGAATGCAGGCTCGTTGCCACCATCTGATATTAACAGTCTTTTGGTTATTTGCTCTATATCAGAGTATACAGCCACTTGTCTTTCTGCTTGAAGTTTGTCTAATGAAGCGAGTTTATCTTTAATTTCCAAAATTCTTTTTTGGGCTTGTTGCTTCTCCAGTAAGAGAGCATTTATTTTAGAAATGCCACCTCTGTTTTCTTCAAGAGAAAGAATGGCTCCCTCAATAAATCCGATGCTTTTTCCAATTTCAATTATCAAGCTTTCTTTTTCGGATGGAATCAATGAGAAAGTCTTAAGGCTACGAGATAGCTCATTTATTTTTAAGCTTGTCTTTTCTAGATTAACATTAAGGTTTCTGATCTCACTTTCAAGACTTGCAATAACTTGACTGCTTTCTTTTATTTGAAAGTTCAGGTTGTTGAGTTGTTTGACATAAGCATCATCAGACGAGTTTTTGCTATTTTTACTTTTGCATAATCCACAGCTTTCTAAATCGGTGCTTATCTCAATATGATTTAAACATGAGGGGCAATATTTGAATTCAATACTACCAAGTGAATTATTAACGGATTTAGAATGTAATAGTGCATCTTTCCTTGATTCTAGTGAAATTAAGAAAAGTTTCGTGTCGCTCATTTCTTTTGATAAAGAAATAATTTCTTCCTGTATTTTGAATCGGAAAGATATCAACTCAAGATTTTCATTTTGTAATTTTGCTAAAACGGATTTGTCTTCGCTGCTATCATCCGTGTTTCCACCAGAAAGCAACGTTTGCATCTCTTCATTAAGTTTATCAAGTTCAAGTGAGTATTTTTCAATGCGCTGATTTAATGAATGTTCACTTACTTTTACATCATCTCCGCCAATTATCTTAAATATTGAATTCGCTTCTGAATTGAATTTTTCGAAACGTTTTGTTTCTGATAACAGTTCTTGTCTTAAGTTGTGAGCTTCTAAGTCATCAATGCCAAGAAGGTATTCACCAATAGCTCTTCTTAAGTTAGGATTATCAAAGTTCTTCTCTTCTTTTAAAAGCTTAGTTGTTGCTGATAATTGGTCAACGTACATCAATCGCATTATCTGATGGAGAGTTAAATTTCGGTCATCATCAGTTTTATGTCTTGGAAGACTCAAAAGCTCAAAAAGCTGCTGAGAAAAGCTATGTAATGTATCACTTCTGCGATAAGGGTAACCTGTCCAGTGAGCATTGAGTTTGATGGATGAGTCAATAGTACCTTCATGCAAGTACATCTTTGACAGTCCGTTTTCAACAATATCTCTTTTTAATGTGACCCTAATTCCGTTGAGTGAAACTTGAGCAAACACTTTATCACAATATGACTGATGTTGAGTCCAGTCAGTTATAACTGAACCTAAAGCATAAGACAATAAATCTACAATCGTTGATTTGCCCGTCCCATTCCAACCTCTTATTATATTAACGCCTTTGTGGAATTCTTGGTCATACACAAAAATGCCGTTCCTGGATACAGCGAATCTTTCAACAATCAAATGAGGCTTAATCATTTGTATCTACCTCGTCATATCTATATTCCATAAGACCTGTTCTTTTTTTTAGTCCGTTGGAGCCGTAAAATTCAATTTGCTGGAACCCTTTGGATATTAGGGCAAACCATTCACTCTTCCTGTAGGAAACTTCGCTCAAAGAATGTTTTAAATCTTCAGGTAAAACAGTTTTAGTCCTTTTTATCTTTCCATTTGTATAACTTTCCATATCAATTAAATTCTTGGACAAAAGATGATGGAACGCGATAGATTGAATTCGTCTTAGTTCAATGAAAATTCGATTAGGATTCTGAATGTTCTCGTAAGGTTCACTTATCTTTTGTATTGCTTTTTTATAACGTCTTAATTCATTCGGAAATGGTTTTATGAGTTTTAAAAGACTAGGGAAAAGTACATAAAAGTCCATTAGCCTGAATAGTTCAATATCAATTTCACAGTCATTTTGCTCTTCTAATAAAAGCAACGATCTATAGACGCAATGGCTCGTATCGAATATTGGGTGATATATTAACATTTAATCCCCCACGATACATGACATAAGCCAGTCAAAAAATAAAGCATTCCTGATACCAACTCAGTAGTAATCAAGCTATCGTAACGAACAATAGCTTTATGCACTGGTTGAATTATTTCAATATTAACTAGTCTATCGATTTCTACTTTACTTTGACCACTCATTATTGCTGGATAAATACACTGATGCCAGCTCGAACAAATGGCGGAAAGAATTTGAATGTATACTGTTTGTTCAACCAGAGACATTTGATCTTTAGCAACTCTCCGAGCAAATTTATTTTTTAGCCTAGTTGCTCTTTCCACTAAGTCAGATCTGTCACCGCGTAAAAGTTTACCTTCCAGTCCAATGATCTCTCTTCCTGGATAATCATCTAGATACTCAGCTAAATCTTCCATTATGGATATTAATTCGTCATGACCTAAACAAGACTTTTTAACCTGATCAATGGTCGATTCTAAACTCGACAGTGTATAAAAATTGTTGTCGCCGTCATGCGATGCGCCATCTTGATATTTAACTTGAGATATAGTCATGAGAAATTGTTATCTCCCTCATGTCTTGCATTATCTTTATATTCAACGGTCTGGATTTTTACATGGGGAGGTGTTGATGACGGCAGCTCTGCCTTGGTCTCATTATTAGTAGCATCTAGAGGACGGGTGTCATCATTTTCAACTGTAGGATAGGTTTTTGCTGTTTTTAATGTAGAATAAATGAAGAATATAGCCAAGAGAACAAGAATGATTAGGATTAAAATGAAGAACCTATTAATTCCTAAAAAATCTGTTATTTTTTCGTCGAAGATTTTATCAATAACAAAATAAAAAACGTAAAGTACGAGCCCGGGAAGACCAACTTTTTTTATTGATTTACTCCAAAAATCGCTCATAAATTTCCCTATACTATAATTAGCACATTGAAAGCATTGACAATTTACCATTAACTAAGTCTAAAATCCATAAAAAATCAATCAAGATATGCTATAGGTTATTTTATGTTTTTCAATGGGTTATCGAATGAAAGATAGATAGAATACTAAATAGGAATCGATCTGATAGTCTTAGACTTTGCTCATCGCCCAAGCAGCATTGTCAAGGCTTACTATAGTAATGGACAGACAGAGCAATGATGGTAAACGTGCCCAAAGCTACGAAGTACTATCCCGATCATTACGTCGTACATCGTGCTAATCCTACAACACTCGCAGGTCCGATATTCTGGCTTTCTTACCTAGCAAAAGAACGCAGGAAGTTGCAAACAGGGAAGGGAACGCGCTTATACTCAACATCAAAGTTGAATCGTAAAGCACTGGATTCGTAAATATCGCACAGGAAGCCCGTAGAGCGTTTTTCTTTGCAAGGTATCAAATCGTATTAGCCATATCATAAAAATCGCTTACAGGCGCTCTCAGGGCGTTTTAAGTCATGAATAATACCAGTTAACTCTGAGCTTCGGTCAGTTGCATGATAGTCCAACGATAATTGCTTTGTTTATATAATCATAGATTACTTCAAAATTCCGAGCGTAGCGAGGGACACGAACGAAGTGAGTGTCTGTGTACGATGTACTGTTTATAATATTTATATTTTATATATAGAGAAAACAGTACATTTCCGTATGTTTTTTAACCAGTGTTAACTATCCGTCTTCGCTTCGCTTGACGGAACTCGCTCCTCTCGTGATTCAGTACATCATTTCAGCATTTGAAACGATTTTCGCAACCCTTAGAACATTTTGTTCAATGTTCCTTGTCCGGTCAGAATCGAAGATAAAGTATTAGATTTGGCCTGAAGCAGCTTTGGCACAGATCCTCTCCCAATTTGACACTTCCGCCCCGTGACAAAAGCGGAAGTTGAACAATCATCTGAGCGATCAAAATATAACAATACTTTGATGGTGCAGCGGGTATCACTACCTTAAATCATGATATGTAAGAGGGATTGATTGCTGCCTGGAACCCAGACGGGATTTATCGTTGATGGAGCCAACTTGAGATATCCATTATGAAGAGACCAATAGCGCACAAAAATGACCGCCTGCCAGCGCCGAGAACAAATCACTTTACCCCTGAAGTGAGGCAGCGAGTTATCAATGGACTTGTTGCGACAGCTAAAGTTGACTTCGTATCCTTAGTTCACTGGCTGAAAACAGGTAAACAGAATGGTGAACCTATTCCTTTAGATAAATGCGAAAGTCTTCGAACCACTATTCTTAATCTTGGAACCCTTAAAGCTGGTGTACAAACCGACTGGAAGCATGCGATCCAGTTGATGGAAAAAGAAATCAAAAAAAGCCACCAACTGAATGCCTCGGTTCCTGCTCCCTCGCAGCTTGTTACTGGTGTTTTAAGAAATCTTAATGATATCAGTGAGAAGATCGCTGCGGGTAAAGCTGTTCCCGAGATGCTTGGCAGGCTCGAAAATATGCAACAAATGATTGCCAACCTCAAGGGTAATGAGGGTCTGATTAAAAGTATCAGCATTCTAACCCGAAGCGCACAGGATGCCTTGCGTGGCTATAGCAAGAAGCAGCCAAAATCAAAAGTTAGGAAGCCTGAAAAAGCAAATCCTCTCCTTCGTGACGAGCAATCCTTTCGTGCCGAGTGTGCCCCTCTAGTCGGGGAAAACGATATTTTCATAATCGCTAGTTGCCTTATTTCAATGTCGGCTCGGTTGGGGCAGTCACCTATTAGCTTGGCTAAAAGAGCAGCCGCTTTAAAAGGTGTCATCAAAACTGAGCTTTTGACCGAACTGCTGGAGTTACTTCAACAGGATGTAGAGTTGAATGCCTTAGTACCGCTCCACAGAGACAAAGATGACAATACTCGTAGTGATGGTGGTAAGCTTGTTGGATTGACAGGGGTCGTTGAGGGGGGCTCCTCTATCGGTGTGGAAGCGCAGCGCATTATTACCGCAGAACTTAAAAAGCTCGCGTATATCTCCGCAGTTCAGCGCGTTTATCTGGATACAGCTCGTTTAGGACTGGCTTTGGAAAACGATACGTTTAAGGTTATCGATGAGGTAAAACGTATTGCTGAGAAGCACAATTGGAGTCCATTATCGGTTGCGGTGTATGCGACTTACAAAACGCCTGGCATAAGACCGGATATCGCCGGAGATGTGATTACTTTACTGGCACAGGATGAGGTTCTTTCAGCGACCGTCAAACGATAACTTTATTTGTATTAGCTCAGATTTGGCCTGACTAAGGTGTGGCGCAGGGCCGGACTTAATCTGACAGTCCGCTCCGTGCCAGGAGCGGAAGTTGGAGTGTCAGAGGCCCTCTAAAATGATGGTTTGTTTTGCAGGGATACTTACACAACGTCTACGCCGTTTCTATGTGGATTAATGTATGACGGTAATGCCTGCCTTCATTCCGTCAGTTCTTGCAGTGCTTGCTTTCGCATGGATAGACGAATGAAAAGAATGGTTTATATACTTGCCCATATCTACAGATTTTTCAGGTACTCGCATGAAAATGACACGCTTAGAAGCTATTAAAGCATGGGGAAGAGCAAGCCGTGAAGGTAAGCCTATTCCCGATGATGTTAGAAAGGTTCTGATCAGCACTCAAAATGATAGCTATCACGATTTCGGTATAGAAGCTCCTACAGCTAAAGTTAGAGTTAGCAAAGAGCAAGTAAAAAGGAATATGAACGGTAAGAAGCCGTTAGCTACATCTGGTACTATGCGTAGTACGGGAGGTGCTTTAACTCCTGAACAAATGGAAATATACAACCAAAAACGTAAGTTAGATAATCAAAAGCGTAAAAATAACCCTCAACTTTATTCAAAGCTAATGCAAGATTTTATTGCATCTGGTTTATCTAAAAAACAAGCCGCTAAGAAAGCTAGAGCAATTATTTTAAGTGCAAATCTAGATAAACTAAATAACGATAAAAAACCTTCTGCTGTCAGAACAAACCGAATTATTAAATCCAATGCTTTACTTAATGAGGAGACGATTAAATCTGATCCCTGGCACATAGCAAAAGTTAAGCAAGATGCGATCAATTTATCTAATGTCGAACAAAGACGGTTCGACACAGCACTTTTAAGACGTCCTATTTCATGTATTGAATGTAAAATTGACTTTAAATCATTTGGTGCATTTGTAGATCATACTAAAGATGTTCATCATACTAGCGTAAGTACACCTAAGTTAATTGTAGAAAATGAAGCGCCTATTAATATTGTGGATATTGTCATTGAGTCGCCTGTATTGTTATCTACTGAGCCAGTAGAGCCAGTAGAGCCAGTAGAGCCAGTAGAGCCAGTAGAGCCAGTTGTTTCTATTCCTATTGCCAAAACGCCAGAATCATTTAGTGACAAGTGGATCAGGTTGTTTGCAGAGAAAGGTTACAGTGCTGCTATGGTTGAAGCGTTTAAACGGGATGCAATTAAAGAGAATATGACGGCATTACAGATACATGATTTTCTTAGTGTCTGTAAGCCCTATAAAGCCCCTGTAGAAAAACCTGTACTTCCTTTAGAAGCGATTATTGTCCCTGACTCTGAACAAGCAAACACCATTACAGAGGCCATAGAAACGCTTGTAGAAGCACATGTAGCTTCTGTTGCTAATGATTCCTCCTACGCTGTTACCCTCGCTGATTCTATTGAGCAAGCTTTGTTTGCTGATCGCATTGTTCGTAGCCGTACCAATCAGAACGATTTTAAAGAACGTGTAGCCGCTAACTTTGATTATCGTTGCGCTATTACGAATAGCGGAGAAGCGTTAGAAGCAGCTCACATTGAGCCAGTAGGAACGGGGAACAATAACACTTCTAATGGGGTGCTTATGCTTGCTTGTTTGCATCGTCTTTTTGACGCTGGAATGATGGCTATCGAGCCTGATTCTCTTACAGTGCATTTCAAGGCTGATTGTACATACTTTGCTAAAAGTACGTTGGAAGGTAAAAAACTAAATGATCACTCAGTACCTCTGAACAAATCAGGATTGTTAGAACGCTGGCTTAGCTTTAATATTGATAGAATTTAGAGCAATTAAAACATTATGTTATCTAATGGAGATAATTATCCCTAACATGCAATGAATATTCATAAGCAAACCTTTCTTTTTCGCCTAAAATGCTAATTATAAATAAAAACATTTCAATTCAGCATAAAGGTTGACATTTACTAATCCTTATCGCCCCTCGTGGTTACTTAATGCAAATACCGCCCCTTGAATTGCGGCTGTTTCTGTAATCACTTTTGTGGGAACTGGACTGACCCCACAAAAGTGCCAACTTCCACTCCTCGCTCGTACCGACTTCTTGCCCCGAACCTGTCTGCTAAGTGCCAAAAGCGGACGATTCAGAAGCCAGCTCTTAATAAAAGCTGACGCATTATCGAACCGGATAACCATGCGTAAAGGCTGTGGATGGCCATATCGAGATGTGTTTCAGCGCTGGAAACAGAATGACAGCAATCAACAACCTGTTTGACTGCTGCGATTTTAAACTCTTCGGTATAACGCTAACCACTCATGGTAACCTCTCTTTAAGTCATCTTAATTGACTCTGAGGTATCTGTTAAACCCGTGGCGATTCAGTTTTGGGTGTCAGCGCTTGACCTGTCTGGTCTTTATAAACCCTCTTTTTAGGGGCAGGGTAATGTTCGTTAAGATATCGTTGGATTCCAAGAAGAGTTTCACCGTTTTGTTTAAGTTCGATAATCTTCTGAGCTGCGGTAAAATATAGAGGATGTGGAGTAACGTATCCTGATTTTGTATCTACCCACCAAACATTCTGACCGACGGATTCTATTGCTTTTGCTGGTGTTCCCGATTCTCTTGTCAGGTTGTGTCGTATCAACGAACGGGCTTGGGCTTCAACTCGATTCTTTTTTGTCAACGACTCGTCGTGGGCGCGTGTGAACATCAACAATGAAATGATTAAATCGGTTGGATTATTCTTTACGTCCGCGTACTTATAGACCTTTTCATCCATGCCAGTAACAACGACTATCCCCCTGCTAAGTATGTTCTTGAATATATCCAAAGCGCTCCAGGCATCATCACGACTAATGCGGTCAAGATTTTCGACGACTAACCACGAGCCAACGGGAACCTTAGCCCCAATCTGCTTGATGAACTCCGATAACTTCCCTTCATGAGCATTTTTTCCTTTGAACGCAGACATGCCGAGATCGTGGAAAGCCGTTGTATCAAGTTCGAGATTATAACGGGCCGCAATTTTTAGAGCGGTATCTTGCTGACGCTCCAGGGAGTTACCTTCCCGTTGTTTCATAGATGAAAAACGCACGTACGAATACAGCTTGGGTTTCATTGAGTGTGATTCCCTTCGGATGGTATTGATTGATCAGATAGACCTGATGCTAACAGCAGGAATGTGAATTTTAAACAGTGAATAATTATATGTTAGGCAAGCCTGCCAATACCCGCTGCGTTCAGCTCTCGGAAACGAATCTGTGCATGATCTTTGGATCGCCGCTGCGCCCGAAGGTCTGCTCCGGGCTTCAGCCCACTGCCGAAATGTGCGGCAGCACGCGAGGGCAGGCGATGACGTACCTTCTTGAGCTGGAAGCACTCACCGCACCCTAAACGTCTTTAATCCTCGCCAGACAGCCGATCGTCAGCGTACACATCACCAGTGCAATCCAGAAAACCGTGTGATAGTTCCAGATTTCGGCAACGACACCGGCCATTGAGCCCGCGATAATCCAGCCCACGCGGGTGGTATTAGTATAAAGGGTGGTGGCTGAGCCTGCCTGGCCCGGCATCAAATCCTGGAAATAGAGCATGCCTATCCCGGCGAGAATGCCAATGTAGATGGCGTTCAGCAGCTGTAAAGCCAGCAGCAGCGCTGGCGTATGTACCGTCAGCATACCGATATAGAACAGCAGACCGGCGACAGCGGCGATGCGCATTAAAAAACGCTTTCCGAAGCGCTTTGCGTAATAGCCCGCAATGAGCATCGTCGGGATCTCAAGCCCGGCCGCGGTGCCCATCATGATGCCCGCCAGCTTCTCCGACAGGTGGAGTTCATCAATAATAAACAGCGGCATATTGATGATATACAGGCTGTTGGTGCCCCACATCAGCGTGCAGATCGCGAACAGGAGCAGGGCATCGCGGCGATTACGGCGCGGCGCTTCCAGCACGCCCGTTGCCACTTTCGCCTCTTTGCGCATGGACGGCAGGAAGAACCACACCAGCGCGCCGCACACCACAAACGCGACGGCCGCGCTCAGGTACATCACCGTAAAACCAAAACCCATCGCCAGCGCGTAAGCCAGCGGCGGGCCAATCACCCATGCCAGAGACACCTGAGCACGCAGGACAGAGCTGAACATCACCGCTTCACGTCCGGTATGGTCGGCGTGTTCGCGGGCAAGGGCGAACAGCTGTGGGTTCGCCGTCGAGCCAAAGCTGCTCAGGAAAACCCCGACGAAGAGCAGAATGAAATAGTTGCGGTTCCAGGCAAATAAAACGCAGGCCATGACCCCGAGCAGACAGCAGAAAACGATCAGGCTTTTACGATCGCCTTTTCTGTCGGATCGCCCCGCCAGAAACTGGCTGACCAGGATGCCGATGATAGCGCTTCCGGTAAAGAAGAAGCCCACCATCGCTGGACGGACGTGAACCTCGTTGGTCAGAAACAGGCTCAATGTCGGCGTCTGTAACGCACCGGCAATGCCCGTGAAGAAGGCAACAATCAGGAATGCCGCTGAGGTCAAATCATAGGGCTTCGGCGAGACGGCCGCAGGGGTGTTATGCATGTTTTATAATTAGCGAGTAGCAGAGAGGGGCGGAGTTTACGCCGTCAGCTAAAAAATAAACAGTGGGTACGGTCAATGATGCCACGAAAAATCAAAATGGCATTTCAACTACGTCCCACCCGGCTGAACTTAGCTGAAACTGTCTTGCTGAACTTCAGCAAAATTCAGCTGAACGAAGAAGAAATGTGCTGTATCTCTAAATTCTGATATCGGAAATACGAGTTTACTTGCAAGACATTGCAGAAAGCGCAAGACTTTTTGAAACGTTTCAGCGCTATCTTGTTTTAACAAACGGAGCAGGCTAGCGCATTTTTTCTCATTAAAGCTGAAACGATTCAAGTTCAGCAGGAGTGGAAAACCATGTTCCAGTTATCTGTTCAGGATATCCATCCGGGCGCTCAGGCCGGGGATAAAGAAGAGGCTATTCGCCAGGTTGCCGCTGCGCTTGTGCAGGCGGGTAACGTCGCGGACGGCTATGTAAACGGCATGCTGGCCCGCGAGCAGCAGACCTCAACCTTCCTCGGTAATGGCATTGCCATTCCGCACGGCACCACCGACACCCGCGATCAGGTGCTGAAAACCGGCGTTCAGGTTTATCAGTTCCCGCAGGGCGTGCTCTGGGGCGACGGTCAGGTGGCGTATGTGGCTATCGGTATCGCGGCCAGCAGCGATGAACACTTAGGCCTGCTGCGTCAGCTGACGCATGTCCTGAGCGATGACGATGTGGCTGAACAGCTTAAGTCCGCGACCACAGCTGAAGAGCTGCGCGCCCTGCTGATGGGCGAAAAACAGAGCGAAGCGCTGAAGCTGGACAATGAAACGCTGACGCTGGACGTGGCTGCCTCCGATCTGGTGACGCTGCAGGCGCTGAACGCGGGTCGTCTGAAAGAAGCCGGCGCGGCGGATGCCACCTTTGTGACGCGCGTGATTAACGATAAGCCATTGAATCTGGGTCAGGGTATCTGGCTGAACGACAGTGCTGAAGGCAACCTGCGCAGCGCTATCGCCGTGAGCCGCGCGGCCAATGCGTTTGACGTGGAAGGCGAGCGTGCGGCCATGCTGGTGACCGTGGCAATGAACGATGAGCAGCCGGTTTCCGTGCTGAAGCGTCTGGGCGATCTACTGCTGAACAACAAAGCTGAAAAACTGCTGAACGCTGATGCCTCCACCGTGCTGGCACTGCTGACCAGTGATGATGCGCCGACTGATGACTTGCAGACCGCGGAGTTCGTGGTACGCAACGAGCACGGCCTGCACGCTCGTCCGGGCACCATGCTGGTGAATACCATTAAACAATTCGAAAGTGAGATCACCGTGGCGAATCTTGACGGCACGGGCAAACCGGCCAACGGCCGTAGTCTGATGAAAGTTGTCGCGCTGGGCGTGAAGAAAGGCCACCGTCTGCGCTTCACCGCGCAGGGTGCCGATGCTGAACAGGCGCTGAAAGCGATTGGCGATGCCATCGCGGCGGGTCTGGGGGAGGGCGCATAATGAGCAGACGTGTTGCGACTATTACGCTGAACCCGGCTTATGACCTGGTAGGATTTTGCCCGGAAATTGAGCGCGGCGAAGTCAACCTCGTGCGTACCACTGGCCTGCATGCTGCGGGCAAAGGGATTAACGTCGCGAAAGTGCTCAAGGATCTCGGTATCGATGTCACCGTGGGTGGATTCCTCGGGAAAGATAACCAGGATGGTTTCCAGCAGCTGTTCAGCGAGCTGGGCATTGCCAACCGTTTTCAGGTTGTTCAGGGCCGCACCCGCATCAACGTTAAGCTGACGGAGAAAGACGGTGAAGTGACCGATCTGAACTTCTCTGGCTTCGAAGTAACGCCGTCAGACTGGGAGCGTTTTGTTAACGATTCTCTGACTTGGCTTGGTCAGTTTGATATGGTCTGCGTCAGCGGTAGCCTGCCGTCCGGCGTCAGCCCGGAAGCGTTTACCGACTGGATGACGCGCCTGCGCAGCCAGTGCCCGTGCATTATTTTTGACAGCAGTCGCGACGCGCTGGTTGCGGGTCTGAAAGCCTCGCCGTGGCTGGTTAAGCCGAATCGCCGCGAGCTGGAGATCTGGGCGGGTCGTAAGCTGCCGGAATTAAAAGATGTGATTGACGCTGCCCATGCGCTGCGCGAGCAGGGTATCGCTCACGTGGTGATCTCGCTTGGTGCAGAAGGCGCGCTGTGGGTTAACGCGTCTGGCGAATGGATCGCCAAACCGCCGTCAATGGAAGTTGTGAGCACCGTTGGCGCAGGGGATTCCATGGTTGGCGGCCTGATTTATGGTCTGCTGATGCGGGAATCCAGTGAACATACGTTACGTCTTGCCACTGCCGTTGCTGCCCTGGCCGTCAGCCAGAGCAATGTCGGTATTACCGATCGTACCCAGTTAGCCGCGATGATGGCGCGCGTTGACTTAAAACCTTTTAACTAACAGCAGGAGAGGAATAATGAAAACGCTGCTGATCATTGACTCCGGTCTCGGACAGGCTCGCGCCTATATGGCGAAGACCTTGCTGGGCGCGGCGGCACAAAAAGCACATCTGGAGATTATCGATAATCCAGGCGATGCAGAACTGGCCATTGTCCTGGGCGATAAGATCCCGGCTGACAGTGCGCTGAACGGCAAAAAAGTGTGGCTGGGCGATATTAATCGCGCGGTGGCACATCCGGAACTGTTCCTGAGCGAAGCGAAAGGGCACGCGTCTGTCTACAGCGCGCCTGTCGCGACGGCACCGGCTGCGACCACCGGTCCGAAACGCGTTGTCGCGGTGACGGCCTGCCCGACGGGCGTGGCTCACACCTTTATGGCAGCTGAAGCCATCGAAACCGAAGCGAAAAAACGCGGCTGGTGGGTTAAAGTTGAAACGCGCGGCTCCGTCGGTGCCGGCAACGCTATCACCCCTGAAGAAGTGGCTGAGGCCGATCTGGTGATCGTGGCGGCGGATATCGAAGTGGACCTGGCGAAATTTGCAGGTAAGCCAATGTACCGCACGTCTACCGGCCTGGCGCTGAAAAAGACCGCGCAGGAGTTTGATAAAGCGCTAGTGGAAGCGAAGCCGTATCAGGCAACCGGCGCGCGTCAAACCGCGACGGAAGGTAAGAAAGAGTCTGCAGGCGCATATCGCCATCTGTTGACCGGCGTGTCTTACATGCTGCCGATGGTGGTTGCGGGCGGTCTGTGTATTGCCCTCTCGTTCGCATTTGGTATCACCGCATTTAAAGAACAAGGCACGCTGGCGGCTGCGCTGATGCAGATCGGCGGCGGCTCAGCCTTCGCCCTGATGGTGCCGGTACTGGCGGGCTTTATTGCCTTCTCCATTGCTGACCGTCCTGGCCTGACGCCGGGTCTTATCGGCGGTATGCTTGCCGTGAGCACCGGTTCTGGCTTTATCGGCGGTATCATTGCGGGCTTCCTGGCCGGTTACGTCGCGAAGCTCATCAGCTCGAAGCTCAAGCTGCCGCAGAGTATGGAAGCGCTGAAGCCGATTCTGATCATCCCGCTGATTTCCAGCCTGGTGGTCGGTCTGGCGATGATTTACCTGATTGGTAAGCCGGTTGCGGGCATCCTGGCGGGTCTGACCCACTGGCTGCAAACCATGGGTACCGCGAACGCGGTTCTGCTGGGCGCAATCCTAGGCGGCATGATGTGTACCGACATGGGTGGTCCGGTGAACAAAGCGGCGTACGCCTTTGGTGTTGGCCTGCTGAGTACCCAGACCTACGCGCCAATGGCAGCCATCATGGCGGCAGGTATGGTGCCTCCTCTGGCGCTCGGTCTGGCGACGATTATTGCCCGTCGTAAGTTCGATAAAGCGCAGCAGGAAGGCGGTAAAGCGGCGCTGGTGCTGGGTCTGTGCTTCATCACCGAAGGGGCGATTCCGTTCGCGGCGCGTGACCCAATGCGTGTGCTGCCATGCTGTATCGCGGGTGGTGCAGTGACCGGGGCGATCTCCATGGCGATTGGCGCAAAACTGATGGCACCACACGGCGGTCTGTTCGTGCTGCTGATCCCTGGCGCTATCACGCCGGTACTGGGCTACCTGCTGGCGATTATCGCGGGTACGCTGGTGGCTGGTCTGTCTTATGCGGTGTTGAAGCGCCCTGAAGCAGAAGCGGTTGCGAAAGTAGCCTAAGGGTTAACGTGACAAAAAAGCCGGGTGCATTATGCACCCGGCTTTTTTTATGCCGCCTGTTCAGCGGTTTGCTGTGCCTTCAGCCAGGCAATCTCTTCTGCCCAGATGTCCGGATTAATGGTTTCCAGCACCATCGGAATACCGTCGAAGCGGGCGTCCTGCATAATGAAGCGGAACGCATCGTGGCCAATATTGCCTTCGCCCAGGCTGTGGTGGCGGTCAACGCGGCTGCCAAAGGCGCTTTTCGCATCGTTTAAGTGCATGCCGCGCAGGTACTGAAAGCCCACGATGCGCTCGAACTCATCAAACGTGTTTTTCGTTGCCTCGGTGGTACGCAGGTCATAGCCAGCGGCAAACGCGTGGCAGGTATCAATGCACACGCCCACGCGGGATTTGTCTTCCACGCCGTCGATAATCGCCGCCAGATGTTCAAACTTAAAGCCGAGGTTACTGCCCTGACCGGCGGTATTCTCTATTACCGCGGTGACGCCTTTGGTTTTGTCCAGCGTGATGTTGATGGACTCGGCAATGCGCGCCAGGCAGGCATCTTCATCGATTTGCATCAGATGACTGCCCGGATGGAAGTTCAGCAGCGTCAGCCCAAGCTGTTCGCAGCGCTGTACTTCATCAAGAAACGCCTCGCGGGATTTTTCCAGCGCCTCTTCAACCGGATGCCCGAGGTTGATGAGGTAGCTGTCGTGGGGAAGGATCTGGCCTGGCCCGTAGTGGTACTTCTCACAGGCGGCTTTGAAATCGTCAATCACGTCAGCGGTGAGCGGTGCGGCGCGCCACTGGCGCTGGTTTTTGGTGAACAGGGCGAAAGCGGTCGCCTCGATTTCGGCGGCGCGAATGGCGGCATTCGCAAGGCCACCTGCAGCGCTGACGTGCGCTCCAACATATTTCATAAAAAAACTCCTGCTAACCCGAAACGCTTATGATAGCGGGTTAGCAGGAGAAGGACGAGATGGTTTATGCCATCAGGCTGTGCACCGCGAGGTTAATGGTACCGCCGCCGACAATCAGCCAGATAAAGAGCACCAGCGCCATCAGCAGCGGTTTCGCCCCGGCTTTTTTCAGCGCGCTGACGTGTGTGGTCACCCCCAGCGCCGCCATGGCCATCGCCAGCAGCACGGTATCCAGCGTCACCAGCATATCCACCACCGCTTTCGGCAGCAGATGGAATGAGTTGAAAATCGCCACCACGATAAACAGGATCGCAAACCACGGAATGGTGATTTTGCTTTTCTCGCCGCCGCCTGCCGGTGCCAGCTGCTTAACCCGCGCGGCGAGGAAAATCAGGAACGGCGCCAGCATCATCACGCGCAGCATTTTGGCAATCACCGCCGCGTTTTCAGCTTCCGGGTTAATGGCATGTCCTGCCGCCACCACCTGGGCCACTTCGTGCATGGTCGAACCGATATAGATGCCGTAGGTTTCCGGGCTGAACCAGTGGGCAACCAGCGGATACATCGCCGGGTAGAGGAAGATTGCCAGCGTACCGAAGATCACCACCGTCGCCACTGCCACGGTTACCTTGCTGGCTTCGGCTTTAACAACGGGTTCTGTTGCCAGTACCGCCGCGGCCCCACAGATACTGCTCCCGGCACCGATCAGCCAGCTGGTTTGCTTATCCAGGCCAAAGACTTTCTGGCCGATAAAGCAGGCCAGCAAAAAGGTGCTGGTCAGGGTCAGGACGTCGATAGCGATTCCGCTGACACCCACATCCGCAATCTGCGAAAAGGTGAGACGGAAGCCGTAAAGGATAATGCCGAGACGCAATAAATGTTGTTTGGCGAAAATGACGCCCCCGTCGCAGGATTTCCAGATATGCGGGTAAACGGTATTCCCCACGACCATGCCCAGCAAAATGGCCAGCGTCAACGCGCTAAAACCGGCGCCCGCGATAGCCGGGATGCTGCCGCCCCATAATGCTACGGCGGTCACTGCTGCGCTAAGCGCGAGGCCCGGCACGAAGTGCCACACTGTACGATGATGTTGTAAGGTGATTTCTGACATAACCTTCTCCTTTGTCTGGCTAAAGGTTAAGGCGCTCTGGCTTAAAAATAAAATTGATTATATACTTATAATTAATCTATATAAGTGGTAAGAAACCATGCACATTACATTGCGTCAGCTGGAAGTGTTTGCCGAGGTGCTGAAAAGTGGCTCGACGACCCAGGCGTCACAAATGCTGGCGCTCTCACAGTCTGCGGTCAGCGCGGCGTTGACCGATCTTGAAGGACAGCTGGGCGTTCAGCTTTTTGACAGGGTAGGGAAGCGTCTGGTGGTCAACGAGCACGGTCGTCTTCTTTATCCACGCGCGCTGGCGCTGCTGGAGCAGGCTATCGAAATCGAACAGCTGTTCCGCGAAGACAACGGCGCAATCCGCGTCTACGCCAGCAGCACCATTGGGAACTACATCCTGCCGGAAGTGATTGCCCGCTACCGCCGTGATTTCCCGACCCTGCCGCTGGAGATGAGCGTGGGTAACAGTCAGGACGTTATCAACGCGGTGATCGATTTCCGCGTGGATATCGGCCTCATCGAAGGGCCCTGTCATAACGTCGATATCATTGCCGAGCCCTGGTTGGAAGATGAGCTGGTAGTGTTTGCGTCCCCGGCCTCGTCGTTATTGCAGGGCGAAGTGACGCTGGAGCGGCTGGCGCAGGCGCAGTGGATCCTGCGCGAGCAGGGCTCCGGCACGCGTGAAATTGTCGATTATCTGCTGCTTTCCCATCTGCCGCATTTCCAGTTAGGGATGGAGCTTGGGAACTCTGAGGCTATCAAGCACGCGGTGCGTCATGGCCTGGGGATCAGCTGTCTTTCCCGGCGCGTTATTGCCGAACAGCTTGAGACGGGGTCGCTGGTGGAAATTCCCGTTCCGCTCCCGAAACTGGTGCGCACGCTGTGGTGTATCCATCATCGTCAGAAACACCTTTCCAGCTCGCTGCAGCGTTTTCTGCGCTATTGCGAGATGTAATCTTCCCCTCATGCTGGCTCTCTCCCCACAGGGGAGAGGGAAAAATTATGCTTTACTTATAATCCTGGCCCAGTCATGAAGCTCTCTTATAACTGAGTATTTCTGCCGGAAGGAACGCGGATCGTCTGCTACAATCGCGCCTCATTTATTAAATGGACAGCATTTTCACATGGTTTCAGAAATTAAAACCACAGAAGCGCCCACGCTACGTCGTGAACTCAAGGCGCGTCACCTGACGATGATCGCCATTGGCGGCTCAATCGGTACAGGTCTTTTCGTTGCCTCTGGCGCAACGATTTCGGCAGCAGGCCCGGGTGGGGCACTTTTCTCTTATATCCTGATTGGCCTGATGGTGTACTTCCTGATGACCAGTCTCGGCGAACTGGCCGCGTACATGCCGGTATCCGGTTCGTTCTCGACCTACGGTCAAAAATACGTTGAAGAAGGCTTTGGCTTCGCGCTGGGCTGGAACTACTGGTACAACTGGGCGGTCACTATCGCCGTTGACCTTGTCGCCGCACAGCTGGTGATGAACTGGTGGTTCCCGGATACGCCGGGCTGGATCTGGAGCGCCCTGTTCCTCGCCGTCATCTTCCTGCTGAACTACATCTCCGTGCGCGGTTTCGGCGAAGCGGAATACTGGTTCTCTTTGATCAAAGTGGCAACCGTCATCATCTTTATCGTCGTCGGTGTGGCGATGATCGTTGGTATTTTCAAAGGCGCAGAACCTGCGGGCTGGAGTAACTGGGCGATAGGCGATGCGCCGTTTGCCGGTGGCCTTTCGGCGATGATTGGCGTGGCGATGATTGTCGGTTTCTCCTTCCAGGGGACCGAGCTGATTGGTATCGCCGCCGGTGAGTCAGAAAACCCGGAGAAAAATATTCCGCGTGCGGTCCGTCAGGTCTTCTGGCGTATCCTGCTGTTCTATGTGTTCGCGATCCTGATTATCAGTCTGATCATCCCGTACACCGATCCAAGCCTGCTGCGTAATGACGTAAAAGACATTAGCGTCAGCCCGTTCACGCTGGTCTTCCAGCACGCTGGTCTGCTTTCAGCTGCGGCAGTGATGAACGCCGTTATCCTGACCGCAGTGCTTTCAGCCGGTAACTCCGGGATGTACGCGTCCACCCGCATGCTCTACACGCTGGCATGCGACGGTAAAGCTCCGCGTATCTTTGCGAAGCTGTCCCGTGGCGGAGTACCGCGTAACGCGCTGTACGCCACAACGGTCATTGCCGGTCTGTGCTTCCTGACCTCCATGTTTGGCAACCAGACGGTGTACCTGTGGCTGCTTAACACCTCCGGGATGACGGGCTTTATTGCCTGGCTGGGTATTGCCATTAGCCACTACCGTTTCCGCCGCGGTTTCGTCAAACAGGGACACGATATTAACTCGCTGCCGTATCGCTCCGGCTTCTTCCCACTGGGTCCTATTTTCGCCTTCATTCTGTGCCTGATCATTACGCTGGGACAGAACTATGAAGCGTTCCTGGCGGACACCATTGACTGGGGCGCCGTGACGGCGACCTACATTGGTATTCCGCTGTTCCTCGTCATCTGGTTTGGTTACAAACTGACGAAAGGAACACACTTCGTTCGCTACAGTGAAATGGAATTCCCGGAACGATTTAAACAATAACCGCACTTCCTCTCTTTTAACCCGCTCATTCGAGCGGGTTTTTTTATTCCCGCCTCCTGAAACAAAGATATATTTTTTAACAATTTAATTGATAATAATTATCGTTTGCTTTATCGTTATCAAAAATAAGCGTGTCACCGACCCACCGCAGACGTGGGCGGCATGGAAGACGCTGTGAGCAATGATGATTTGATTTAGTTGTATTTACCTCATGGAGATATGGAATGTTTAGGTTGAATCCCTTCGTCAGGGGAGGACTTTGTGCGTCCGCAATGTCCCTGGCCATGCCTGTTATCGCAGCGGAAACCGGCGACACAATGGTCGTCACGGCCTCCGCGACCGAGCAAAACCTGAAAGACGCGCCGGCAAGCATCAGCGTGATTACCCAGGAAGATTTGCAGCGCAAACCCGTTCAGAATCTGAAAGATGTGTTACGGGAGGTGCCGGGCGTTCAGCTCACGAGCGAAGGGGACAACCGTAAAGGGGTAAGTATTCGTGGACTGGACAGCAGCTATACGCTGATCCTGATCGACGGCAAGCGCGTTAACTCGCGTAACGCGGTATTCCGCCATAATGATTTCGACCTCAACTGGGTGCCGGTTGACGCCATCGAACGCATCGAAGTGGTGCGCGGGCCGATGTCTTCTCTTTACGGATCCGATGCGCTGGGCGGCGTGGTGAACATTATCACCAAAAAAATCGGCCAGAAATGGACGGGCACCCTGAGCGCCGATTCCACGATTCAGGAGCACCGCGATCGTGGAGACACGTACAATGGTCAGTTCTATACCAGCGGCCCGCTGGTGGACGGCCTGCTGGGGCTGAAAGCCTACGGTAGCCTGGCGAAGCGTGAGAAAGACGGTCAGCAGAAATCCTCCACCACGGCGAGCGGTGAAACGCCGCGCATTGAGGGCTTCACCAGCCGCGATGCGAATGTAGAATTCGCCTGGACTCCGTCTGAAAATCACGACTTTACTGCGGGCTACGGTTTCGACCGTCAGGATCGCGACTCGGATTCTCTCGACAAAAACCGCCTTGAACGCCAGAACTACTCTCTCAGCCACAACGGGCGCTGGGGCGTCGGCAACAGCGAGCTGAAGGTTTACGGCGAAAAGGTGGACAACAAAAACCCCGGCAACAGCAATCCGATCACCTCCGAGAGCAACGCGGTGGACGGAAAATACGTGCTGCCGCTGGGTGAAATCAACCAGCTGCTAACCTTCGGCGGGGAATGGCGTCACGATAAGCTGAAAGATCCGGTCAACCTGACGGGCGGTTCCAGCAGCAGTACGTCGACAAGCCAGTATGCGCTGTTCCTTGAAGATGAATGGCGTCTCTTTGAACCTCTGGCGCTGACCACCGGCATCCGTATGGACGACCATGATACCTACGGCGATCACTGGAGTCCGCGAGCCTATCTGGTCTACAACGCGACCGATACCGTAACGGTGAAAGGGGGCTGGGCTACCGCGTTTAAAGCGCCGTCGCTGCTCCAGCTGAGCCCGGACTGGGTCACCGGCTCGTGCCGCGGTGCCTGTGAGATTGTCGGTAACCCGGATCTGAAACCGGAAACCAGCGAGAGCTTCGAATTCGGTCTGTACTACAGCGGGGAAGAGGGCTGGTTAGAGGGCGTGCAGGCCAGCGTTACCACCTTCCAGAATAACGTGGATGACCGCATCAGCATCAGCCGTACGGCCAATGCGAAACAGGCCCAGGGTTACCCTAACTACGTTGGCCTGAATGCGGACGGTGAACCGATTTTCCGCTACTACAACGTTAACAAGGCGCGTATCCGCGGTGTGGAGACCGAGCTGAAGCTCCCGCTGGCGGACGACTGGAAGCTGACCCTGAACTACACCTACAACGACGGTCGCGATATCAGCAACGGCGGCAACAAGCCGTTGTCCGATCTGCCGTTCCACACCGCCAACGGAACCGTTGACTGGAAGGCGACGCAGGACTGGTCGTTCTACGTTCAGGGCAACTACACCGGCGAGAAACGCGCGCTGACCAGCAGTGCAGCAACGCCGGGTGGTTATGTCATCTGGAATACCGGCGCCGCGTGGCAGGCGACGAAAAGCGTGAAGCTGCGCGCGGGCGTGCAGAACTTGCTGGATAAAGATCTGAGCCGCGACGATTACAGCTATACGGAAGATGGCCGTCGCTACTTTGTTGGCGTGGATTACAAGTTCTGATGCGGACAGGGTAAAAGCAAAACGGCAACGTAAGTTGCCGTTTTTAGTGTTTTTCCCTCTCCCAGTGGGAGAGGGCCAGGGTGAGGGCATCAGAGCGCACGCCCCCGCACTTACCCAAACAAATGCTCCGCATGGAAGCGGAGATGATCCTCAATAAAGGACGCGATGAAGTAATAGCTGTGGTCATACCCCGGCTGGATGCGCAGCGTCAGCGGCCAGTCCTTCTGGCGTGCCGCTTCGGCCAGCACCGCAGGCTGTAGCTGCCCGGCGAGGAACTGATCCGCATCGCCCTGATCGACAAGCATCGGGATCGCATTTGCTGAGCTGCTGGTCAGCATCAGCGCACAGCTGTCCCATTCCTGCCATTTCGCTTCATCTTCACCCAGATAGTTCGTGAAGGCTTTCTGTCCCCACGGCACCTGCGTTGGGTTCACAATTGGCGAAAATGCCGACACGCTGACGTATTTTCCTGGATTTTTTAGCGCCATGATCAGCGCCCCGTGTCCGCCCATGGAGTGTCCGCTGATGGCGCAGCGGTCGCTTACCGCAAACCCGGACTGAATCAGCGCTGGCAGCTCGTCGCGAATGTAGTCATACATGCGGTAGTGGCGCGCCCAGGGCTGTTCGGTCGCATTGAGATAAAACCCGGCGCCTTTGCCCAGGTCGTATCCTGCATCGTCGGCCACATCATCGCCACGCGGGCTGGTATCAGGCATCACCAGCGCAATGCCCAGCTCAGCGGCAATACGCTGCGCGCCCGCTTTGGTGGTGAAGTTTTCGTCGTTGCAGGTCAGGCCTGAAAGCCAGAACAGAACCGGCGGATTTTCCGTCGGCGGCAGGAAAATGCTGAACGTCATCGCACAGTTCAGAACGGTGGAGTCATGCCGCCAGCGCTGCTGTCGACCTTCAAAACAACGGTGCTCTTCGAGCAGTTCCATGCAGGGCTCCTTAATGAGAATGCGTATTCATAAAAACCATAATACAGCCTTTTCATTGACCTGTGAGTAACTTTCACTTTCGCCAGACGGCGAGATGCTGCATCATAAATTTACTTTTCTTTAACAATTGGAGCGGTCATGGCGCTGCGTATTGCGCTCAGTGGGTTTGTCGTTCTGGTGGTGGCGATGGGGATAGGGCGCTTTGCCTTTACGCCCCAGGTGCCGCTGATGATTGCTGCCGGACAGCTTACGCTGACCAGCGCGGGTCTGGTGGCGGCGATGAATTATCTGGGCTATCTGGTGGGCGCATGGGATGCGATGCGCGCGCACCGATTTGTGGAAACGCGCCTCTGGCTTGGCATCACCGGCGCGGTTGCGCTGACGCTGCTCTCCGCGGCGGCGGATAACGCCGTTGCGCACGGCCTGCTGCGCTTCGTGATTGGCTGCATGAGCGGCTGGTCGATGGTACTCATTGCCGCCTGGACCAACGAACGGCTGGGGCAGCTCGGTAAACCGGGCCTGAGCGCCGCCGTGTTTGCCGGACCGGGGGCGGGCATTGCCCTGAGCGGGCTTCTCGCCGTCTATATCCATGCGAAATCCCTTTCGGCCGGTGCGGCATGGCAAATCTACGGCGTGCTGGCGCTGGTGCTGATTGCGCTGGTGGCGCGCTACCTGCCGCGATCCGGGCAGCTCCATCGCCCCGGCACCGCGCCGGAGCCGCTGGTGCTGACGGCGGATTTAAAGCGCCTGGTCTGGAGCTACAGCCTGGCCGGGTTTGGCTATATCCTCCCGGCGACATTCCTGTCGCAAATGGCGGCGGTGCGTTTTCCCGGCAGCCTGTTTGCCCAGTTTGTCTGGCCGATTTTTGGTCTCGCCGCCGTGGTGGGGATTGCGCTCAGTATTCTTTTACGCCACACCTCAACGGCTAACCGCAGGCTGGCTATAGTCCTGTGGTTACAGGGGGCTGGCGTGCTAGCGGCCTGGCTGCTGCCGGGGATTGGCGGTTTGCTGACGGGCGGGCTGCTGGTGGGCGGCGGTTTTTTGTGTGCCGTCCAGCTCTCTCTTTTATACGGCCGCGAGCTGGCGCCAAACCACACGCGCTATATGGCAGGCCTGCTCACCACGGGGTATGCAATTGGTCAATTGATTGGCCCGGTCACCTCGGCGTTATCAACCTGGCTTACCCACCGGCTGGAGCCCGCGCTGGGGCTGGCGGGCGTTGCGCTGTTCGTCGGCGGAGCGCTGGTCTGGAATCGTCACGCTGAAAGGCAACAGCAATTGCAATAATTATCGTCGTGAATACTGGATTATGTGCGCCGCCTCACGCACAATGAGCGCATACTTTTGCCACAACGAGGGCAAAAGACGCCACACCTGCAGGAGAACAAAATGTCATCACTCAGTAAAGAAGCTGCCCTGGTCCACGAAGCCCTGGTTGCGCGCGGTCTTGAAACGCCACTGCGTCCGCCCGTACAGGATTTGGACAATGAAACCCGCAAGCGTCTGATTGCCGGTCATATGACCGAGATCATGGAGCTGCTGAATCTCGATCTGAGTGACGACAGTCTGATGGAGACGCCGCACCGCATCGCGAAAATGTACGTCGACGAAATTTTCTCCGGGCTGGATTACGCCAACTTCCCGAAAATTACCGTCATTGAAAACAAGATGAAAGTGGACGAGATGGTGACGGTACGCGATATCACGCTGACCAGCACCTGCGAACACCACTTCGTGACCATCGACGGTAAAGCGACCGTGGCGTATATTCCAAAAGATACGGTGATTGGCCTGTCGAAGATCAACCGCATCGTGCAGTTCTTTGCTCAGCGTCCGCAGGTGCAGGAGCGTCTGACGCAGCAGATCCTGACCGCGCTGCAAACGCTGCTGGGTACCAGTAACGTGGCCGTCTCTATCGACGCGGTTCACTACTGCGTGAAGGCGCGCGGCGTGCGTGATGCAACCAGTGCAACGACCACCACGTCGCTGGGCGGCCTGTTTAAATCGAGCCAGAATACCCGCCAGGAGTTCCTGCGCGCCGTACGTCACCACAACTAAGTCTTACAGGGCAGGAACCATGGAGCGAAACGTCACGCTCGATTTTGTTCGCGGCGTCGCCATACTCGGTATCCTGCTGCTTAATATCAGCGCCTTCGGCCTGCCGAAGGCGGCTTATCTCAATCCTGCCTGGTATGGCGACATCACCCTCAGCGATGCCTGGACCTGGGCTGTCCTCGATCTCTTCGCGCAGGTTAAATTCCTCACGCTCTTTGCCCTGCTGTTTGGCGCAGGTCTGCAACTCCTTCTCAAACGCGGTACGCGCTGGATCCAGTCGCGCCTGACGCTGCTGGTTCTCCTCGGCTTTATCCACGGCCTGTTCTTCTGGGACGGCGATATTCTTCTCGCGTATGGGTTAGTCGGGCTCATCTGCTGGCGCCTGATTCGCGATGCGCACAGCGTAAAAAGCCTGTTTAACACCGGCGTGATGCTCTATGTCATGGGGCTTGCTGTATTGCTGCTGCTGGGGATGATCTCCGGCGAGACGACGAACCGTTCCTGGATCCCGGATGCCGCTAACCTGCAGTACGAACAGTACTGGAAGCTGAAGGGCGGTACGGAAGCGATAAGCAACCGCGCGGATATGCTGGGGGATAACCTCCTTGCGCTGGGGGCGCAATACGGCTGGCAGCTTGCGGGCATGATGCTGATGGGCGCGTCACTGATGCGCACCGGCTGGCTGAAAGGGGAGTTCAGCCTGCGTCACTATCGGCGAACGGGTGCCGGGCTGGTGCTGATCGGCGTGCTGATTAACCTCCCGGCGATAATCACGCAGTGGCACATTCACTGGGATTACCGCTGGTGCGCGTTCCTGCTCCAGGTGCCGCGCGAACTGAGCGCGCCGTTCCAGACCATCGGCTACGCGGCGCTGATCTATGGCTTCTGGCCAACGCTTTCCCGCCTCTGGATCGTCAGCGCTATCGCCTGCGTGGGCCGCATGGCGTTGAGCAATTACCTCCTGCAAACGCTTCTCTGCACCACGCTGTTCTACCGTTTTGGCCTGTTTATGAAATTCGACCGCCTCACGCTGCTGGCGTTTGTTATTCCGGTCTGGCTAGTAAACCTGGCGTTTTCTGTGCTCTGGCTACGCTATTTCCGCCAAGGACCGCTGGAGTGGGTGTGGCGTCAGTTAACCGCACGTGCTTCAGGGGTATCATTGAAAAACACATCCAGATAACGATCTGGATCACAATCATTAACAAAACGGATGTAAGCGTTTTCATGAGTGTGAGCTTCTTCACGTAGTCCCCTTTCTCTCGCTGCCAAAATAGCCACCTTGCTAAACACAGGGGGTGTCTGTGAGTTGCTGCAATCCTTTGAAGGATGGTGAATATGATCACCATTCGTGACGTCGCCCGTCAGGCGGGCGTTTCTGTGGCTACCGTCTCACGCGTGCTGAACAATAGCGCGCTGGTCAGCCCTGAAACCCGTGAAACCGTAATGAAAGCCGTGACCCAACTGGGGTACCGGCCAAATGCCAATGCCCAGGCGCTTGCGACGCAGGTCAGCGACACCATCGGCGTGGTGGTAATGGATGTATCGGATGCCTTTTTCGGCGCGCTGGTGAAAGCGGTCGACGTGGTCGCCCAGCAGCATCAGAAATATGTCCTGATCGGCAACAGCTATCATGAGGCGGAAAAGGAGCGCCATGCCATTGAAGTGCTGATCCGCCAGCGCTGTAACGCCCTGATTGTCCACTCAAAAGCCTTGAGCGATGAAGAGTTAACCGGCTTTATGGATCAGATCCCGGGCATGGTGCTGATCAACCGTATTGTCCCCGGCTATGCCCATCGCTGCGTCGGGCTGGATAACGTCAGCGGCGCCATGATGGCGACGAAAATGCTCATCAACAACGGGCATCAGCGGATCGGTTATCTGGCCTCCAGCCATCATATTGAAGATGATGACCTGCGGCGCGAGGGATGGCAAAACGCCCTGAAAGATCACAGCATTACGCCGTCAGAAAGCTGGACAGGCACCGGCACGCCGGACATGCAGGGCGGCGAGGCGGCAATGGTGGAGCTGCTGGGGCGCAACCTGCAGCTTACTGCGGTGTTTGCCTATAACGACAGCATGGCGGCAGGGGCCCTGACGGCGCTGAAAGATAACGGCATTGCGGTGCCACAGCATTTATCACTCATTGGTTTTGATGATATCCCGATTGCCCGTTACACCGACCCGCAGCTGACAACGGTGCGCTACCCCATTGCCTCTATGGCAAAACTGGCGACTGAGCTGGCGTTACAGGGGGCGGCAGGGCTACTGGATCCGGGCGCAACGCACTGTTTCATGCCGACTTTAGTGCGTCGGCACTCCGTAGCGGCCCGGCAAATTGTGGTTCCGATCACTAACTGATTACATGAGCTGATGTAACCGTTTTCAATCTGTGAGTAAATTCACAGTATCTTAACAAGGCGCTGACTATGATGTCAGCGTTTTAGGAGCTGAAACGCTATGTAACGGTGATTATTCACTTTCACTATAGCCAACGTGCTGCAAACAACGAATAAAACGCATTTCTGGAGCGTTACCGAACACGGAAGATAGAAATTTTATAAGTGAACTTCGGCTGTCAGTAACGTTTTATTAACACCTGCCCGCCGATCGTTATTCACAAGAACTACCCTGCATAAAAAAAACCGGAGATACCATGAATAAGAAGGTGTTGACCCTGTCTGCCGTAATGGCAAGCATGCTTTTTGGTGCAGCAGCGCACGCTGCGGATACCCGTATTGGTGTGACCATCTATAAATACGACGACAACTTCATGTCTGTTGTACGTAAAGCGATTGAGAAAGATGCGAAAGCAGCGCCAGACGTTCAGCTGCTGATGAACGACTCCCAGAACGACCAGTCCAAACAGAACGACCAGATCGACGTTCTGCTGGCGAAAGGCGTGAAAGCCCTGGCCATCAACCTGGTTGACCCGGCTGCAGCAGGCACGGTTATTGAAAAAGCGCGCGGCCAGAACGTGCCAATCGTCTTCTTCAACAAAGAACCTTCCCGTAAGGCGCTGGATAGCTACGACAAAGCGTATTACGTCGGTACCGACTCCAAAGAGTCCGGTATTATTCAGGGCGATCTGATCGCCAAACACTGGGCGGCGAACCCGAACTGGGATCTGAACAAAGACGGTCAGATTCAGTTCGTGCTGCTGAAAGGCGAACCAGGCCATCCGGATGCTGAAGCCCGTACCACCTACGTTATCAAAGAGCTGAACGATAAGGGTCTGAAAACCCAACAGCTGGCGTTAGATACCGCGATGTGGGATACCGCTCAGGCGAAAGATAAGATGGACGCGTGGCTGTCCGGCCCTAACGCGAACAAAATCGAAGTGGTTATCGCGAACAACGATGCGATGGCAATGGGTGCGGTAGAAGCGCTGAAAGCACACAACAAATCCTCCATTCCTGTGTTCGGCGTAGATGCACTGCCAGAAGCGCTGGCGCTGGTTAAATCCGGTGCGATGGCCGGTACCGTTCTGAACGATGCCAACAACCAGGCGAAAGCGACCTTCGATCTGGCGAAAAACCTGGCCGATGGCAAAGGCGCGGCTGATGGCACCAACTGGAAAATTGAAAACAAAATCGTTCGCGTACCTTACGTGGGCGTAGACCAGTCCAACCTGGCTGAGTTTATCGGCAAATAAGTTAGCGGTACTGTCTCCACTGGGCGCAATTCGTTGCGCCCTTTTATAACGCGATATGCGAGGCCAACAAGGTATAATTATGGTCAGCACAAATACTCAGTCATCCGGTGAATACCTGTTGGAAATGAGCGGTATCAACAAGTCATTTCCCGGCGTTAAGGCACTCGATAATGTTAATTTAAAAGTTCGTCCTCACTCTATTCATGCCCTGATGGGGGAGAACGGTGCGGGTAAATCAACATTATTAAAATGTCTTTTTGGGATCTATCAAAAAGATTCTGGCAGCATTCTTTTTCAGGGGAAAGAGATCGATTTCCATTCAGCGAAAGAAGCACTGGAAAACGGTATCTCGATGGTTCACCAGGAATTAAACCTGGTGCTGCAGCGTTCAGTCATGGATAACATGTGGTTGGGGCGTTATCCAACCAAGGGTGTCTTTGTCGATCAGGACAAAATGTATCGCGACACCAAAGCGATTTTTGACGAGCTGGATATTGATATCGATCCGCGCGCCCGCGTGGGAACATTATCCGTCTCCCAGATGCAGATGATCGAAATCGCCAAAGCGTTCTCTTATGATGCGAAAATCGTCATCATGGACGAACCGACATCGTCATTAACGGAAAAAGAGGTTAATCACCTTTTTACCATTATTCGTAAGCTCAAAGATCGCGGCTGCGGCATTGTGTATATCTCGCATAAAATGGAAGAGATCTTCCAGCTGTGCGATGAGATTACCATTCTGCGCGACGGCCAGTGGATTGCCACGCAGCCGCTGGAAGGGCTGGACATGGACAAGATCATCGCCATGATGGTGGGTCGTTCCCTGAACCAGCGCTTCCCGGACAAAGAAAACAAGCCGGGCGAAGTGATCCTGGAAGTGCGCAATCTGACCTCGTTACGTCAGCCGTCTATTCGCGATGTCTCCTTCGACCTGCATAAGGGCGAAATCCTGGGGATTGCCGGTCTGGTCGGCGCAAAACGTACCGATATCGTGGAAACCCTGTTCGGTATCCGTGAGAAAGCCGAAGGCACTATTACGCTGCACGGTAAGAAAATTAACAACCACAACGCCAACGAAGCCATTAATAATGGTTTTGCGCTGGTGACGGAAGAGCGTCGTTCGACCGGTATTTATGCCTATCTGGATATTAACTTTAACTCGTTAATTTCTAACATTCGCAATTACAAAAACAAAGTCGGACTGCTGGATAACTCCCGCATGAAGAGCGATACCCAATGGGTTATTGACTCCATGCGCGTGAAAACGCCAGGACACCGCACCCAAATTGGTTCGCTGTCAGGCGGTAACCAGCAGAAAGTCATTATCGGACGCTGGTTATTAACCCAGCCAGAAATTCTGATGCTGGATGAACCGACCCGCGGTATTGACGTCGGCGCGAAGTTTGAAATTTATCAGCTGATTGCCGAGCTGGCGAAAAAGAATAAAGGGATCATTATTATTTCTTCCGAAATGCCGGAATTGTTAGGGATCACGGATCGTATTCTGGTTATGAGCAATGGTCTCGTTGCCGGTATTGTTGACACCAAAACGACAACGCAAAACGAAATTTTGCGTCTTGCGTCTTTGCACCTTTAAGATCAGGGGCTCCTCATGAGTGCGTTAAATAAAAAAAGTTTTCTCACTTACCTGAAAGAAGGCGGTATTTACGTTGTTCTTTTAGTACTGCTGGCTATCATCATTTTCCAGGACCCTACGTTCTTAAGCCTGCTGAACCTGAGTAACATTCTGACCCAGTCCTCCGTGCGTATTATCATTGCGCTGGGCGTGGCGGGCCTGATCGTGACCCAGGGGACGGACCTTTCTGCCGGTCGTCAGGTGGGTCTGGCGGCGGTCATCGCGGCAACCCTGCTGCAGTCGATGGAAAACGCCAACAAGGTGTTCCCTGAAATGGCCACCATGCCGATTTTCGTGGTGATCCTGATTGTCTGCGCCATCGGTGCGGTGATTGGTCTGATCAACGGTATCATTATCGCCTACCTGAACGTGACGCCATTTATAACCACCTTGGGTACGATGATCATCGTTTACGGTATCAACTCCCTGTACTACGACTTCGTGGGCGCTTCGCCAATCTCGGGCTTTGACAGCGGCTTCTCGACCTTTACGCAAGGGTTCATCGCGCTGGGCAGCTTCCGCCTGTCGTATATCACCTTCTATGCGCTGATTGCGGTGGCCTTCGTCTGGATCCTGTGGAACAAAACGCGCTTTGGTAAAAACATCTTCGCCATCGGCGGTAACCCGGAAGCGGCGAAAGTCTCCGGCGTAAACGTTGCTCTGAACCTGCTGATGATTTATGCGCTGTCCGGTGTGTTCTACGCCTTCGGCGGGATGCTGGAAGCGGGCCGTATCGGCTCTGCCACCAACAACCTTGGCTTCATGTACGAGCTGGATGCGATCGCAGCCTGCGTGGTGGGCGGCGTCTCCTTCAGCGGCGGCGTGGGTACGGTACTGGGTGTGGTGACCGGTGTGATCATCTTCACCGTCATCAACTACGGCTTGACCTATATCGGCGTGAACCCTTACTGGCAGTACATCATCAAAGGCGCCATCATCATCTTTGCGGTCGCGCTGGATTCACTGAAGTACGCGCGTAAGAAATAATCGTCTCTCGCTATACCCAGCCCGCTCATCGAGCGGGCTTTTTTTATGCCCTACGCCAGATGCGACTCCTCTCGGGTCACAATGCGCTCAAACCAGTCGAGTTCAGAGAGCTTGCAGGCGACCCACTGTTCGGAAAAGGCGTCGCCCAGGCTGTCGGTGAGATACTGACAGCGGGCAAAGGTCTCAATCGCCTCCTGCTGAAACAGCGGCAGCTCGGGTTGATCGTGCTGCGGTTCGGGTAAATCCTGCTCGTCGGTGTTTTCCAGCCCGTACAGCATGCCGGTCAGGATCGTGGCTGCCACCAGATACGGATTGGCGTCCGCCCCGGCCAGCCGGTACTCGATACGACGGTTGTGATCATCCGAGCAGGGAATACGCAGGGCGGCGGAGCGGGTGTTATAGCCCCAGGAGTTAAAGACGGGCTCCGTCAGGTTTTTACGCAGGCGACGAAACGCGTTGACGCCCGGCGCAAGAATGGCGACTGAGGCGGGCATCAGCGCCAGCTGCCCCGCAATGCACAAACGCATCATGCTGTTAAGCGCATTCACCGGGGAAGCAAAGACGTTTTCGCCGTGACGATTGTTCAGGCTGAAATGGAAGTGCAGGCCGCTGCCGGACAGCTGGCTGAAAGGCTTAGCCATAAAGTTGGCCTGCAGGCCGTGCTTTTCGGCGACGTAACGGGTCAGGCGACGAAGCGCCAGCACGTTATCGCAGACTTCAACGACGCGATGGCTGTGCTTCAGGTTTAATTCGTACTGACCGGACTCGGCTTCCGCCACGATCCCGCACAGCGGGATGCGCTGAAGGTGCGCCAGCTTTTCCAGCTCGTCAAACAGGGCCGCATGGGCAGTTGAGGTATCCATGTGAAAACAGCCCTGATTTTGCGGATCCCGATCGTCATGCCCCGTCAGATAGAACTCGATTTCCGGGGCAATCACCGGGAAGAGGCCGTGCTGGTGGAAGCGGGCCAGCACGCTCTGCAGTATCACGCGCGGCTCAAGCGGGCAGGGGGTGTCGTCGCTGTCTTTCATCGTCAGCAGGATCTGCGCGTTATGCTGCGGATCTTGCGGGCAGGGGCGCAGGGAGCCGGCGACAGGAACGCAGAGTCGGTCCGGTTCATCGTGAAGCGGGGCGGCGATTTTTCCTTTCTGATCCATCGAGTAGACCGAAAGGGGAAAATAACAGCCTTTTTCCAGGCTCAGCATGCTCTCCACCGACAGACGCTTGCCGCGCATCGTGCCGTTGATATCGTTCAGGTAAACGTCTACATGTTTCGTCTGCGGGTAACGTTCCAGATAATCTGCCACTTCCACTGCAATGTTGTGCTGCAGGGCGTCAATTTTTTCATCAAGCCAGAGACCGGAATTGAGTGCGCCAGGAAGTGATAAACCGGGAAAGTTAAAATACGGACGGAGACTTTTGAGGAAAAACGCATTCATTATTGAGTTCATAGTCATTCTTCAATGAAGCCGTAGCGGCAGTGAACTCAGCTTAAAAGAGCCGACGTAAAGGGGAGGTAAAAAGCGTCAGGCCCGGCGTAAAGAAAGTATAAAGGCGGCCCTGTTATTTCTCTTTTTTCTGCATATCCAGCAGCTGCTCGGGCGTGACGGCCGGGTAACCCTGCGCGTCTTCCGGCACTTCGTGCATCGCCGGGATCGGCACCAGCGGGCCTAAAAAGCGCGGTTCGCGTTTGAAGATATACAGATCGGCCAGGGCACCAAAGCGGGCGCCGAACTCGCGGACGCGCACGCTCAGCATATCTTTCGGCGACGGCACCGCGTAGCACTGCGCCTGGATGCCCATATGCAGGGCGATAAACAGCGCGCGCTCGCAGTGGAAGCGCTGGGTGATGATGATGAAGTCGTTGGTGTCGAAGACTTTGCGCGTGCGCACGATCGAGTCCAGGGTGCGGAACCCGGCGTAATCGAGCACGATATCGGCAGGATCCACGCCCGCAGCAATCAGGTCCTTCCGCATCGTCACCGGTTCATTGTAGCTTTGCAGCGCGTTATCGCCGCTCAGCAGCAGGTAGTTCACCTTGCCGCTGTTGTAGGCGTTCAGCGCGCCCTGAATGCGGTAACGGTAATATTGGTTGATCACCCCGGTGCGGTAATACTTGGCGGTGCCGAGCACCACGCCAACCTGACGATAGGGCAGGTCCTGCAGGTCATCAAAGATGTAGGGGGCGGTTTTCCAGCTCATCCAGCGGTCGAGACCGAGCACGATCAACAGCAGTATGCCGACCAGGACAGACAGGCTGTAAAAAACGCGCTTTAACATGGAGATGGCTCGTTCGTGGATGAAATTTAACTCAGGCTACTTTACCCGCCTGGTTAGCGCAAGAAACAGCAGCTCAACTGAGGGGTTTTTCAGCAAACGGGCGGGCATTTCTGCCCGCCGGAAGGATTACGCCAGCAGTACGCGGTCAATCGTCGTGCAGCCTAACGCTTTGAGCGTCGCGGCGGTGGCATCCCACTGGATCAGCGGCGCATCGGCTTTTTCTGCCAGAATGGCGCGCTGAATGTCCGGATAGTCATAGCCGTTCAGGCTCAGCAGGTTAAGCGCGCCCTGCAGCGGCGGCAGCGTTGGGTTAAACGCGGCGTTTTCCGCATAGCTACCGGTGAAGATTCGGCCATCACGGCACTGCAGCGCCACGCCGCTCGGCGACTTGCTGTATGGCGTGTGGCTTTTATTCGCCGCCCGAATGGCCGCCTGGCTCAGGTCATCGCCGGACAGGGCGTAACCGTGGTCCTGATCGTCCATCAGCAGCGTTTTGATCTCCAGATCTTTCGGGCCAAACGCGTCGGGCAGATAATCGCCCAGCGTGTGCGGCGCGCGGCCTGGCAGGTTGATGCGCAGCTGCAGCCCGCTGTTCAGCTCGTTCATAAACTGGCGGCAGTGCCCGCAGGGGGTGTAGTTCACGGTAATCGCGCTCAGGGCTTTTTCACCGCGCAGCCAGGCGTGGCTGATGGCGCTCTGCTCGGCGTGCACGGTTTGCTGCATGGTTGCGCCCAGGAACTCCATATTGCCGCCGAAGTACCAGGTGCCGCTGACGCCGCGCGCAATGGCCCCGACGTTAAAGTGGGAGAGATCGGCCCGCGCGCAGGCGGCAGCCAGAGGAAGCAGTGCGAAAGCCAGCGCGTCTTCGTCCAGTCCCGTTGCCTGTTTCAGCATCGTGACCTGCTCCGCGGTCAGCAGGGCGGGGAAGTGTGCATCTGCCAGAACGGGAGCAAGGGCTGACTGCAAATTCTCTGCAAGCTGGGCGAAAGCAGCTTGAAAACGTGGGTGCATGGCGTTTGCCTCATAAAGGTTAATGGATCGGTAGTTTACGGAGCCGTCAGGGCTTTATATGTGATCCACTTCTCATTATGTATGCAACTTATGAAATCAAAATGAAATTTGCGCGACGCATCGCAAATTTTAGCCCATCACCGCCAGAATCAGCGGGAAAATGAACGGGGCCAGCAGGGAGGTGATAATCCCGCAGATCACTAGCGCCAGCGAGCTAAACGCCCCTTCCTGATAATCCAGCTCCGCGCAGCGGGCGGTGCCCAGGGCATGGGAAGCTGTCCCCATCGACAGTCCCCGGGCAGCTTTAGTATGAATACGCATCCCGTTTAGCAGGGTGTGGCCAAACACCGCACCGAGAATACCGACGAAAATGACGCACATCGCGCTGATGGCCGGAATACCGCCGAGGCTGCCGCCAACCGCCATCGCGATAGGCGTGGTCACCGATTTAGGCAGGATAGAGGCGGCAATCTGCGGCGAGGCCCCCATCAACAGCGCCACCGACGTTCCGGTGATCATCGCCACGAGGCTGCCCACAAAACAGATGGTAATGATGGATTTCCAGCGGGCGCGGATCTGGTGCAGCTGTTCATATAAAGGAAAGGCGAGCGCCACAACGGCAGGCTGCAGCAGGTCGTTTAAGATTTTGCTGCCGGCAAAGTAGCGATCGTAGGGAATGCCGGTGAGCAGAAGGAACGGAATAATCACCACCATTGCCACCAGCAGCGGGTTCAGCAACGGCATTTTGAAACGTGCGGCAAGTTTGCGCGCGGCGAAGAATACCACCAGGGTTAACGGCAGCGACCACCAGATATTGGCCATCATTTTTTTGTTTTCTCCCCGACCACGTTACGTTCGCCATGCACCAGATGCGAACTCCAGCTCACCACCAGGAAAACCACCAGCGTACTGACCGCGCAGGAGACCACAATCGGGCCGAACTGGGCCTTGAGCAAATCAAAATACTGCATGACCCCGACGCCGATAGGCACGAAAAGCAGCGCCATATAGCGAATAAGGACGAAGCAGCCGGGATTGACCCATTTTGCGGGCAGGATTTGCAGCGCCAGCAAAACGAAGAGGATCAGCATGCCGATAATGCTGCCGGGAATGACGATGGGCAGCAGCGACGCGATGAAAATCCCGGCATACAGGCAGGCGTAAATCAGGACGAATGCGCGCAGATATTGCCAGATAATGTTCAATGATTTGCTCATGGTGATAGTCCTTGCTGAAACGCATTCATCATACAATTAAACTCAAAAATGTGCCACGGATCACATCATGAAATTTGAGCATACCAGACATTCCAGAATGGAAAGTCGCGCTTTCCACATACATACAGAGCAGATACTATAGCGCGTCTTTTTTCACAGGTACTGCTATGCGTGTTTTACTGGCCCCAATGGAAGGCGTGCTCGACTCCCTCGTGCGCGAGCTTCTGACCGAGGTGAACGATTACGATCTCTGCGTGACGGAGTTTCTGCGCGTGGTCGATATGCTGTTGCCGGTAAAATCCTTCTTCCGCCTGTGCCCCGAGCTGCACAACCAGAGCCGGACCTCTTCCGGCACGCTGGTGCGTATTCAGCTGCTCGGCCAGTATCCCGAATGGCTGGCGGAAAACGCCGCCCGCGCGGTTGAGCTGGGCTCTTACGGGGTGGATCTCAACTGCGGTTGTCCGTCGAAGCTGGTTAACGGCAGCGGCGGCGGGGCGACCTTGCTGAAAGATCCTGAGCTGATTTACCGCGGCGCGAAGGCCATGCGTGAGGCCGTGCCTTCGCATTTGCCGGTGACGGTGAAGGTGCGCCTGGGCTGGGACAGCGACGCGCGGCAGTTTGAAATCGCCGATGCGGTGCAGCAGGCCGGGGCCACCGAGCTGGTGGTGCATGGCCGCACCAAAGAGGATGGCTATAAGGCCGAGCGCATTAACTGGCAGGCGATCGGCGAGATCCGCAAGCGCCTCACCATTCCGGTCATCGCCAACGGCGAAATCTGGGATTACGAGAGCGCGCAGGCCTGTCTGAACGCCACCGGCTGCGATGCGGTAATGATCGGTCGCGGCGCGCTGAATGTGCCCAACCTCAGCCGGGTGGTGAAATATAACGAGCCGCGAATGCCGTGGGCAGACGTCGTCACGCTGCTGCAAAAATACAGCCGACTGGAAAAGCAGGGCGATACCGGTTTGTATCACGTCGCGCGAATTAAGCAGTGGCTGAGTTATTTACGTAAAGAGTACGATGAAGCGCTGGGATTATTTCAGGAAATTCGTACATTGCAGACTTCGTCTGATATTGCCCGGGTGATTCAGTCCAAATAATAAGCGTTAAATTGCTCACACTTTTTTAAATCAGAAAACCGTTCTGGTTTTCAACGTGGCGCGACGGTGTTAAGGTGCCACTGTTTTCAACGCAGGATTGTTACTGGTTAACAGGCAAAACCTAAGCGTTTCACAGCATTTTCGCTGTGGAGCGCTTAGGTTTTTTTTTGCCTCTCGTTTATGCAGGAGAGAAATTTGGCTTAGCGCTTTTTACTGATTTTAAAAAAATGAAATATCGACAGGAAATAGAAAATTTCCTGCGGCCGGTTACGCACAAAATACTCAAGCACAGGTTGTTATCATGGCATATAAAAATAAACTCTTTGCGTTCGCCATATTGGCGATATCCCCGCTGTCGATGGCGCAAGACTGGAACGGAACGGTATTAGGGTTTGAAGCTCCCCCGGACCCGGTTTTGGGCGAGATGCTCGGTATTCGTAAAATCCTCAACGATAACGGTTTTACGTACAATCTCGGCTATTTGAATGAGATCGGCTGGAACGGCGGTGGCGGATATAACCACGACTCCCACGTGGCCTATATTGACCAGTTTGCGCTGACCTTCAACCAGGACCTGGAGCGCTGGACCGGTATCCCGGATGCGCGTATCGAGGGGAACATCGTCAACCGCAACCACAATGACGACCTCACCACCAAGCGCGTGCAGGACCCTCGCGTTAACTTTAACGACCTGACCCAGGAGAGCTGGGGAGGGCAGTCGATTACCCGTCTGGGCTGGCTGACCTTTGCCCGCAGCTTTGACGACCGGCGTCTGACCTGGCGCATCGGGATGATGAACAAGGTGCAGACCTTCGATCAAATCATCCCCTGTGATTTCCAGCTGCTGTCGCAGTGCGGCGGGAAGTCAGCCAACTCGCTGACGTGGAACAACTGGAACGTTCACACCTGGGGCACCACGCTTGCGTATAAATTAACGCCGACGCTAACCTTAAAAGGTGGCGTGATGGAGCAAAATCCGGAGGCCTCCAGCCGCAGCCACGCGTGGAGCTGGTCGACGAAGGGCAGCAAAGGGGTCTTACTGCCGGTTGAAATCGAAGCGCGTCCGCTGATTAACGGCCTGCCGGGGGCGTACAACCTGGGCGTGGTGTTTACCAACGCGCCGCAAACCGATCTCTATCGCGGCAAATCCGGCGGTGCGGGCGCGACGGACCCGAACGGCTTTGATACCCACAGCCGGACCTGGTTCATGTACGCCGGGCTGAACCAGCAGCTTACGCAGCATCAGGACGATCCGAATCGCGGGTTGAGCACCTCTTTCAGCATGAGCCTTGCGGATCAGCGCACCAACTACATGCACCAGGTTTACGCCGCCTCGCTGCGCTACCGCGGGCTGTTTGACGCGCGACCGGAGGACTGGATTGGCTTTGGCTTAACCTGGATTGATATGAGCAGCCAGTACGCCCGCAACCAACGTTACCTGAACAGCGTGAGCGGCGTTAGCGATTACTACAATCCGGCATATCACCCGGTGCCGGGCCATTCCCTTAACGGTGAGTTTTACTACCGTTTTCGTCCCGTGCCGTGGCTTGAGCTGCAGCCGGGCATTCAGTACTGGCACCATCCTGGCGGCGTCAGTCGCACCCAGGATGCCTGGGTTACCGAGCTGAAAACGGTGGTGAGCTTCTAATATCACCGTAGCAAGTTCGATCCGCGTCACGTTTCTGACGCGTGATGCATTGAGGCTATGAATGAAACTGATAGAGTGCCAGAACTGGATTGTTACTGCTTAGGCAGGCAAAACCTGATTTTCTGGCATCTGCCGGAAGTCAGGTTTTTTTGTTTCTGGGGTTCAGATGAAAATCGCCAAGATACTCAATAATAACGTGGTGGTTGTTCAGGATGAGCGCGGGCGCGAACAGGTGGTGATGGGCCGTGGGCTGGCCTTTCAGAAGCGCGTCGGTGAAGCGCTGGATACCGCGTTGGTTGAAAAGGTGTTTGCGCTGCAAAGCGATGAGCTGGTGCGTCGCCTCGGGGAGTTGCTGAGTCAAATTCCGCTGGAGGTGATGACCACCTGCGACCGCATCATCGGGCTGGCGGCGCAGCGGCTGGGCAAGCTGCAGGAGAGTTTGTATATCACCCTCACCGACCACTGCTACTTTGCGATTGAGCGGCAGAAGAACGGGCTGGCCATCAAAAACGTGCTGCTGTGGGATATTAAACGGCTGTATCCGAAGGAGTTCGAACTAGGGCAGGAGGCGAGGGCCATTATCGCCAGACGACTTAACGTCGAACTGGAGGAGGATGAGGCCGGGTTTATCGCGCTGCATCTGGTCACTGCGCAGCTGAACAGCGAAATGCCGGAAGTGATGCACGTGACGAGGGTGATGCAGGAGATCCTGCAGCTGGTGAAGTATCAGCTACAGCTTGAGTACGATGAAGACTCGCTCAGCTATCAGCGTTTTGTCACCCACCTGAAGTTTTTTGCCCAGCGGATGCTCACCCGCACCGTGGTGGAAGATGACGATGTCTCGCTGCATACGGCAGTAAAAGACAACTATGCGAAAGCGTGGAAATGCGCCGAGAAAATCGCCCAGCACCTGAACAAAAGCTATCAGCGTGAGCTGACAACCGAAGAAATTATGTTCCTCGCCATTCATATCGAGCGGGTGAGAAAAGAGGGGCGTTAAGCCTCAAACAGGATTGTTACTGCATCACGCAGGCAAAACCTGAGCGCGGCCTTCGTCAGAAGGTCGTTCTCGGGTTTTTTTATTTTTTGTGCTCAGTCAACAGGTGCCTGCGGGCATCGGATGTAAGGAAATCGAGATGGAATACCAGGCTTTAGCGAAGGATATTCTCGGCCACGTTGGCGGAAAAGAGAACATCGTCAGTCTTGTACACTGCGCGACCCGGCTTCGCTTCAAACTGAAAGAGAATCAACGGGCGGATGCGGAAGGGCTGAAGAAAAACCCGGGCGTCATCATGGTGGTCGAAAGCGGCGGCCAGTTTCAGGTAGTGATTGGCAACCACGTCCACGACGTCTGGCAGGCGGTGCGCAATGAGGCAGGCCTAACCGATGACGCCCCTGCCGTGGAAGAGAAGGGCGAAAAAGGGAATCTGCTGGGCCGCCTGATTGACATCGTTTCCGGGATCTTCACCCCGTTTATCGGCATTCTGGCCGCGTCCGGTATTCTGAAAGGGCTGCTGGCGCTGGCGGTGGTGTGCGGCTGGCTCACCACCGAAAGCGGCACCTATAAAATCTGGTTCGCCGCCAGCGACGCGCTGTTCTTCTTCTTCCCGCTGGTGCTGGGCTATACCGCCGGGAAAAAATTCGGCGGCAACCCGTTTATTACCATGGTGATCGGCGGGGCGCTCACCCATCCGATGATGATTGCGGCGTTTAACGCCAGCCAGCAGCCGGGCGCGGTATCGGACGCCTTTTTGGGCATTCCCGTCACCTGGTTTAACTACAGCTCGTCGGTGATCCCGATTATTCTCGCCGCGTGGGTGAGCTGCTGGCTGGAAAAACAGAGCACCAGGCTGCTGCCGTCCTCGATGAAAAACTTCTTCGCGCCGCTGATCTGTCTGGGCGTGACCGTGCCGCTTACTTTCCTCGTTATCGGGCCGCTGGCGACCTGGCTGAGCCAGATGCTGGCGAACGGCTATCAGAGCATCTACGTTCTGGCACCGTGGCTGGCGGGCGCGGCGATGGGTGCGCTGTGGCAGGTCTGCGTTATTTTTGGCCTGCACTGGGGGCTGGTGCCGCTGATGATTAACAACCTGGCGGTGCTGGGGCATGACTCCATGCTGCCGATGCTGTTGCCTGCGGTGTTTGGTCAGGTAGGGGCGGCGCTGGGGATCTTCCTGCGCACCCGCGATGCCCGTCAGAAGATGCTGGCGGGGTCATCGGGGACGGGCGGGGTATTTTGTATTACCGAACCGGCCGTTTATGGGGTAAACCTGCCGCTGCGCCGCCCGTTTATTTTTGGCTGCGTGGCGGGGGCAATCGGCGGGGCGATTGTCGGCTTCAGCGACACCCACGTTTACTCCTTCGGCTTCGCCAATATCTTTACCATCGCCCAGATGATTCCGCCGGGTGGGGTAAACGCCACGCTGTGGGGCGGCGTGATCGGCACCGGGGTAGCGCTGGTGCTGAGCTGCAGCCTGACGCTGGTGGCGGGCATGCCGGGACGCTCAGCGCCCGAGACGGTTGCGCCAGCGGGTGAAAACGATGTGCTGGCACCGATGACCGGCACCGTTCTGGCGCTCGACCAGGTGTCGGATACCACGTTTGCCAGCGGCCTGCTGGGCAGCGGTGCCGCGATTATTCCCTCGGATAACAAAGTGGTGGCCCCGTTTGCCGGCGTGGTGGCCTCGCTGTTTCAGACCAAACACGCCATCGGCCTGCTCAGCAACGGCGGGATTGAAGTGTTGATTCACGTGGGGATCGACACCGTGAAGCTCGACGGCAAGCCGTTTACCGCCCACGTGAAGGTGGGCGACAGGGTGCAGTCGGGCGACCTGCTGCTGGAGTTTGATCGTCAGGCGATTATCGATGCCGGATATGACCTGGCGACACCGATCATTATCAGTAACAGCGATGAGTATCGTGACGTGGTGACCGTGGCGGCAACGTCCGTCAATGCCGGTGCGCCGTTACTCAGCGTAAGCCATCAATAACAGGAGAACGTGATGAAAACTTTCCCGGACGATTTTTTATGGGGCGGCGCGGTTGCCGCGAATCAGGTAGAAGGCGCGTATCTGGAGGAGGGGAAAGGGCTATCCACCTCAGACGTTCAGCCGCAGGGCGTCTTCGGCCCGGTGGTTGAACGCGTGGCGGGCGACAGCGGCATCAAGGATGTCGCCATCGACTTCTATCATCGCTACCCGGAAGACATCAAACTGTTCGCTGAGATGGGCTTTAGCTGCCTGCGCGTCTCCATTGCCTGGACCCGCATTTTTCCGAAAGGCGACGAGCAGCAGCCTAACGAAGCGGGGCTGGCATTTTACGACCGGCTGTTTGACGAGCTGGCCGCGCACAATATCACCCCGCTGGTGACGCTGTCGCATTACGAAATGCCGTGGGGGCTGGTGAAGCAGTACGGCGGGTGGGGCAGCCGCCAGACCATTGGGTTCTTCGAGCGCTACGCCTGTACCGTGTTTGCGCGCTACAAGGAGAAGGTGAAGCTCTGGCTGACCTTCAACGAGATCAACATGTCCCTGCACGCGCCGATGACCGGCGTGGGCCTGCCGGAAACCAGCAGCAAAGGGGAGGTGTACCAGGCGATCCATCATCAGCTGGTGGCCAGCGCGCTGGCGGTGAAGGCCTGCCACGAGATTATCCCGGATGCCAGAATCGGCAACATGCTGCTGGGCGGCCTGATGTACCCGCTGACCTGCAAGCCGGAAGATGTTCTGGAGACGCTGCAGGAAAACCGCGCGTGGCAATTCTTTGGCGACGTGCAGTGCCGTGGCGCCTATCCGGGCTATATGCAGCGCTTCTTCCGCGACAGCGGGATTCAGCTTGAGGTAATGGATGCCGACCGCGAGGCGCTGAAATCGACCGTTGATTTTATCTCCTTCAGCTACTACATGACGGGCTGCGTCACCGCGGATGAGGCCCTCAACCAGCAGGCGCGCGGCAATATCCTGAGCATGGTGCCAAACCCGCATCTGGCCAGTTCTGAATGGGGCTGGCAGATTGACCCCATCGGCCTGCGTACCCTGTTAAACGTGCTCTGGGATCGCTATCAGAAGCCCTTGTTTATTGTGGAAAACGGCCTTGGCGCGAAGGACAAACCGGACGCCGACGGCGTGGTGCAGGACGACTATCGCATCAGCTACCTCAACGACCACCTGGTGCAGGTGCGTGAGGCCATTGACGACGGCGTCGAGGTGATGGGTTACACCAGCTGGGGGCCGATCGATCTGGTGAGCGCGTCCAAAGCGGAACTGTCCAAGCGCTACGGCTTTATTTACGTAGACCGCGACGACAGCGGTAAAGGCACCCTGGCCCGCAGCCGCAAAAAGAGTTTTTACTGGTATAAAGAGGTGATTGCCACGAAGGGGGCATCGCTAAAAGCCTGAGATGAATAACATCGCCCGGCGCAGTGCCGGGCAAATAGGTCAGAAAATCATTTTGAATACGCCGGTAACCACTAACAGCCCTATCAAAAATATAATTAAAATAACCCACAGTAATATTTTCATTCCCTTCTCCTGCCCGTGTATGACACTGAATAAGTGTAGCAGCCAATTCATAATTGGTATGAATATGTTGAATTTATTCATTGTGATTGAGAATAAATTGCCGAATATGAAAATGTATGACAATTTGCGGATTGCCACGCGTTACTAAAAAACAGAATGGCATCAAGCGTAATTTGCGCCTTTAATTTTTTGAGTTATGGCGTAATGAAACGTTCTCTTATTTTATCTCTGAGTGCCCCTCTTGTCTTAATGCTGGCTGCCTGCGCGCCGGAACATGCCAGCGTATCGCCAATTAAAGCGCAAGCCACTGCGGCGTCGGTGAATACACGGCTAAGCCGAACCAGCTGGCCGAAAAACGAATGGTGGAAAGACTATAACGATCCACAGCTTAATTCGCTGATCGCGAAGGCGCTAAATGATGCGCCGGATATGCAAATCGCCCGACAGCGTATTACGCTCGCGGAAGCGCAGGCGAAAGCCACCATGGCGGCAGATGGCCCACAGATTGATTTTTCAGCCGATGCGGAACGGCAAAAAATGTCTGCGGAAGGGTTGATGGGACCTTTCGCCATTACCGATCCGGCTGCGGGTACGACCGGGCCGTGGTACACCAACGGAACATTTGGCCTGACAGCGGGCTGGGATCTCGATTTGTGGGGCAAAAACCGCGCGCAGGTTGAAGCCCGCATCGGCAAGGTCAACGCCCAGAAAGCCGAGATGGAGCAGACGCGTCAGCTGTTGGCCAGCAGCGTCGCGCGGCTTTACTGGGAGTGGCAGACCCAGGCCGCGGTGGGGGAGGTTCTCGCAGAAATTAAACACGAGCAGGAAAATATCATTAGTGCCGACCGCGAGCTTTATCAGCACGGGATCACCTCCTCCGTAGAAGGTGTTGAAACCGATATCAATGCCAGCAAAACCGAAGAGCAGCTTGCCGGGGTAAAAGGCAAAATGAAAGCCGTTGAGGCACGTCTGCAGGCCCTGACCAATACCTCCTCGATGAAGCTGACTCGCCATGCTTTACCGACAGCGGAAGCGGCGTTGCCCGCCACGCTGGGATACGAACTGCTGGCTCGCCGCCCTGATCTGCAGGAGGCGCACTGGTACATTGAAGCTTCCCTGAGCGAAGTGGATGCCGCCAAAGCCGCCTTCTATCCCGACGTGAACCTGATGGCATTCCTGCAGCAGGATGCTCTGCATCTGAGCGATCTGTTCCGTTCCTCCGCCCAGCAAATGGGCGTCACCGCGGGGCTGACGCTGCCGATCTTCGACAGCGGCAGGCTGAATGCGAATCTGGATATCGCCCAGGCGCAGAACAACCTCTCGGTGGCGAACTACAACAAAGCGGTGGTCGATGCCGTTAACCAGGTGGCGCGCACGGTCAGTGAAGTTGAAACCCTGACCGCCAAAAACCAACAGCAGCAGCAGGTTGAGAAAGATGCTGCGCGCGTGGTGGCACTGGCACAGGCGCGCTTTAGCGCCGGGATTATTGCCGGTTCCCGCGTCAGCGAGGCCAAAATTCCGGCACTCAAGGAACATATCGCTGCACTAACCCTGAAAGGGCAGTACGTGGATGCCACGCTACAGCTGACGTCCGCGCTGGGTGGTGGCTATCATCACGGCTAAAAAGGGTGATTATCTATACTTACCTCTTTGCACATTTTCAGGAGGTGAGTATGACCCGAGTAGCAATTGTGACGGCATCGGATTCCGGTATCGGTAAAACCACCGCGCTGATGCTGGCAGAGCGTGGGTTTGATATCGGTGTCACATGGCATTCCGATGAAAACGGCGCGCGGGAAACCTGTCGCGAGATTGAGGCGAGGGGGCGACGTGCGGAGGCTATCCAGCTTGATCTGAGCACGCTGCCGGAAGGCGCAAAGGCTATTGAAACGCTGATTGCGCGTTTTGGTCGGCTGGACGTGCTGGTTAACAATGCCGGAGCGATGACCAAAGCGCCGTTCCTTGAGATGCCGTTTGACGACTGGCGGAACATTTTCACCGTCGACGTGGACGGCGCGTTTCTCTGCTCACAAATTGCCGCCCGGCAGATGGTGAAGCAGGGGAAAGGTGGGCGGATTGTGAACATTACCTCGGTGCATGAGCACACGCCGCTGCCGGAGGCCAGCGCCTACACGGCGGCAAAACACGCGCTCGGCGGGTTAACCAAATCCATGGCGATGGAACTGGTTAAGCACAACATTCTGGTGAACGCCGTTGCGCCGGGCGCCATTGCCACACCGATGAACGACATGGACGACAGCGAAGTGAAGGAAGGCTCAATGCCTGAAATCCCGCTGGCGCGGCCGGGCCACACCAAAGAGATTGCCAGCCTGGTGGCGTGGCTGTGCGACAGCGACGCCAGCTACACGACGGGGCAATCGTTTATTGTCGACGGGGGTTTTATGCTGGCGAACCCGCAGTTTAAGCCGGAGGGGTAGGTTACTTTCTCCCTCTCCCTGTGGGAGAGGGTTAGGGTGCGGGCATCAGGCCGCGCCCGGCTACTCCTCATCCCTCGTCTTTTCCCGATGCTTCAGCCACAGCCTGACCCCAATCACCGCCACCACCACCAGAATCAACCACGCCCAGTGCTTCAGGTGCTGGTCGAGATTATGCAGCCACGGGCCAATCACTTCGCCCCCGACGTAGCCGAGCGTCGTAAAGATCAGCGCCCAGGCTATCGCACCAAGAACATTGAGCGGCAGGAAAATTTTTGGCGGCAGATGGCTGGCGCCAATCAGTATCGGCCCGATAATGCGAAAGCCATACATAAAGCGCGTGCCGATGACGAACAGATAGGGATGACGTTGAATGAGCCGTTGAGCGCGGCGGATTTTCTTCTGATGCTTTGCGAAACGCTTAAGCAGCGTTGGCCCGAAGCGCAGCCCGAGAAAGTAGAGCAGCTGATCGCCAATCATTCCGCCGAGCGCGACTGCGGCGACGACCAGCGGGAATTTCAGTAAGCCCTGATGCGCGGCGACGCCGCCTAACAGCGTGATGGTTTCACCTTCCGCCACGCTACCGACGACCAGCGCGGCATATCCATATTGTTCAATGAGTGCGTTAATATCCATTACGTAAATGTTATCTCCCTCAGCATACCTCGTTTAATCATATACCCCATGAATCAACAGCGGGGAAATCAACGGAAATTTCCCACTGTACATAAAATAATCTAAAGCCTGCATTATACTTAAGGTATCGCTGACGGGCCGACAACAAGGGGGCGCTATGAACCATGTCTGGGGACTTTTCTCCCATCCCGATCGTGAAATGCATGTCATTAAAAGTGAGAACGAAACGGTCTCGCATCATTACACGCACCACGTGCTGCTGATGGCGGCGGTGCCGGTAATATGCGCTTTTATCGGAACAACACAAATCGGCTGGAACTTCGGTGACGGCACCGTGGTTCAGCTTTCCTGGTTTACCGGACTCTATCTGGCCATCGTTTTTTATGGCCTGATGCTGGCGGGTGTGGCGATAATGGGGCGCGTCATTCACTGGATGGCGCGTAACTACCCGCAACGTCCATCGCTGGCGCACTGTATGGTCTTTGCCGGATATGTCGCGACCCCGCTGTTCTTAAGCGGTATTGTTGCGCTCTATCCACTGGTCTGGCTCTGCGCGCTGATCGGTACTATTGCCCTCTTTTACACCGGGTATCTGCTGTATCTGGGGGTTCCAACCTTCCTGAATATCAATAAAGAAGAAGGCCTGAGTTTTTCCAGTTCAACGCTCGCCATCGGGGTGCTGGTGCTGGAGGCGCTACTGGCGCTGACGGTGATTCTTTGGGGTTACGGATACCGTCTCTTCTGAGTTCACTGCATTGCTGGCGTAAATGCCAGCAATGCAGCATCTGTTCACGATTATCCGCTGGCGACAACGCCCGGTGACCGCTATGATGCCGAAGCCAGCCTGTGTTTATCCGTTGATACAGGCGGTGTACGTCATGACGTGCGTGAATAATTATCAGAAGTCTCACCATGCTGAAATTCCGAGTCTCTTTACTTAGCCTGGCGCTATTGCTGGGCGCGTCCGCTGCCGTGCCGGCCGTCGCTAAAACGCCCGCGGTGACCGCCGCCGCTGCTCAGCCGCAAATTGCGTCCGGCAGCGCGATGATTGTCGATCTCAACACCAATAAGGTGATCTACGCCAGCCATCCGGACCTGGTGCGCCCGATCGCCTCAATTACCAAATTAATGACCGCGATGGTGGTGCTTGATGCCCATCTGCCGCTGGACGAAAAATTGAAAGTGGATATCAGCCACACGCCGGAGATGAAGGGGATCTACTCCCGCGTGCGCCTGAACAGTGAGATCAGCCGTAAGAATATGCTGCTGCTGGCGCTGATGTCGTCTGAAAACCGCGCGGCGGCGAGCCTGGCGCACCACTATCCGGGCGGCTATGACGCCTTTATCCGCGCGATGAACGCGAAAGCCAAAGCGCTGGGGATGACCAATACGCACTACGTTGAACCGACGGGTCTGTCGATCAACAACGTCTCCACGGCCCGCGATCTGACGAAACTGCTGATTGCCAGCAAACAGTATCCGCTGATTGGTCAGCTCAGCACCACGCGTGAGGACATGGCGACGTTCTCTAACCCGTCCTACACGCTGCCGTTCCGCAACACTAACCATCTGGTGTATCGCGAGAACTGGAACATTCAGCTAACGAAAACCGGCTTTACCAACGCGGCAGGACACTGTCTGGTGATGCGCACCGTGTTTAACGGTAAGCCGGTGGCGCTGGTGGTGATGGATGCCTTCGGCAAATATACCCACTTCGCGGACGCGAGCCGCCTGCGTACCTGGATTGAAACCGGGAAAGTCCAGCCCGTTCCGGCCGCAGCATTGACGTATAAAAAGCAGAAAGCGGAACAGATGGCGACGGCGCAGAACGATTGAGTCGTTTGTGCGCGCTGATGCCCTCACCCCGACCCTCTCCCACAGGGAGAGGGAGAAAACACAAAAAACGGTAACCCAGTTACCGTTTTGCGTTTATTCCGGCAGCGTCCAGTCCCCGTCGTTGAGCGAGCGCTGCATAATCACCGTATCCCGCCAGTCGCCTTTCTTATATCCCACGCTGCGCAGCTGACCGACAATCACGAAGCCGTGCTTTTTATGCAGCCGCAATGAGCCTGCATTATTGTTGCCATCTCCCACCACGGCAATCATCTGCCGCCACGGCCCTTGCTCGCATCGTTCAATTAGCGCATCCATCAGTGCCGAGCCAAAACCGCGCCCGGTGATGCTGGCATCCACGTAAATCGACTCTTCCAGGGTATAGCGGTAGGCGTGTCGCGGGCGGTAAGGCGTGGCGTAGCAGTAGCCCACCACGATGCCGCGATAGAGCGCGATAAGCCACGGTAAACCGCTCTCAGCCACGCTTTTCATACGCTGACGCATTTCGTCGATGGTGGGGGGGACTTCTTCAAATGACGCGCGCCCGTGCAGCACATGCCAGGCATAGATCGCGGCGATGGCATGCACATCATCGGGAAGGGCATCGCGCACTTCCAGTTCGGTCTCGGATAAAACATCAATAGCCGACATGATGTGCCCGCTCCTCGTTATAGAAAGCCGGAGAAACGTTTCTCCGGCATCAGAAAGATACTCTATTACGATTAAGGCGCGCTAAACAATCTCTCAAATTTGGCTGTAGGAATTAATCAGACGCTTGCGTTATGCGCTGCTCCGCGTCTGCCTCTTCTTTCCAGTATTTCTTCCGCGTTGTTTTACCAATGCCGGGATTCATGCTGTTTGTAGGGTCATTCTCGCGATAAAACTGCTTAAGTGCGTCAGGGGCTTTATAAAGATGTCCAACGTTATGTTCCGCAGGATATTGTGCGCCGCGTTCACGCAGAAGGGCGAGCATCTGCTCCTTCAGTTCGTGTGCATCGACCCCTTTTTTGACGATGTAATCCTGATGGAAGACATAACACATAAAGTGGCCGTAATAGAGCTTATGCACCAGCTTGCCGTCGATTTCCGGCGGGAGGTGCTCAAACCACTCGGTGTCGTTACGGCGCAGGGCGATATCCAGCGCCAGAATATCTTCCACCTCTTCCGAATGCACCGCCTGATAACGGATGGCGGCGCCTGCGGCGGCAAAACGGTGCAGGAACGCTTTGCTGCCCTCTTCAGGCGTACAGGCAAAGAAATCCCCTTCGGCGGTTTTGAAGAACTCGGTCAGCCAGCTCTGCGCTTCGGCAATTCCGTCCCCGGCCATTTTCAGAAGCAGGTGATGCTCGTACTTATCGCGCCAGGTTTTCATCCGCTCCGGCAGATGCGCCGGGAAAACGTTGCCCAGCTTCTGCATAAAGCGGTCGGTGAAGTGCGGTTTGAACAGCGACACTTTCTCCAGCATCGCGTCGGTGCGTCCCTTCATGGTGAAGAAGAACGGCATTTTGTCGGTGCCGAGCTTGTCGATCATCAGGAACGTATCTTTGCCGTAGCGCTCGGCGATGTCGTAAATGTCCCGGTGCATGTACTCGCCCGCCACCGGCAGATGGGTAAATTCGCCCAGAATATGACGACGAATTTCGGTCAGAACGTCAGGCTGATTGGTACCGATGTAAAACACCTGCTGCTTTTTCTCCGCCGGGAAGGTATCGAGGCGCACGGCAAAAACGGCAAGCTTCCCGGCGCAGCCGGAGGATTCAAACAGGCGGTCCGGGTCGGCGTTGTAGCGCGCCGGCGTATCGGCGTCGATATCCCGCACGCGGGTCACGTAGTCGTGATCGTGCGCGTGGCGGCCGTCGTGCTGCACGTCTTCGTCCTTCACGCGATCGTCGTCAAGCTTGCTGAGGATCTGTTCCGGCGTCGCGCCGAGATCGATTCCCAGGTGGTTCACCAGCGTCAGCTTGCCGTTTTCGTCAATACGGGCAAACAGCGACATCTCGGTATAGGCCGGGCCGCGCTGCACCAGCGAGCCGCCGGAGTTGTTGCAAATTCCGCCAACCACCGAGGCGCCAATGCAGGAGGAGCCAATCACCGAGTGCGGCTCACGGCCCAGCGGCTTAAGCGCTTTTTCGAGGGAATAGAGCGTCGTGCCGGGGAACGCGAGCACCTGCTCGCCTTTGTCCAGCAGGTGCAGCTTGTCGAGGCGCAGGGTGCTGATAATCACGATGTCGCGATCGTAATCGTTGCCGTTCGGCGTGGAGCCTTCGGTCAGGCCGGTGTTGGCCGCCTGCATTAAAATAATCTTGTCGGCGGCGACGCAGGCGCTCAGCACGCGCCACAGCTCCAGAAGCGTGCCGGGGAAGACCACCGCCAGCGCCTCGCCCTGACCGGAGCGGAAGCCCTTGCGGTAGCGGGCGGTTTTGGCCGGGTCGGTAAGCAGGTGAGAGGAGCCAACCAGGCGCGACAGTTCGTTAATAAAAGCCGTGTTATCGTTTGTTCGAACAGAAGACATCTTCCACTCCTTGTGGTGGGGCAAATTTCTCGCTGTAAAGCATAGCGCGATTAACTGTTAAGCGGTCGAGTATTCACGAGAAAAATCAGAGAATAACCCTGCAACGTTTCGAGGGTTTGTGGCACACTGCGCTTTTCGCACGGTATGGCCGAGATCGTCCGGCGGTTATTGATGAGAGAGTAAAACGACATGAAATGGTTATGTTCTGTAGGTGTCGCCGTCAGCCTGGCGCTGCAACCTGCGCTGGCAGAGGATTTGTTTGGTAATCACTCGCTCACGCCTGAAGCACGGGACGCGTTTGTCACTGAATTGCTCAAGAAAATGACGGTCGATGAGAAAATCGGCCAGCTGCGTCTGATCAGCGTCGGCCCGGATAACCCGAAAGAGGCCATCCGCGAGATGATCAAAGACGGGCAGGTAGGGGCCATCTTTAATACCGTCACCCGCCAGGATATCCGCAAGATGCAGGATCAGGTGATGGATCTCAGCCGCCTGAAAATTCCTCTGTTCTTTGCCTATGACGTGGTGCACGGCCAGCGTACCGTTTTCCCGATTAGCCTCGGTTTAGCCTCTTCCTTTAACCTCGACGCGGTGAAAACCGTCGGGCGCGTGTCGGCTTATGAAGCGGCGGACGACGGCCTGAACATGACCTGGGCGCCAATGGTGGACGTCTCGCGCGATCCGCGCTGGGGGCGCGGCTCGGAAGGCTTTGGTGAAGATACGTATTTAACCTCCACGATGGGGAAAACCATGGTGGAAGCGATGCAGGGCAAAAGCCCGGCGGACCGCTACTCGGTGATGACCAGCGTCAAACACTTCGCGGCCTATGGCGCGGTTGAAGGCGGGAAAGAGTACAACACCGTGGACATGAGCCCGCAGCGCCTGTTCAACGACTACATGCCGCCGTACAAGGCTGGTCTGGACGCGGGCAGCGGCGCGGTGATGGTGGCGCTGAACTCGCTGAACGGCACGCCTGCGACGTCCGATTCCTGGCTGCTGAAAGACGTCCTGCGCGACCAGTGGGGCTTTAAGGGCATCACCGTTTCTGACCACGGCGCGATTAAAGAGCTGATCAAACACGGCACGGCGTCCGATCCGGAAGACGCGGTGCGCGTGGCGCTCAAGTCCGGCATCAACATGAGCATGAGCGACGAGTACTACAGCAAATACCTGCCGGGCCTGGTGAAGAGCGGCAAGGTCACGATGGCGGAGTTGGACGATGCCGCGCGCCACGTGCTGAACGTGAAATATGACATGGGTCTGTTTAACGATCCGTACAGCCACCTGGGTCCGAAAGACTCTGACCCGGCAGATACCAACGCCGAAAGCCGCCTGCACCGCAAAGAAGCGCGTGACGTGGCGCGCGAGAGCCTGGTGCTGCTGAAAAACCGCCTCGATACGCTGCCGCTGAAAAAATCCGGCACCATTGCCGTAGTGGGCCCGCTGGCCGACAGCAAGCGCGACGTGATGGGCAGCTGGTCTGCCGCAGGCGTAGCAGACCAGTCCGTGACCGTGCTGACCGGGATTAAGAGTGCCGTGGGTGATCACGCGAAAGTGGTCTACGCCAAAGGGGCGAACGTCACCAACGATAAAGACATTGTCACCTTCCTCAATCAGTACGAGGAGGCGGTGAAGGTCGATCCGCGCACGCCGAAGGAGATGATCGACGAGGCGGTGAATACCGCGAAACAGTCTGATGTGGTTGTCGCGGTCGTGGGCGAAGCGCAGGGTATGGCGCACGAGGCCTCCAGCCGCACCGACATCACCATCCCGCAGAGCCAGCGCGATCTGATCGCTGCCCTGAAAGCCACCGGCAAGCCGCTGGTGCTGGTGCTGATGAACGGGCGTCCGCTGGCGCTGGTGAAAGAGGACCAGCAGGCTGACGCCATTCTGGAAACCTGGTTCGCCGGTACCGAAGGCGGTAACGCCATCGCCGACGTGCTGTTTGGTGATTACAACCCGTCGGGCAAGCTGCCGATGTCCTTCCCGCGCTCCGTCGGGCAGATCCCGGTGTACTACAGCCACCTGAACACCGGTCGCCCGTACAACGCCGACAAGCCGAACAAGTACACGTCCCGTTACTTCGACGAAGCTAACGGCCCGCTGTATCCGTTTGGTTACGGCCTGAGCTACACCACCTTCAAGGTTTCTGACGTGAAAATGTCGGCGCCGACCCTGAAGCGTGACGGCAAAGTTACCGCCAGCGTTGAGGTGACCAACACCGGCAAGCGCGAAGGGGCAACGGTGATTCAGATGTACGTGCAGGATGTCACCGCCTCGATGAGCCGTCCTGTTAAGCAGCTGCGCGGCTTCGAGAAGGTCAATCTGAAGCCTGGCGAAACCCAAACCATCAGCTTCCCGATTGACGTGGAGGCGCTGAAGTTCTGGAACCAGCAGATGAAATACGATGCGGAACCGGGCAAGTTTAACGTCTTTATCGGGGTGGACTCCGCCCGCGTGAATAAAGGCGAGTTCGAGCTGCTGTAACCTTCCTTCCTTTGCATCCCCCGGTTTCCGGGGGATGCGTCTTACCTTATGCTAAAAAGGCATTTTGCCGGGTAAATCCGCCGTTTTAAGCTACGCTTTTCTCTCAAGCCTCTGAAAAAGGCGATAAAAAAATGAGGACAGCGGAATGACGATTAAAACGGGGATGGTAGCTTCTGCGGCGCTACTCGCAGCGCTAAGCCTGCCGCTACAGGCGGCGGAGCCGGTAAAAGTGGGCTCAAAGATCGATACCGAAGGCGCGCTGCTCGGCAATATTATTTTGCAGGTGCTTGAAAGCCACGGCGTGAAAACCGTCAATAAAGTTCAGCTGGGCACCACGCCCGTCGTGCGCGGAGCGATCACCTCCGGCGAGCTGGATATCTATCCGGAATACACCGGCAACGGCGCGTTCTTTTTCAAAGATGAAAACGATCCGGCATGGAAAAATGCCAAAGCCGGGTATGAGAAAGTCAAAAAACTCGACGCGGAACAGAACAAGCTGGTCTGGCTGACGCCGGCCCCGGCCAACAACACCTGGACTATCGCCGTGCGCAAGGACGTGGCGGAGAAAGGTAAGCTGACTACGCTTGCGGATCTCAGCCGCTATCTGAAAGAGAAGGGCGACTTTAAGCTTGCTGCATCCGCGGAGTTTATCGAGCGTCCTGACGCGCTCCCGGCGTTCGAAAAAGCCTACGACTTCAAGCTCGACCAGGCTCAGTTGCTCTCGCTGGCGGGAGGGGATACCGCGGTAACCATCAAAGCGGCGGCGCAGCAAACTTCCGGCGTTAACGCGGCAATGGCCTACGGCACCGACGGTCCGGTGGCGGCGCTCGGCCTGCAAACCCTGACCGATCCTAAAGGCGTACAGCCGATTTACGCCCCGACCCCGGTCGTGCGTGAGGCGGTGCTGAAAGCCTATCCGGAGATTGCCGACTGGCTCAAACCGGTCTTCGAAAAACTGGATGAAAAAACGCTGCAACAGCTGAATGCCAGCATTGCCGTCGAGGGGCTGGATGCCAAAAAAGTGGCCGCCGACTTCCTGAAACAACAAGGGCTTGTGAAGTAACGGGAAAGGGCTGTGCCAATAAAATGTCATAACCGCGTCCTGCTGCTGCTGGCCTGCGTGGCCATCGCGGCAGCCGCGCTGCCGTTTGTGAATGTCGCACCTAACCGCCTGATGTCAGGGGAAGGGCGCTATCTCTGGGAAGTGTGGGCATTCACGCCGTGGTTGCTGGCGGCGTCGCTGGGCGCGTGGGTTGCGCTATCGCTCTGGCAAGGGCGCACGGCGCAGTGGCTGACGCTGCTCATCTCTGAAGGGCTCTTCATCGTGCTGTTCTGGAGCGCCGGGCTGGCGGCGACGCATATGGCGTCGGCGGAAAGTCCGCTGGCGAGAACCACAATAGGCAGCGGCCTCTGGCTGTGGCTGGCGCTCTGTCTGCTGGCCAGCAGCGACGCTATTCGTCGACTTATCTCCAGCGCCGTCTGGCGCTGGGTGCTCAACGCGCAGATATGGTGTATTCCCTTGTTCCTGCTGTTCAGCGGTGAGCTGAACAATCTCTCGCTGCTGAAAGAGTACGCCAACCGTCAGGAGGTGTTTGATGATGCCCTCGCGCAGCACCTGACGATCCTTTTTGGCACGCTGATCCCGGCTCTGCTGGTCGGGATACCGCTCGGCATGTGGTGCTATCGCCATCCTTCACGCCAGGGTGGGGTTTTTACCGTCCTCAACATTATCCAGACCATTCCCTCCGTCGCGCTGTTTGGCCTGCTGATTGCGCCGCTGGCCGGGCTGGTGAAGTCGTTTCCGGTGCTGGGAACGCTCGGCATAGCCGGAACGGGGTTAACGCCCGCGCTTATCGCGCTGGTGCTGTACGCGCTGCTGCCGCTGGTGCGCGGCGTGGTCGCGGGGCTGAGTCAGGTCGCGCCGGATGTGCTTGAAAGCGCCCATGCGATGGGGATGAGCGCACGGCAGTGTTTCTGGAAAATTCAGCTGCCGCTGGCGCTGCCCCTGTTGCTGCGCAGCCTGCGGGTGGTGGCGGTCCAAACCGTCGGCATGGCGGTGATTGCGGCGCTGATTGGCGCGGGCGGCTTTGGCGCGCTGGTGTTCCAGGGGCTGCTGAGCAGTGCTCTCGATCTGGTGTTACTGGGCGTGGTGCCCACGATTGCGCTGGCGGTTGTCGTCGACGCGCTGTTTGCCTTATGGCTCGCGCTGCTCAGGAGAAGAGCCAATGATTGAATTTCACGATGTCAGTAAAACCTTCGCCGGTCGACCGGCGGCGAGCCACCTGAACCTGAACTTTGCCGAGGGCGCGTTTTCCGTGCTGATTGGCACCTCTGGGTCGGGCAAGTCCACCACGCTGAAGATGATCAACCGTCTGGTTGAGCATGACAGCGGGCTGATTCGCTTTGCCGGGGAAGAGATCCGCAGCCTGCCGGTGCTGGAGCTGCGTCGGCGGATGGGCTATGCCATTCAGTCTATCGGCCTGTTTCCGCACTGGACGGTGGCGCAGAACATCGCCACCGTGCTGCAGCTGGAGAAATGGTCGCGAGCAAAAATCGCCGATCGTGTTGATGAGCTGATGTCTCTGCTGGGGCTGGAGCCATCGTTGCGCGACCGCTATCCGCACCAGCTCTCCGGAGGCCAGCAGCAGCGCGTGGGCGTGGCGCGCGCGCTGGCGGCCAACCCGCAGGTGCTGCTGATGGATGAACCCTTCGGTGCGCTGGATCCGGTCACTCGCGGGGCGCTGCAGGCGGAGATGACCCGCATTCACCGCATTCTCGGGCGCACGATCGTTCTCGTGACGCACGATATTGATGAAGCTCTGCGTCTGGCCGACCATCTGGTGCTGATGGATCATGGCGAAGTGGTACAGCAGGGCTCGCCGCTTGAGCTATTAACATGGCCGAAGAACGACTTTGTGCGCGAGTTTTTTGGCCGCAGCGAGCTGGGCGTGAGGCTGCTCTCCCTGCGGACGGTCAGCGACTATATGCGTCGGGAGGAGGTACCGGTGAGCGGCGAACCGCTGCAGGCGCAGATGAGCCTGCGGGATGCCCTCTCGGCGTTCGTCGCGCGCCAGTGCGAGGTATTGCCCGTCTCGGACTCGCGCGGGATGCCGTGCGGAACCTTACATTTTCGCGATCTGCTGGCCGGGGAGGTGACGCGTGAAGGCACTGCGTGATCCGCTCCTCTGGCTGGTAGCGCTCTTTGTCGCCTTACTGTTTCTGATGCCCCACAGCGCGGTGCTGTTTAACAGCCTCTTTCCAGGGCTGCCGCGGCCGGTGTATCAGCAGGAGAGCTTTATTAATCTCGCCCTGGCGCATCTCTGGCTGGTGGCGCTCTCAAGCGCCATCGCGGTTGTGCTGGGCGTGGGGGCGGGCATCGCGGTCACGCGGCCTGCGGGCAAGGAGTTTCGTCCGCTGGTGGAGACGATAGCGGCGATTGGCCAGACGTTTCCCCCGGTGGCTGTGCTGGCGATAGCGGTTCCAGTGATGGGCTTTGGTCAGCAGCCCGCAATTATTGCGCTGATTTTATACGGCGTATTGCCGGTACTGCAGGGCACGCTGGCGGGCCTCGCGGCGGTACCGGCGTCAGTGCTGAGTGTGGCAGAAGGGATGGGGATGAGTCGCGGCCAGCGGCTGCGCAAGGTTGAACTCCCGCTTGCGGCGCCGGTTATCATTGCCGGGATCCGCACATCGGTGATTATCAACATCGGGACGGCGACCATTGCGTCTACGGTCGGTGCCAATACGCTGGGAACGCCGATTATTATCGGCCTGAGCGGGTTTAATACGGCTTATATCGTGCAGGGGGCGGTGCTGGTCGCGCTGGCGGCAATCGTCGTCGATCGCCTTTTTGAGCGGCTGGCGCTGTACCTCAGCCGACACCGCCGCGAACAATAAACGAGTATCCTGCCAGCATCACGCCGCCGATACCGCTCACGGCCATCAGGACAAAAAGGGTAATAATGGCCAGTTTGGTTGCCTTCATCATGTGCTCCTGTTGTTAACGGAACAATTATACGGTGAAGCGCAGCTGTTAATGAACCATTAAATGCCGTTATGGCTCATCCGGGCCAAGGGAATATACCGGGTAACCATTCTCTCGCCATTGTGTCAGCAGCTGCTGCTGCGTGGCGGAGGGCACTTCCCCACACCAGACCAGCAGGGTCTGACCGTCGAAAAACTCAGGTCTGAGCTGCGCCAGCGAGTGCGCCAGGACATCCACGCGCCAGCCCTTCTGGGTCGCAATCCACGCTTCTAGCCACAGGCGGGTGGTATCGTGCACGTTCCAGCCGACCACCAGCGCATCTTTTCCGGCTTTGTTCTTCGCCGAGGCAAGGCAGACGGCAATGTAGTTGATCAGCACCCCGTCGAGCAGGCTGAGCAGCGCCTGCAGGGTGGACTGCTGGCACTGCAGGCGTCGACGGAGCGGAATGAAAAGATGGGAGATCAGCGTCTGTGCCGGATAGTCGCGGCCCTGCTCTTTTATCCATCCGCGCAGGCGCTGAAGATTGCCCGCCTGCAGAAGCCGAAGCAGGGTTTCCTGCTGTTCTCGCCAGAGGTGCTGCGTGTCAGGATCGTCGTGGCTCAACAGGGATTTCACTTTCCCGACCTGCACTCCGTTGTCGATCCAGCTTTTTATTTCGCGGATACGGTCGATATCGGCCTCATTAAAGAGGCGATGCCCACCGTCGGTCCTTTGCGGTTTAAGCAATCCATACCGTCGCTGCCAAGCCCGTAGGGTAACGGGATTGATATCACAAAGGAGTGCCACTTCACCTATCGTGTAAAGCGCCATATTCGCCCCCTGGCTTACGCGTTCCCAGCTTAACTGTAGACCCACTTTGGCGAACCAGGAAGAATTGATTGATTTTTGAACAAACAATGCGAAGCATGCGCGATATTTAGAAAAATGTGTGATAACGGACACGATTTTGCGCTTTTTTGGGATGCTTCAAAGAAAGTAAACCCACATCCGTGTATGTTACGCGTTTTTAGCGTGTGCGGTTTTGAGTATGTACGAGTTTAATCTGGTGCTGCTGTTGCTTCAGCAGATGTGCGTGTTTCTGGTCATTGCCTGGCTGATGAGCAAAACTCGCCTGTTTATCCCGCTGATGCAGGTCACCGTACGTCTGCCGCATAAGCTGCTCTGCTACGTCACCTTCTCTATTTTCTGCATCATGGGGACTTATTTTGGTCTCCATATCGAAGACTCTATTGCCAATACGCGCGCGATTGGCGCGGTGATGGGCGGGCTGCTGGGTGGTCCCGTCGTCGGCGGCCTTGTCGGTTTAACCGGGGGGCTGCATCGCTATTCCATGGGCGGGATGACGGCGCTCAGCTGCATGATCTCGACGATCGTGGAAGGGCTGCTCGGCGGGCTGGTGCACAGCTATATGATCAAACGCGGCCGCCCTGATAAAGTCTTTAGCCCGCTTACCGCCGGTGCCATTACCTTTGTGGCCGAAATGGCGCAGATGGCGATCATACTGCTGATTGCCCGTCCGTTTGAGGATGCGCTGCACCTGGTCAGCAGTATTGCCGCTCCGATGATGGTGACCAACACCGTGGGGGCAGCGCTGTTTATGCGCATTCTGCTCGACAAGCGCGCCATGTTCGAAAAGTACACCTCGGCTTTTTCCGCCACGGCGCTGAAGGTCGCCGCCTCGACCGAAGGGATCCTGCGCCAGGGCTTTAACGAAGAGAACAGCATGAAGGTCGCGCAGGTGCTCTACAAGGAGCTGGATATCGGCGCGGTGGCCATCACCGATCGCGAGCGGCTGCTGGCCTTTACCGGCACCGGGGACGATCACCATCTGCCGGGTAAACCCATCTCCTCAGCCTATACGTTGCGCGCCATTGAAACCGGCGAGGTGGTGTATGCCGACGGAAACGAAGTGCCTTACCGCTGCTCGCTGCATCCGCAGTGCAAGCTGGGCTCCACGCTGGTGATTCCGCTGCGCGGGGAAAATCAGCGGGTGATGGGAACCATCAAGCTGTATGAGGCAAAAAACCGTCTGTTCAGCTCCATCAACCGCACGCTGGGAGAGGGGATAGCCCAGCTGCTGTCCGCGCAAATCCTTGCCGGGCAGTATGAGCGGCAGAAAGCCCTGTTGACGCAGTCCGAAATTAAGCTTCTGCATGCCCAGGTCAATCCGCATTTCCTGTTTAATGCCCTCAACACGCTCAAAGCGGTGATCCGCCGCGACAGCGATCAGGCCGCGCAGCTGGTGCAATTTCTGTCGACCTTTTTCCGCAAGAACCTGAAACGGCCTTCTGAGATCGTGACCCTCGCCGATGAGATTGAGCACGTGAATGCCTATCTGCAGATTGAGCAGGCGCGTTTCCAGTCGCGCCTGCAGGTGTCGCTCTCCGTTCCGGACGAGCTGGCGTATCAGCATCTCCCGGCCTTTACCCTGCAGCCTATTGTGGAAAACGCCATCAAGCACGGTACATCACAGCTGCTGGGAACGGGGGAGATAACCATTGCCGCCAGCCGTTTCAACAACCATCTGGTATTGGATATTGAAGATAATGCCGGGCTTTACCAGCCTTCCGCCTCCGGCGGTTTAGGGATGAGCCTGGTGGATAAACGCCTGCACGCCCATTTTGGCGACGATTGCGGCATTACCGTCGCCTGCGAGCCCGACCAATTTACCCGTATTACCGTACGACTGCCGCTGGAGGAAAACGCATGTTAAGAGTGCTGATTGTGGATGACGAGCCGCTGGCACGGGAAAACCTGCGCGTTCTGCTGCAGGAGCAGCCGGATATTGAGATTGTGGGAGAGTGTGCGAACGCGATTGAGGCCATCGGCGCGGTGCACAAGCTGCGCCCGGACGTGCTGTTTCTCGATATTCAGATGCCCCGCATCAGCGGGCTGGAGATGGTCGGTATGCTTGACCCGGAGCATCGCCCGTACATCGTGTTTCTGACGGCGTTTGATGAATACGCCGTTAAGGCCTTTGAGGAGCACGCGTTTGACTATTTACTCAAGCCGATTGAAGAGAAGCGTCTGGAAAAAACGCTCACTCGTTTACGCCAGGAGCGCACCGTGCAGGACGTCACGCTGCTGCCGGAGAACCAGCAGCCGCTGAAGTTTATCCCCTGTACCGGACACAGCCGGATCTATCTGCTGCAGATGGATGATGTGGCGTTCGTCAGCAGCCGACTGAGCGGGGTGTTTGTTACCAGCGCGGAAGGGAACGAAGGGTTTACCGAGCTGACCCTGCGCACGCTGGAGAGTCGCACGCCTCTGCTCCGCTGCCACCGCCAGTATCTTGTAAATATGGCGCACCTGAAGGAGATCCGCCTGGAAGATAACGGCCAGGCCGAGCTGGTGCTGCGTGCCGGGCAAACGGTACCCGTCAGCCGTCGCTATCTCAAGAGTTTGAAAGAGGCGATTGGCCTGTAAAGCTGGTACACTGCGCGCCATTGCATCATCGACATTCGAAGGCTCTATGCTAAGTAACGATATTCTTCGTAGCCTGCGCTACACCCTGAAAGCGAACAATAACGACATGGTGCGCATTCTTGCGCTGTCCGACATGGAATCCACGTCTGCGAGTTTTGACACGTGGATGACCAAAGAAGACGAAGAGGGCTTTGTCCGCTGCCCTGACATCATTCTGTCGGGTTTCCTTAATGGCCTGATTTACGATAAGCGTGGCAAGGATCCTGCCGCGCCTGAGCTGGCGCTGGAGCGTCGGGTGAACAACAACACGGTGCTGAAAAAGCTGCGTATCGCGTTTTCGCTGAAAACGGACGATATTGTGGCGATCATGACGGAGCAAAAATACCGCGTATCCGTGCCGGAAGTGACCGCCATGATGCGCTCGCCGGATCATAAAAACTACCGCGAGTGCGGCGACCAGTTCCTGCGTAATTTCCTGCGCGGGCTGACCCACCGGGTGCATCACCCGAAACCATAAAAAAAGCCGGAGATTATCTCCGGCTTTTTTGTTATTTCACCTGCTGGCCAGGCTTCGCGCCTTCATCAGGGCTTAACAGGAAGATATCTTTCCCGCCAGGGCCTGCAGCCATCACCATCCCCTCAGAGATGCCGAAGCGCATTTTGCGCGGTGCCAGGTTCGCCACCATCACGGTCTGACGACCGATCAGCACCTGCGGGTCAGGATACGCAGAACGGATGCCGGAGAAGACGTTACGCTTCTCGCCGCCCAGATCCAGCGTCAGGCGCAGCAGCTTGTCAGAACCTTCCACGAATTCCGCGTTTTCGATCAGCGCCACGCGCAGGTCGACTTTGGCGAAATCGTCAAAGGTAATGGTTTCCTGAATCGGATCGTCTGCCAGCGGGCCGGTCACCGGTGCCGCAGCCGCTTTAACCTCTTCTTTAGATGCTTCCACCAGGGCTTCAACCTGCTTCATCTCGATGCGGTTGTACAGCGCTTTAAAGGTGTTCACCTTGTGGCCGAGCAGCGGCTGCGCCATGGCATCCCAGGTCAGTTCGGTGTTCAGGAACGCTTCAGCGCGGGCTGCCAGCTGCGGCAGAACCGGCTTCAGGTACGTCATCAGCACGCGGAACAGGTTGATGCCCATGGAGCAGATGGCCTGCAGATCGGCATCGCGACCTTCCTGTTTCGCGACAACCCACGGTGCCTGTTCGTCCACATAGCGGTTCGCCAGGTCGGCCAGGGCCATGATTTCGCGCACGGCTTTGCCGAACTCACGGGTTTCCCACGCGTCGCCAATGGTGGCTGCCGCGTCGGTAAAGGTTTTGTACAGGGCTGGGTCAGCCAGTTCAGCCGCCATCACGCCGTCAAAACGCTTGGCGATAAAGCCCGCGTTACGGGAGGCGAGGTTCACCACCTTGTTGACGATGTCCGCGTTCACGCGCTGCACGAAATCTTCCAGGTTCAGGTCGATATCGTCGATGCGGGAAGAAAGCTTCGCGGTGTAGTAGTAGCGCAGGCTGTCCGCGTCGAAGTGGTTCAGCCAAGTGCTGGCCTTAATGAACGTCCCGCGGGACTTGGACATCTTCGCGCCGTTCACCGTCACGTAGCCGTGAACAAACAGGTTGGTTGGCTTGCGGAAGTTGCTGCCTTCCAGCATTGCCGGCCAGAACAGGCTGTGGAAGTAAACGATGTCTTTACCGATGAAGTGGTACAGCTCGGCAGTGGAATCTTTCTTCCAGTATTCGTCGAAGCTGACGGTGTCGCCACGCTTGTCGCACAGGTTCTTGAAAGAGCCCATGTAGCCGATTGGCGCGTCCAGCCAGACGTAGAAGTATTTGCCCGGCGCGTTAGGGATTTCAAAGCCGAAGTACGGCGCATCGCGGGAGATATCCCACTGCTGCAGGCCGGATTCGAACCACTCCTGCATTTTGTTCGCCACCTGTTCCTGCAGCGCGCCGCTGCGGGTCCACGCCTGCAGCATTTCGCTGAAGGACGGCAGGTCGAAGAAGAAGTGCTCGGAGTCACGCATCACAGGCGTGGCGCCGGAAACCACGGATTTCGGCTCGATAAGCTCGGTCGGGCTGTAGGTTGCGCCGCACACTTCGCAGTTATCGCCGTACTGGTCCGGGGATTTACATTTCGGGCAGGTGCCTTTGACGAAACGGTCCGGCAGGAACATGCCTTTTTCCGGATCGTAGAGCTGAGAGATGGTGCGGTTTTTGATAAAACCGTTCTCTTTCAGACGGGTGTAGATCAGCTCAGACAGCTCGCGGTTTTCGTCGCTGTGCGTGGAGTGATAGTTGTCGTAGCTAATGTCAAAGCCAGCAAAATCGGTCTGATGCTCCTGACTCATTTCGGCAATCATCTGCTCCGGGGAGATCCCCAGCTGCTGCGCTTTCAGCATGATCGGCGTGCCGTGAGCATCGTCCGCACAGATGAAGTTAACCTCGTGGCCGCGCATTCGCTGGTAACGGACCCAGACATCAGCCTGGATATGCTCCAGCATGTGGCCGAGGTGGATTGAGCCGTTGGCGTACGGCAGTGCGCACGTTACCAGAATTTTCTTCGCGACTTGAGTCATAGTAGGCATTACTTCTTTTAACTGTGAAAAGGGTTTTTGATATTACCAAAAGGGGCATTATTAAGTAAGCACAAACCATGGCCTTTCAGGTAAACTTGTTCATCTAAGGTCTTATTCACAAGAACAAAGGAGTCGGGATGAGTTCTCAATCCCAGGCCAAATCACCGGAAGCCTTACGAGCAATGGTCGCCGGGACGCTGGCTAACTTTCAGCATCCAACCCTGAAGCACAATCTCACTACGCTGAAAGCGTTACACCACGTTGCCTGGCTGGACGATACCCTGCACATTGAGCTGCAGATGCCGTTCGTCTGGACCAGCGCCTTTGACGCGCTGAAAGAGCAGACCAGCTCTGAGCTGCTGCGCATTACCGGCGCGAAGGCGATCGACTGGAAGCTGAGTCACAGCATCGCCACGCTGAAGCGCGTGAAAAACCAGCCTGGCGTGAATGGCGTGAAAAATATCATTGCCGTCAGCTCGGGCAAGGGCGGGGTAGGGAAATCTTCTACCGCCGTTAACCTGGCGCTCGCGCTGGCTGCGGAAGGGGCAAAGGTCGGCATTCTGGATGCGGATATCTACGGTCCGTCTATTCCGAACATGCTGGGCGCGGAAAACCAGCGCCCAACCTCGCCGGACGGCACCCACATGGCGCCAATTATGGCGCACGGTCTGGCGACCAACTCCATCGGTTACCTGGTGACTGACGATAACGCCATGGTCTGGCGCGGCCCGATGGCCAGCAAAGCGCTGCTGCAGATGCTGCAGGAGACGATGTGGCCTGATCTGGATTATCTGGTGCTGGACATGCCGCCGGGCACCGGTGACATTCAGCTGACGCTGGCGCAGAACATTCCGGTCACGGGTGCAGTCGTCGTGACTACGCCGCAGGATATCGCGCTGATTGACGCCAAAAAAGGCATCGTGATGTTCGAGAAGGTAGAAGTGCCGGTGCTCGGTATCGTTGAGAACATGAGCATGCACATCTGCAGCAACTGCGGTCACCACGAACCTATCTTCGGTACGGGTGGTGCAGAAAAACTGGCCGCGAAGTACCACACTCAGCTGCTGGGGCAGATGCCGTTGCACATTACCCTGCGTGAAGATCTGGACAGCGGAAAGCCGACGGTGGTCAGCCGTCCGGACAGCGAGTTCGCGGAAATGTATCGCCAGCTGGCAGGACGCGTTGCGGCGCAGCTCTACTGGCAGGGCGAAATCATCCCGGGGGAAATCGCGTTCCGCGCGGTGTAATTCCTCTGTGCTTCAGTGCCGGGTGGCGGCTTCGCCTTACCCGGCCTACGAAGTTTGGGTTTCCAGGTCAGGTAAGCGAAGCGCCACCTGATTTTACCCAAGCCGATAATGCATCAGATAATACTCTCCGTCCGGAGAATCACCCGTTGCCTCGATGTGCCAGCCGTGTCGCTGGTAAAACGCAATAGCCCGCGCATTCTTCACCAGACACTTAAGCGAACCCGTACTGGTAAACGTCTTCTGTACGTGCTCAAGCAACTCATGCCCGACGCCCAGGCTCTGATACTGCGGATCGACAAACAGGTTGTGCAGGAAATTATCGTTCGTCCAGACGGAGGCAAAACCCAGGCGATGACCGTTCTGAACAGCAACCCAAATCACTTCGTCACGGGTTGCCGCGTCAAAATCTTCAAGCTGCCAGTCTGCGCCGTCCAGCCATGGCCAGGCTTCACGCCGGGCGTGGAGGTAGAGCGTGCGCAGGAAAGGGCGATCGCTTTCCTGCCAGGGGCGAATCAGAATTGCGTTAGCGGTGATAGAAAATATCTCCATTGTAGGCTTTGTAGATCTTGCCATCAGCATCGCCAATCAGCACGTAGTTCTCACCCATGTAGGTCCAGTGGGTTCCGGCATCCGGAGCCGGCAGGTTACGCAGCTGGTACTGTTTGATGGTGTACTCCGGCGTTTGATACTGCGCCGGCGCCGTGTCGCCAATCTTGAATTTTGTGAAGTCCGCGATGAACTCTTGTTCTTCATAGGCCTTGATGCCGGATGGCGCAGCGGCCGTTTGCGGGGCTGCGAAAGCGGATCCCGCCAGAGACAGTAATACACCCAGAAGCAGCAATTTACGCTTAGCCATTTTTTCTCCAGTGATATCGTTACAGATACTTTTCGCCTGCGGGCCGTGCAAAGCGGAGCAGACAGTCCATTTTAAGTATCAATGCAGGGGATGTTTGAAAAAAAATGTAACAAAAGTGGACGGTTTTGTGTAGTCGAATGGGATGGTGTTTATCATTTCAGTGAATATTATCTGCGCTTTATATTTTTAATATTTATTATTTCAACAATCAATTCTGAAAATGGTTTTTAACGTCAAAATTGGACTGTTGTATGAATGCTTTCCTGCTGAAGAGGATTTAATATTGCCTTCGGGCGAAACAATCTTACTTCTCTTTTTTTACAGGGATGAGTATCAATTTTGTTTTTTAGTTTTAGAGAGCAGTTTTGCCACGTTTGATAATGTCAGGATTTCATGTTTTATGAAAATAATCAATTAAATTTCATGATGTTAGATTTGATCTTTTTGCAAGATTGACGATAAACGCAACGTTAAAAAGAAATATTTATACAAATGAAAAGTACAACTGCATTTTCGCTGTTATTTCTCACTGTTAGTCAGTTAACGGGGTGTGTATTTTCCCCCGGCCAGAACTTAAGTGTGTCCGGAAAAAAAGTCATTGCGGCGGAAAAAGTTAATTATCAGCTTGATAAGCGCGTGGAAATTTTTCCACTAACGCCGGGGTTGATTGAAAAGCTGCGTCCGACCGTATCGAAATCTCAGGCAAATCCTAATCTGGATGAGCAGATCAAAAACTGGGAATACCGTATTGGCACAGGCGACATACTGACGGTTACCGTCTGGGATCACCCTGAATTAACGACGCCCGCGGGACAATATCGTAGCGCAAGCGATGCAGGCAACTGGGTCAACGCCGATGGTACGCTCTTTTATCCCTACGTCGGTAAGCTGCGAGTGGCGGGAAAAACGGTTTCACAGGTACGTGAAGAGATTACAGAGCGACTGGATAAAGTCATTGAGAGCCCGCAGGTGGACGTCAGCATTGCCGCCTTCCGTTCCCAAAAAGCCTATGTCACCGGAGAGGTCGAAAAATCGGGCCAACAGCCCATAACCAATATTCCACTGACGGTGATGGATGCGGTTAACGCCGCCGGGGGGCTTTCTGCGGATGCCGACTGGCGTAACGTCGTGCTCACGCATGATGGCAAGGACTCCCGCCTTTCGCTCTATGCGCTGATGCAGCATGGCGATTTGACTCAAAATAAGCTGCTTTATCCGGGCGATATCCTGTTTATTCCCCGGAACGACGCGCTGAAAGTGTTCGTGATGGGCGAGGTGGTTAAGCAGAGCACGCTTAAGATGGATCGTAGCGGCATGACGCTGGCCGAAGCCCTGGGAAATGCCGGTGGACTTAACCAAAATATGGCCGATGCAACCGGCATTTTTGTTATTCGGCAGGTATCTAAAAAAGGCGACACGGACAAAATTGCCAATATCTATCAACTGAATGCGGAAGATGCGTCAGCCATGGTGCTGGGTACGGAATTCCAGCTGGAGCCGTATGACATCGTTTACGTCACTACGGCACCGTTATCACGCTGGAATCGCGTGATCACCCAACTGGTGCCTACCATTAGCGGCGTCCATGACCTGACCGAAACCGTTCGTTACATCAGATCGTGGCCGCAGTAATGTTTCAGTCAATCTTAGTGATCTGCACCGCCAATATTTGCCGTTCACCGATGGGTGAGCGGCTGTTGCGCCAGCAATTACCCGGCAAGCAGGTGACATCGGCAGGTATTTTGGGGCTTGAAGGGCAACCGGCGGATGCGGCTGCGCAGGTTGTCGCCCGGCGTCATGGCGTTTCGCTGGAAGGACATGTTGCCCGAAAGGTGACGCGCAGCCTGCTGCAACAATCCGATTTGATTCTGGTAATGGAGCCGGAACATCTCCGTTTCATTGCCACAATGGCCCCGGAGAACCGGGGAAAATCGCTGCTCTTTGGACAATGGCTGGAAAGCAGGGACATTCCTGACCCGTATCGCAAAAGTCGCGAAGTCTATGAATATGTTTTCAAGCAATTGGGGAAAGCCAGTCAGGAATGGGCTCGTCGTTTGAGTCAACAAGGAATGAAGCCGTAATGTCGTCTTCTAAATCAGACAAATATAGTGCTGCGACACCGCAGAATAATGAAATCGATCTTCTTCAGTTGCTTGCTGAGATGTTTGATAACCGGCTGACGATCGCGTGCGTCACGCTCCTGTTCACGGTATGCGCGGGTATCTATGCGTTCAGCGCCAAGCCAGTTTATCAGGCTGATGCCCTGGTACAGGTAGAGGCGAAGCAGAATAACTCGCTGCTCAAGAACCTGACCCCGTTCGGGTCTGAACTCTCGCCAGAGGTCGCGCCGGAACTTTTACTCCTTAAATCACGGATGATTCTGGGAGAGACCGTTGATCAATTAGGGTTGACGTATAACGCCAGGCGACGCGTGTTTCCTGTCATCGGGCCGTTGTGGGAACACGTGCGGGGATGTAAATCCGATGAAATAACGATTGGCGCGCTGACTATTCCCCTTCTGGAAGGTAAGCCACAAAAGCTTTTACTCACCGTAGAGGAAAAAGGGCGGTATCGTCTTGAGGGAAAAACGTTTGAGGCAAACGGCATCGTGGGGAAAACGCTGGTTAAAGACGGAATATCGCTTCTGGTGACATCCCTCAGCGCGGAACCAGGCACCCGTTTTAACCTCGAAACCGTCACAAGGCTTGACGCGATCAACGCCATTCAGAACAGGCTTACGGTTGTTGAGTCGGCGAAACAGAGCGGTATGATCGCATTAACGTTAATGGGTGAAGACCCCGACAGAATCGCTACGGTACTAAATACCATTGCCGAAAATTTTCTCAGCCAGAATATTGCGCGCCAGGAAGCGAAAGATTCCCGCAGCCTAACGTTCTTACAGGATCAATTACCTAAGATCAGCCGGGAGCTGGATGAAGCTGAAGCGCGTCTGAATGCCTACAGAGAGCAACGCGATTCTGTCGATTTATCTCTGGAAGCAAAGTCAGTCCTTGATCAGGTTGTTAACGTGGAAAACCAGCTTAACGAGCTGACGTTCCGCGAAGCAGAGGTTTCACAACTTTTCAAAAAGGACCATCCCACCTACCGTGCCTTGCGGGAGAAAAAGCAAACGCTTGAACGCGAGCGTGCGCGCCTGAATAATCGCGTCTCAACCATGCCTTCCACGCAGCAGGAAATCTTACGGCTGAGTCGTGACGTTGAATCCGGGCGTACCATATACCTGCAGCTGCTGACGCGTCAGCAAGAGCTGAGTATTTCGCGTTTCAGCGCTATCGGGAACGTGCGGATTATTGACACGGCCGTAGCGCAGCCAGATCCGATTAAACCGCACAAAGCGCTCATAATCGTACTGGGCATGCTGATGGGGTTGATGCTCTCTGTCGGCATGGTTTTAGTGCGCTCAGCCTTTAATCGGGGCATTACCTCGTCTGAACAACTGGAAGTGCAGGGGATACCGCTTCTGGCGACGCTCCCTCGCTCGGTGTGGCTCTGGAAAAAAACGCACCTGCGCAGGAGAACCCTGTGTGCTTCCCACTGGAAGCACAGGACGTCGAACGTTCCATTTCTGCCCGTTGACCGTCCGGCAGATATGTTTGTCGAGGCAGTGCGCGGGCTGCGCACCAGTCTGCATTTTACCATGATGGATGCCGCAAACCGGGTCGTCGTGGTGTCTGGCCCCACGCAGGACTGCGGAAAGACGCTGGTCAGCACTTCACTGGCATCGATTGCCGCTCAGGCCGGACAGCGAGTGCTGTTTATTGATGCGGATATGCGTAAGGGGTATGTCCACAATGTTTTCAAACTGAGCAATCATCGGGGATTATCCTGCGTGCTCGCAGGAGCTGTCGAATGGCAGGAGGCGGTTCAGCGCGTTGAGAAAGGCGGTTTTGATGTATTGACATGCGGACCCCAACCTTCGCATCCCGTTGAGCTGCTCATGAGCGAACGCTTCCAGGCCGTGATGTCGCAGATAGACAAAGTGTATGACATCGTGATTGTCGACACTCCGCCAGTGCTTGCCGTAACGGATGCCTTGCTGATAGCCAGAGCGGCGGCGACCACGCTGCTGGTCGCCCGCTTTGGTAAAACCAGCGTCAAGGAGATCGAGAACTGCCTGAAGCGTCTGCAGCAAATGGGCGTGCAGGTGAATGGCGCGATCCTCAATGATATCGTGAAATCTGCCGTGCTCTACTACAACTCGGAATATAGCCATTACGACTACGGCTATACCCAGGAGTAAACCTGGCGCGACACTTCTTTACAGCGTGATGGCGTATTGCCCGTTAAGATGACCTTCGTTAAAACATGAGGTCACAATGGATAACCGCAAAATAAGTCGACTGCGCCGCTGGACGCGGGAAGGGATCATACTCGTTCTGCTGACGCTGGCCGTAGTGTGGGGTGTTGATCGGTATCGAAAACCAACACTCCCCGCCAGTTTTAGTGCAACACCGATGCAGAGCATCGACGGCAACGTTCACGATATCTCGGCGCTAAGCCAGGAACGCCCGCTGCTGATTTACGTCTGGGCCACCTGGTGCAGCATATGCCGCTACACGACGCCTTCTGTTAATCAGCTGGCAGAAGAGGGCGGGAACGTTGTGAGTATTGCCATGCGTTCCGGTGATAACGCAAAGCTTGAGCGCTGGGTTGAAAAGAAACAGCTGAAAATGCCGGTGATTAACGATGAAAACGGTGCGTTGTTGCAGCAGTGGCAGGTGAGCGTAACGCCGACGCTGGTCATTGTGTCGAAGGGTAATGTGGTCAGCACCACGACGGGCTGGACGAGTTACTGGGGTTTAAAATTAAGGATGTGGTGGGCAGGCGTATAAAGATAACCCCCTCTCCCTGCGGAAGAGGGGGTTGTATTACTTAGCCAGAACTTCCTGCGCGGTGCGCTCAACCAGAGAGAGCAGGATTTTAATATCTTCCAGCGTCACGGTTGGGTTCAGCAGCGTCAGCTTCAGGCAGGTGACGCCGTTATGCTCGGTCACACCGACGTTCGCACGGCCGGATTCCAGCAGCGCATCACCAATTTTCTGGTTCAGCAGGGCGATACCTGCGTCATCCATCTGCACCTGTCCGCGGAAGCGGAACAGAACGCTTGCCAGCTGTGGCTGCATAACCAGTTCCAGCGCAGGCTGCGCTTTCACGTAGGCCGCAACCTGTTGTGCCAGGGTCACGCCGTGATCGATGATCGCCGCGTATTGCTCCTGACCCAGCGCTTCCAGGCTCATCCACAGCTTCAGCGCGTCAAAACGACGGGTGGTCTGCAGAGATTTGGACACCAGGTTAGGCACGCCGGCTTCTTCGTCGAACTCAGAGTTCAGGTAGGCCGCCTGATAGCGCATCAGCTCATAGTGACGCGCTTCTTTCAGCAGGAACGCGCCGCAGCTGATGGTCTGGAAGAACTGCTTGTGGAAGTCCAGGGTAACGGAATCCACCAGCTCGATGCCGTCCAGGTAGTGACGATACTGCTCAGACATCAGCAGCGCGCCGCCCCAGGCAGCATCAACGTGTACCCAGATGTTCTGTTTCGCCGCCAGCTCTGCAATCGCACGCAGCGGGTCGATGGCACCGGCATCGGTGGTACCTGCCGTCGCGACGATCGCCAGAATCTGCTCACCGTTTGCATTGCACTGCTCAATTTTCGCCGCCAGATCGGTCAGATCCATGCGGGAGAATTCGTCCGTTTTCACCTGCACCACGGACTGGTAGCCCAGACCCATCAGCGCCATGTTTTTCTGCACGGAGAAGTGTGCGTTTTCGGAGCACAGCACGCGAATTTTGCGCAGATCGCCCACCAGACCGTCCTGCTGAACGGAGTGACCCTGACGCGCAAAGAACGCATCGCGCGCCAGCATCAGGCCCATCAGGTTGCTCTGGGTGCCGCCGCTGGTGAAGACACCCGCGTCGCCAGCCTGATAACCCACGCGGGTACGCAGCCACTCGATCAGTTTGATCTCAATGATGGTTGCGGACGGGCTTTGATCCCAGGAGTCCATACTCTGGTTAGTGGCGTTGATCAGCACTTCCGCCGCCTGGCTTACCACCAGGCTTGGGCAGTGCAGGTGCGCCACACACTGCGGGTGATGAACGGACAAGCTGTCTTTCAGGAAGAACTCCACGGCGCGTTCAATCGCCGCTTCGTTGCCCAGCCCTTTCGGGTTGAAATCCAGCTTAATACGGTCGCGCAGTTCTGCGACCGTTTTGCCCTGGTACATCTCAGGCTGTTTCAGCCACTGCATCACAGCCTGAGTGCTTTGTTCGATCGCCTGCTGATAAGCTTCAATGCTCTGCGCAGAGGAGAACAAAATTGGGTTTGAATCAGACATCGTAATCAATAACTCCGGTTACGCCGGGCGAACGCCCGCAGCAAGCAGTGCCTGCTCAAATTTATCCAGGAAGATTTTCAGCTCTTCGTCGCTGATCAGCAGAGACGGCAGCAGACGCAGAACGATACCGTTACGGCCACCGCGCTCCAGAATCAGACCGGCTTCGAAGCACTTCTTCTGAATCAGTGCAGACAGTTCGCCGTCGCCCGGGAAGCAGCCCATGTGGTCAGCGGCTTCGTGTGGTTTAACGATCTCAATACCGATCATCATGCCCAGACCGCGCACGTGGCCGATCACCGGATAGCGTTTCGCCATCTCTTTCAGCTGGCCTTTCAGCCATTCGCCCTGAGCGGCAACTTTGCCCGCGATATTCTGGTCTTTCAGGATTTTCAGCGTGGTCAGACCGGTTGCCATCGCCAGCTGGTTGCCGCGGAAGGTACCGGTGTGGTGGCCTGGTGCCCATGCGTCGAACTGCTTCTTGATACCGAGCACGGCCAGCGGCAGACCGCCACCTACGGCTTTAGACATCACGATGATGTCTGGCTCAATGCCCGCGTGTTCGAAGGCGAAGAATTTACCGGTACGGGCAAAGCCAGCCTGAACTTCGTCGAGGATCAGCAGAATGCCGTGTTCCTGAGTCACTTTACGGATGCGCTGCAGCCACTCAGCCGGAGCCGGGTTCACGCCGCCTTCACCCTGAACAGCTTCCAGAATCACCGCAGCAGGTTTACGCACGCCGCTTTCAACGTCGTTGATCAGGTTATCGAAGTAGTAAGTCAGTGCTTTCACGCCCGCTTCACCACCGATACCCAGCGGGCAACGGTACTCGTGCGGGTAAGGCATGAACTGTACTTCTGGCATCATACCGTCAACCGCTTCTTTCGGAGACAGGTTGCCGGTCACGGACAGTGCGCCGTGGGTCATACCGTGGTAACCACCAGAGAAGCTGATGATACCGCTACGACCGGTCACTTTTTTCGCCAGCTTCAGCGCCGCTTCAACGGCGTCAGCACCGGATGGACCGGTGAACTGCAGGCAGTACTCTTTGCCCTGACCAGGCAGCAGAGAGAGCAGGTATTCAGAAAACGCGTCTTTCAGAGGCGTAGTCAGATCCAGTGTATGTAACGGCAAGCCGCTGGTAATGACATTTTGGATGCTTTTCAGCACATCAGGATGGTTATGGCCAAGCGCAAGGGTCCCCGCGCCTGCTAAACAGTCAAGGTATTCTTTATTATCTGCATCGGTGATCCACACGCCTTCTGCTTTAGTGATGGCTAAAGGCAGTTTGCGCGGATAACTCCTGACGTTAGATTCAAACTCGGCCTGACGGGCCAGATAGGTTTCGTTGCTTTTGTGGGCATCTACGGTGTCAATACGGACTTTATCCGTCATCATATCACTCCTACAACCGCCGCTTCGTTATGAGCCACGATTGAATAAAAAGTTAAAAAACAGATGGGGGCCTGAAAAAAACGCCGCCAATATAGAGCCTTTTGCCACGGGGCTCAATGGTTAATTTGTTTACTGTTTTGTGACACGGGGCTGTAACGAGGAAATATCCCCATTTTTAAAATGAAAATTGCATTTTATGTCAAATAAAATCAGCGCGTTACATGCCCTTTGCCCGGTGTGTAAAGTCACAGAAAAGAGTGTGACAAATCGTGCCATCGAACGGCATAAAAGGGGGGAGTTCTGCCTGTTTCTGCGTCATGGACAAAAAGCGGTGCTCATGATGCATGCACAATGGAATTACGCAGTAAAAAAGGACTTTCTACACACGTGGTGTTCTGATGCTCTTTACCGTTAATAATATGCAAGGCGCTCAGACGACCAATTTCATAGTGTGGCAGTTGAACCGTAGTGAGAGGAGGAAGGAACAACTCACCAATACCCACCATATTGTCATAGCCGATAACGGCGACATCTTCTGGTATGCGAAGCCCTTGCGCCAGCAGCGTCTGGTAGACCATAAACGCGATACGGTCGTTGCCGCAGATAACGGAGTCGAACCCGGGAATGCCATTCTGCACGTGCGCCAGCAGCACTGACGGGATATCACGATAGTGCTCGTCCCCTAACGTCATATAGCTGTGCGCCAGGCTGTCCGGATCGAGCCCCGCTTCTCGGCATGCACGTTCCAGCCCCTGTCGGCGCCGGGTTGTGGCTAGATGTCCCTCAGGCAAATGCAGGCAGAGAGGGCGTCGATAACCCTCCGTGAGTAACGCCCGCACGGCGGTATATTGGCCCTGTTCATCATCGGGAATATAGCTGGCGACCTTTTCGCCGTCACTTTCGCAGTTGGCCAGCACGCAGGGGAGGGTGAGTAATTTAGCCGGGAGAGGGACACGACGTAACCCCATGGTGGTGTAGATAATCCCGTCAGGCCGATGAGAGAGGAGAAGGTCGACGATGGCGTCCGGGTTGTCATCGGTAAACATATTCATCACGAAGCTATTCCAGCCGTGCATTCTGGCCGTCTCTTCAATAGACAGCGCGATCTCCACCGAGAAAGGTGTCGTCACCGTATCGAGCGCCAGTACGCCTATGGTTTTCGGCGAGGCATGCGCGCCGCGGATTTTCTTGGCGGACAGATCCGGCACATAGCTGGTCTGCTCGATAGCCAGCTGAACGCGTGCCAGCGTTTCCGGTTTAAGGCGCTCCGGGCTGTTCAGTGCGCGGGAGACCGTCATCAGCGATACGTTTGCCAGCTTTGCGACGTCCTTCAGGGAAGCCATCTTGTTACTCCGTTAGTGCTCTGTGTGAGAGGGTATACAACTAAGTCGCTGATGTAAAAGGAAGGCTGCTGCACAGGCCAGGCCATTCTTACCTGAGTGATGAAAATTTGATCGCGATCTCACTCTCTTAATGTTAACGTTAACTTTCGTGATTAACATCTTAATTTTTTACCAAATAGCATGAGAGAACTTAAGTGTTAACGTTACCATCCTGTCATTACTCCAACATGAGAATGTCATGATGAAAACGCATCACTCTCACAGCTACCCTTTATTAAGCGCATTACTGTTTTTCTTTTTTGTCACGTGGTCCTCTTCCGGCTCGCTGCTTTCTATCTGGCTCCACCAGGAGGTGGGGTTAAAGGCAGGGGATACGGGAGTCATCTATGCCGTACTGTCTGTCTCCGCGCTGTGCGCGCAAATCTGCTACGGCTTCATTCAGGATAAACTCGGCCTGCGAAAAAACCTGCTCTGGTTTCTGACCAGCCTGCTCATTCTTTCCGGTCCGGCCTTCCTGCTTTTTGGCTATCTGCTGCACATTAACGTGTTACTCGGCAGTATTTTCGGCGGGATTTATATCGGATTAACGTTTAACGGCGGGATTGGAGTACTGGAATCCTATACCGAGCGCGTGGCCCGCCAGAGTCAGTTTGAGTTTGGTAAGGCAAGGATGTGGGGATCGCTTGGCTGGGCGGTGGCAACCTTTTTTGCGGGGCTCCTGTTTAACATTAATCCAAAGCTGAACTTCGCGGTGGCGAGCTGCGCCGGGCTGGTGTTTTTTGTGTTGCTGGCGCGTCTCCGGGTCTCTTCCGCCCCGCACGCCATGCAGGAGGCGGTATCCGGCGGTAAGGTCACGCTGGAGGATGCATTGCGCCTGCTGACGCTGCCGCGCTTCTGGGCGCTGGTGTTTTTCGTTATCGGCACCTGTATTTATGGCGTTTATGACCAGCAGTTCCCGGTCTATTTCTCCTCCCAGTTCCCGACGTTACAGGAAGGGAACGCCATGTACGGCTATCTCAACTCATTCCAGGTTTTCCTGGAGGCGGCGGGTATGTTTTGCGCCCCGTGGCTGGTGAATCGTCTCGGTGCGAAAAACGGCCTGATTTTCGCCGGAATGGTGATGGCGATGCGTATGGTGGCATCGGGTCTGGTTGAGGGACCGGTACTGATCTCCATTACCAAGCTATTGCACGCGGTTGAGCTGCCCGTTTTGCTGGTCTCCATCTTTAAATACAACAGCCTGCATTTTGATAAGCGGCTCTCTTCCACCCTCTATCTGGTGGGCTTTGCCTGTACAAGCTCGGTGATTGCCTCTGTGCTGTCCCCGCTGGCAGGTTACAGCTATGAGAAATACGGCTTTGCTCAGTCCTATCTCATCATGGGGTTACTGGTATTCAGCACCACGTTTATCTCCATCTTCCTGTTGCGCTCGGGTAAGTCCTCATCTGACCCGCTCATGCCGCAACCTTCCACCATCTGATCGAAAGAGTAGAGAAATGACGTATTCAATTACGAAAGCAGAACAGGAACTGCAGGCCAGACGCGAAGGGCTTAACCTGCGCTGGTATCCCCGTTACCACCTCGCTGCGCGTGCTGGCTGGATGAACGACCCGAATGGCCTGGTCTGGTTTGACGGCTGGTATCACGCCTTTTATCAGCATCATCCATATTCGACCCAGTGGGGGCCGATGCACTGGGGTCATGCGCGAAGCAAAGATTTAGTTAACTGGGAGCACCTCCCGGTTGCGCTGGCACCGGAAGGACCAGACGACAAGGACGGCTGTTTTTCTGGCTCAGCGGTGGTCGATGGCGACACGCTGGCGCTGCTCTACACCGGCCACAAATTCCACGGCGATCCCGGAGATGAGGACAATCTGTATCAGGTTCAGTGCCTGGCAACCAGCCGTGACGGCATCCACTTTGTGCGGCACGGGACCGTCATTGACACACCGCCCGGACTGCATCACTTTCGCGATCCGAAAGTATGGCGTGAAGGGGAGTTGTGGTACATGGTCGTTGGTGCGCGGGAGGGTGATACGGGCCAGGTGCGTGCGTACCGGTCTGCCGATCTCCGCGAATGGCAGGACATGGGCGTGCTCGCAGTGGCTGAAAAAGAGATGGGCTATATGTGGGAATGTCCGGACTTTTTCACCCTCAACGGTAAACGCGTGCTGATGTTTTCGCCTCAGGGGCTAGCGGCAGAGGGATTCAAAAATCGTAATCTTTTCCAGAGTGGCTACCTGCTGGGCGAGTGGCAGCCCGGCAAACCTTTCGCGCGTGAAGGAGAATTTGTGGAGATGGATCGCGGACATGATTTCTATGCGCCACAAAGCTTCCTGACTCCTGACGGCCGCCGCATCGTTATCGGCTGGCTGGACATGTGGGAATCGCCCCTGCCGGAACAGCAGGATGGCTGGGCAGGCATGCTCTCCTTACCGCGCGAGCTGACGCTGAGTGTGGATAACCGCCTGCAAATGCGGCCGGCCAGAGAAGTTGAAACCCTGCGCGGAGCATGGTTCCCCTGGCCGGTAAGTACGCTTAATAACCAGCAGATGACTCTGGTTGAACACTGCGATGCGATGGAGGTCATTCTGCAATGGGATTGCGCGAATAGCAGCGCGGAGCAATACGGCATTCGTCTTGGCGACGGGTTACGCGTCTATGTTGATGCACAGATGCAGCGCCTGGTGCTGGAGCGTCACTATCCACAGTATGGCCTGTGCGGCACCAGAAGCGTCGCGCTTAACCTGAACGACGCGCTCAGCCTGCGCCTGTTCTTTGATAGCTCGTCTGTGGAAGTGTTTGTTAACGAGGGTGAGGCGTGCCTCAGCAGCCGTATCTATCCTGATGCAGGCTGCCGCGAGCTGGCGTTGTTTGCCTGGACGGGGGGAGCGTCGCTTATTCATGGTGGGGCCTGGCAGTTAGAATAAAAGGCTTATGTCATTTCTGACTTGTGTATCGGGTAAGACTGGCAAATGAATCAGGCGAGGGCAGTCGCCTGATTCATTTGATCAAGTGTTCAATCCGATACGCGGCCCACTTTGCCCTATAATATGCGCCATAGCCGATTACACCCGCGGCCACAACACCGCCTACCACCCAAAGCCCGACCTTAATATATCAACCATCATATAATCTTTCAGAAAAATTGAAAAAAATGCCCATCTGTTAAGGGCGGCTTTAGCAACACACTAAAGACTGACAATCACGAATCTTACTTACTGCTGCCTTATCTATTAGACTTCGCTTTAAAGTCTTTTAAGAAAGAGGGACGTCATTTTTTGAGTTGTGAGTTGACTACTATTTCATTTTCAACAGTCAGCGAAAGCGTATAGCCTTGTTTCTTCCATACCCCATTATTAGGTTTCCAGCCTTTAGCAAGCAGATATTCCGCACTATCAGAGATAGGTTTATTCATGACATGATCGGCTTCCTGAGGGATGTTATTCACTTTTGGTGTTTTGGTATTGCATTGCCCCGCTGCATCCATCACTTGTGTACAGCCTTTAGGTAAACCATGCGCTGATTGTGCTTTCTGTATTGGATAGAGCGCTTGCGCGTTTTCCATTGCTTGTTTTTCAGCTGAAGCGTTTATAGTCGCTTGCCTGTTTTGTTGAGCAATGTAGCAAGCATCACGGCTAATACCTTGAGCTTTACAATCTGCCATACGTTGAGCCTGTGAAGTACAACCCGCTAATGCGGAAACAGCTAAAACTACTGTCATCAATTTGTTCATATGTTCTACACCGTTATTTAAATTTTGGAGCTTTACTCGCCTCTACTTGTTCTTCTGTTGTATCTCTCCAAATTGTTGAAGAGAAGAAGCTATAAGCTAATTTGCCACTTTCAATATTACGGTCTACAATCATCACCATTTTTCATTTGATAATGCCCTTAATCTTAGCAATTTTCACTGCAGAGATTATATAAACTATCCAAACCCTTATATCTGAACTTTTAAAGTAAGTCATATCAATACCGTATCAGCACAGATGAGTTTATATGCTCCTGTAGAGTTAAGGGCAATCTCTTCACACTCGCTAGCCTTAATATTAAAACTTCCTTCTTTGATACGCTGTTTAATCGTCAGGCGTAGAAGTTGTATAACTAGCCTGTTGCGATCTTACAATCTAACCCATTGAGCATACATTAGACCTATAAAGATCCCCGTAGCCACTAAGGCTAATGCCACTATAGCGGAGAATAAAATATATTTTGTCATGTTCAATATCATCAGAATAATTAAATTAAGTCAGCCAGCCAAGCAGAAACCACAGGGTTAGTTTGTAGTGTGATCGGTGCTTTACTGTTTTTTTATTTTAAAAAGCGTAATGAAACCCTCTAATGAAGAGGCCAGAATGAAAAGCTTTACTTAGTAACCGAAAGACACGCCAGCCCCGTAAGTAGCTCCTCCGAAGGAACCTGCACCAACAGAAGCTTTAGTGACGATATGATCGGTAATACGAGCTGAGATCCCGATAGCAACAGCACCTTGAGAGTCATAACCGCCAACGCCAGCACCGATAGCAAAAGCCTGAGAATCTGTTACTTGTGGGATGTTGCTCATCGCAGCAACAGAAGCAACACCAAAAGCAGCACGTTTACGGTTGTTATCTACATCATCCTTAAGATTCCGGAAGTTGTTATTACTTTCATTTTCCAATGCTGTAATACGTTCTTCATGATTATTCAGTTGTGCGCTGTGATTCTGAATAGTGGTTTCTTGTGCTTGTTGACGCGACTGAACGTTAGCTACAGCAGCTTTGTTAACAGCAGCCACGGTAGCGGCATCTGCGGCTTGTTGTTGAGCATATACGCCTGTAGAGTAGGCTACATCAGCCTTATTTTGTGCAGCCTTAGCAGACGTTGTAGCAGAGTTAGCTACGATTGTTGCATTGTTTGCAACGGTGGTAGCGCTATTAGCTGTGGTGGTAGCAATAGCTGCTTCGTTAGCAGTGTCAGAGATCAGAGCGTTTTGGCTAGCGTCAGTGGTAGCTTGTGCGGCTACATCGGCTTGACGTTGCGTGACCTCGTTATTCAATGATGCAAGATCAGCTTTATCGGTTTTCAGGTTGTCGATTTCAGCAACGTTAGCTTTAACACCATCAATAGCCGCTTGTGCTTTATCGTCTGCTGCGCTAGCAGCGGCTTTAACCTGGTTAGCTGTAGTTGTGATGTCAGTAACGCCTTGAGCTAAATCAGCGTTTACTTGTGCTTGATTTGCACGATCAGTATTGATTTGCTGGCGATTAAGATCGATTTGATCTTGTTGATTAATTGCGTTTTGAACTAGTCCATCAATACGCAATTCATGATCGCGGGTAGTGTTTTGCAATCCATTAATGCCAGATTGCGTAGCATCCAGATCATAAAGCTGGTTTTCTTGAGCCTCTACCAGAAAGCCGTTAGTTTGATTGGTAACATCAGCTACATGCATTGTAGCAGCATGAGCATTACCCATTACAGCACCGAATATAGAACCAAACACGATAACAGCCAAAGTCGTTTTATCACCAGCATTAACGGTAGTTTTCATTTAAAAGCTCTCATCACATAAATAAATTAGGTTATTTCGCTTTCCTGGCGGGAGAATATGTCACCCTGACATATCCGGGTAATTCCATGTGAGTTACAGTGATTTATGTTTAAACACTTATTTCGTAACGTGTAGTAACTATCTTGTAATACATAAATTTAAATATTGACCTGGATCACTAAAAGAACGGAAAGCTAAAATGCCCTTATGTGAAACATATTAAATAAACCTAATAAATACATATAGATATGAAATGACGCATTAAATACAACTCACACCAGTCCATCGAAAATACATTAATTATATTTATGTGTTTTGTCCGTAAAACGTTCAAATAAAGCCCATTCAGTAAAGTTAATTAATGTATTTATGAAAGTATATTCTTTCCGAAATATTTATTGGTTTTGAATGAAAGTATGTTTTCATGTGGGGAAAAATATTTTTAATCGACAATAAAACAGTGTTTTGATTGCTATAAATCAGTGATTAAAATGTTGAAAAAGATGATGTTTTTATTTTTCTTGATTAGAAAATTAGATTGATAAGATTACAAAAAAGATTGTTAGCAGCAGGTGCATCACCTGGTGGTGGAGTATTATCGCGAGAGTGGCGACAGGTAATGTATTGCTGTAATCCGCCAGCTCAGAAGAAGTGTTGTCAGACGCAGGAAGCCACGATAGAGGGAAGGGCGTAAGGAACGATAAAGAATCCAGATAAATAGGTTTGTGAAGCCGCCTTCAATGGTGCTGTTGAGGCGGGGGAAATCCGGCATTTTTAGTGTTTGGTGTTTGGTGTTTGGTGTTTGGTGTTTGGTGTTTGGTGTGTGGTGCTGTGAGCCACAACGTGGGACACAGGCTGGCACACAGAGCATTTTTTAAGGTTGAGTCTTTGGCTTCCCGCTGGCATGATCCAGAACAGGGATTAACGGGACGTTAATCGCAAACTTATGATTTTGTTTTATTTGACTCGGGGTGCCCTTCTTTGTGAAGGCTGAGAAATACCCGTATTACCTGATCTGGATAATGCCAGCGTAGGGAAGTCAGATGCCTTCCCGGTCATCGCTTCTTCACGCAAGGCAGGAGCGAACCCATGCAGCCTGACCTGCTCGATTTACACGTTTTACACCACTTCCGAACCCGTTCTCCGCTGACCCACTGTATGACCAACGATGTCGTACAGACCTTCACGGCCAACGTTTTGCTGGCGCTTGGCGCATCACCCGCGATGGTGATTGAGGCCGAAGAGGCTGAACAGTTTGCCGGGATCGCCGATGCGCTGCTGATTAACGTTGGTACGCTGACCTCGCCTCGCGCCCAGGCGATGCGTCGGGCAATCGAAAGCGCGGTGGCGGCAGGCAAGCCCTGGACGCTGGACCCGGTTGCCGCGGGCGCCCTGACGTTCCGCACCCGTTTTTGCCATCAAATCCTTGCCCTGAAACCTGCCGCCATTCGCGGCAATGCCTCCGAGATTCTGGCCCTCGCCGGAATGAGCGCGGGCGGGCGCGGTGTCGATACAACCGATACCGCAGCCAGCGCGGTGCCCGCTGCACAGGCTCTGGCGCGCCAGACCAATGCCGTTGTGGTCGTCACCGGTGAGGTGGATTACATCACTGACGGGCAACGCACCCGCACGGTAACGGGCGGCGATCCGTTGATGACGCGCGTAGTGGGAACCGGATGCGCGCTTTCTGCCGTTGTGGCGGCGAGCTGCTCGCTGCCGGGCGACCGGATGGATAACGTCACTGCCGCCTGCGGATGGATGAAGCGAGCCGGAACGGTGGCCGTTGCGCAGTCACGCGGGCCAGGCAGTTTTGCCAGCGCGTTCCTGGATGCGCTCTATACGCTGGAGGAGCAGCCATGAAACGGATTAACGCCCTGACCATTGCCGGCACCGATCCCAGCGGCGGCGCGGGTATCCAGGCCGATCTCAAAACCTTCTCGGCCCTTGGCGCGTACGGCTGCTCGGTCATTACCGCGCTGGTGGCGCAAAACACGCGCGGCGTGCAGTCGGTCTACCGTATCGAGCCGGATTTTGTTGCCGCGCAGCTGGATTCAGTGTTCAGCGACGTGCGCATCGACACCACCAAGATCGGCATGCTGGCCGAGACGGACATTGTGGAAGCGGTGGCGGAGCGGCTTAAGCGCTATCAGGTGCAAAACGTGGTGCTGGATACCGTCATGCTGGCAAAAAGCGGCGATCCGCTGCTCTCCGCCTCCGCCGTCGAGACGCTGCGCAATAAGCTGTTGCCGCAGGTGGCGCTTATCACGCCCAATCTGCCGGAGGCCGCCGCGCTGTTGGGCACATCGCATGCGCAAACTGAACGCGAGATGAAGGAGCAGGGATACGCGCTGCTGGCGATGGGCTGCGGGGCGGTGCTGATGAAAGGGGGGCATCTTGACGACGCTGAAAGCCCGGACTGGCTGTTTACCCGCGACGGCGAAGTACGCTTTACCGCGCCGCGCGTGCAGACCAAAAACACCCACGGCACGGGCTGCACGCTCTCCGCCGCGCTGGCGGCGCTGCGCCCGCGGCATGACGGCTGGGCCGATACGGTGCGCGAAGCGAAAACCTGGCTCTCGGCGGCGCTGGCAAAAGCCGATACTCTGGAAGTGGGTCACGGTATTGGGCCGGTTCATCATTTTCATGCATGGTGGTAACCCAGTATACTGGCAGGAAACACCACGCCTGAGAAAACAGAGATGGAACAAGCGCATACCCGGTTAATCGCTCAACTGAATGAACGGATCGCCGCGCCTGACAACACGCCGCTGTACCTGAAATTTGCCGAAACGGTAAAAAACGCGGTGCGCAGCGGGGTGCTGGAGCACGGGAATATTTTGCCCGGCGAGCGCGATCTGAGCCAGTTAACCGGGGTGTCGCGCATCACCGTGCGAAAGGCGATGCAGGCGCTGGAGGAAGAGGGCGTGGTGACGCGTTCCCGTGGCTATGGCACGCAAATCAACAACATCTTTGAATATTCGCTGAAAGAGGCGCGCGGCTTTTCCCAGCAGGTGGTGCTGCGCGGCCAAAAACCTAATACGCTGTGGGTCAACAAGCGGGTAGTAAAGTGCCCGGAAGAGGTCGCAAACCATCTGTCGATCCCTCCGGAAAGTGAGGTCTTTTTGCTCAAGCGCATTCGCTATGTGGATGACGATGCGGTGTCGATTGAAGAGTCCTGGGTGCCGGTTGGGCTCATTCCCGATCCGGATGCGATTGGCATTTCTCTGTACGACTACTTCCGCAGTCAGAATATTTTCCCGCAGCGCACCCGTTCACGGGTTAGCGCCCGCATGCCGGACAGCGAGTTTCAGGCGCACACTAAGATGGACGAAAAAATACCGGTGCTGGTGATCAAGCAGGTCGCGCTTGACCAACAGCACCGGCCGATTGAGTACAGCATCAGCTACTGTCGTAGCGATCTATACGTCTTTGTGTGCGAGGAGTAGCGCCTCGCGAGTCGGGGCGCAGTCCCCGCCGCGGTGGCTGACTACCCAGGACGCCACGGCATTCCCCAGCAGAACGGCATCTGCCAGTGACCATCCCGCCGCCAGCCCGGCAAGCGTGCCGCCCGCGTGGCTGTCGCCAGCGCCAATGGTGTCCACAACCGTGGCTGGAAACGCCGGAACAACGCCCGAGGCGTCACCGTCATACCACGCGGCACCGTCTTTATCATGCCGCACAATCAGCGCGGCGCCGAAGCGATGCTGCCACTCTACACCCAGGTTTTCAGTCGCGACATCCAGTCTTTCAGCTGCGATCTCCGCTTCCTGACGATTAAGCGAGACGATCGGCCTGCAGGCCATAATCCGCGCCATCAGCGCGTCGGGAATATCCGCGATGCGTGGGCCGAAATCGATAAAGGCCGTCACGTCCTGCAACCCCTCCAGCCAGCGCGTCAGCAGCTCGCCGCACGACGAGGCGAGCTGATAGCCGGATAAATAGACCAGGCTGTTCGACGGGACGTTGAGCACATCAAGCCAGCGCTGCTGCCACTGGTTCTCCACGCCGCTAAAGGACATAAAGGTGCGCTCGCCGTCTGGCTCCACCAGCGCCAGGCACCAGCCGTTATCGCCGGTTTCGGCCTCGATGGCGCTGTGCAGATCCTGCTTCGCCATGGCGTTGCGGATAATATCCGCCCAGACGCCGTGACCGACGGGCAGGGCGTTTTGCGACGCAATGCCGAGCCGTTTCAGGGCGATGGCAATGTTCAGCGCGCAGCCGCCAATATTCACGCCCTGCTGTTTGAGCTCGATATCGCACCCGCGCCAGGGCAGGGCGTAGGCGTCGGCGATGACGTCAATCACCGCCGCGCCCAGCACCGTCACCGGGCGCGTGGCGTGCAGATTTTCGAGACGTTGGGCAAATGAATTCATACGCCCTCCCTTTGCTCCCGGTAGTGCAGCAGTTTCTTGCAGTAGTGGCCGAAATCGAGCCGGTTAACGGCGTCGAGCTCGGCTTTGAGCGCCGGGTCAATGGCCTGGACGCCGCGGAGCGCGCCGCAGATGGCCGTCGCCATTGCGCCAATGGTGTCGGTGTCGCCGCCCAGATTGGCGCATAAAATGGCGCAGCGGTTCGGGTCGGTTCCCGCCAGTTCGACCATCGCAATGGCCGCCGGAACGGACTCAATGGTGCTGGTTCCGGCCCCCACGAGCTGATACACCTGCTCGCTGGCGGACTCAATCCCGTTGGCTTCCCGCACGGTCTTAAGCGCCAGCTCAATACGTGCCGCCAGCGACGCGCTGAAGGTGGTGGTTTTCGCCTCCTGCGCATAGCGGGCGATACCCGGCAGCGCATCGACGATGTTCTGCCAGCTTTCGCCATCGATAGCGCGGGAAACCGCCCAGGCAATCACCACCGCGCCGGCAATGGCGAGGTCCGATTTATGGGTCGGGCTGGAGGCCAGCGCCACCTGCTCAACAAAGTGTTCCAGACGCGTAGCCGGAAGCAGGCAGCCCAGCGGGGAGGCGCGCATCGCCGCCCCGTTAGTCACGCCGTTGTTGTCCAGTTCGCTAACCGGCTTGCCGTCGCGAATCGCGTTAAGCGCGATTTTAGACGTCGGGCCGAGCACGTTCTTATTAAACGCGTCGAAATCCAGCGCCCAGTTCAGGATATGCTTGCCGATAACGTCCGCGTTAATCTCCCCGTCGCACTCAACGATCGCGTCCGCCAGGCACAGCGCCATTGAGGTATCGTCGGTGAACTCTGCCTGTTTGAAATAGCAGGCCGCATTATTCTCTGCCGGGCCGGGTAAAAAGCGGTCGATCCAGCCGAAGTGCGCTTTGACGCGCTTTCTCGGCCACAGCTCCGACGGCATGCCCATCGCATCCCCTAACGCCTGCCCGTAAAGGGCACCGAGAACACGTTCTTGTTTCATTTAACTTCCCCTTGTGTCAGCGCGGCATCGCCATCAACCACCGCAATGGCGGCGATCTCTTTATCCGATTCGCGGAAAAACAGCATAAACAGCACGGCAATCACGGCAATCATGATTGCACCAAACGTCCACATTCCGGCCCAGTTGAAGGTCAGCCCATTCACCGGCTCTTTGTATGCGAACATTTTTTCCATCATCACGCCGCCCAGGCGGTAACCAAGCAGGCTACCAAAGCCCTGACAGCACAGCGTAATCAGGCCCTGCGCGGCGGTACGCATATGCACCGGCGCTTTTTTGTCCACGTAAATGTACGCGGTGACGTAGTAGAAGTCGTAGCTCACGCCGTGCAGCAGAATGCCGAGGAACAGCAGGGCGTAGGTGAAGTATTGTTCCGCTCCGCCGTAAACAAAGAACCCGTAGCGGATGGCGGCGGTAATCAGACCCAGCAGTAAGACCTTCTTAATACCAAAGCGTTTGGTAAAGAACGGCAGGGCGAGCATAAAGAAGATTTCGGAGAACTGGCCAAGCGTCATCCAGCCGGTGGCGTTTTTCATCCCCACTTCGGTGAGATAGCCGTTGGCGAAGATGTAATAGAAGGCCAGCGGCATGGCGAACAGGAACGAGCAGAAGAAGAACACCAGGAAGTTTCTGTCGCGCAGCAGGATCAGCGCGTCCAGCCCCAGCATCACTTTGAAGTCCAGCTTGCCGGTACTTTTCGGCGGCGTATTCGGCAGGAACAGGGCAAAGACGCCGAGCAGGGCGGAGCTGGCTGCCGTCATCAGCAGCGGGATATTGGTGTCGGAAATATCGCTGTAGCCCAGCATCTGCGGCAGGAACCCGCACGCCAGCCCGGAGGCGATCCAGCCGATAGTGCCCATCACGCGGATACGCGGGAAATCAGCCTCGACGTCATCTACGTTCGCGAAGGCAATACTGTTGGTCAGCGCGATGGTCGGCATATAGGTCAGGGAGTAAACCAGCAGCAGCGGGAAGAAGGTGCTGAACTGGGTTTGCTGTGCGGCGAAGTACATCAGAATGGCTCCGGCGAACATCAGCACTGACAGCACTTTCTGCGCGGCGAAGAAGCGGTCCGTCAACGAGCCGACCAGAATCGGCGAGAGGATCGCGGCAATGGCGGTACAAGCGTAAGACCAGCCGATTTCCCCGGCGGTAAAACCGCTTTTGCTCAGCCACAGCCACAGCGGCACAAACCATGCGCCCCAGATAAACCATTCAACAAACATCATGAATGACAGTTGGACTTTCGTTTTCATTTTTTAATCCTGCATGTCAGAGAGGGTACGCCTTTAACATACCACTCAATAATACCTTTTAAATACCTTTGTGGCGATTGTTTGATCAATGTAACAGTTTTGTTGTACACGAATCGAGCCAGCAGATTGTGCTGAAAAAAAAAGCAAAGAGTGGAAAATCTGTTAAGTCGGTACCAGGCTTAGTCTGCCCATAAAAGATGGGACTGGATAAACACACACCGACACGACGTCGGACTTACGGGAGTATCACATGACTGATATTGCGCAGTTGCTTGGCAAAGACGCCGACAGCCTTTTACAGCATCGTTGTATGACCATTCCAGCCGACCAGCTGTATCTGCCTGGTCACGACTACGTTGACCGCGTGATGATCGATAACAACCGTCCGCCTGCGGTCCTGCGAAATATGCAGACGCTTTACAACACCGGGCGGCTCGGCGGCACCGGGTATCTCTCTATCCTACCGGTGGACCAGGGCGTTGAGCACTCTGCGGGCGCCTCTTTTGCGGCGAATCCGCTCTATTTCGATCCGAAGAACATTGTTGAGCTGGCGATTGAAGCGGGCTGTAACTGCGTGGCGTCTACCTACGGCGTGCTGGCCTCGGTTTCGCGTCGCTATGCTCACCGCATTCCGTTCCTCGTGAAGCTGAACCATAACGAAACTCTTAGCTACCCAACCGAATATGACCAGACCCTCTACGCCAGCGTCGAGCAGGCGTTCAACATGGGCGCGGTGGCGGTAGGGGCGACGATTTACTTCGGCTCCGAACAGTCCCGCCGTCAGATTGAAGAGATCTCTGCGGCGTTTGAGCGCGCGCACGAGCTGGGCATGGTCACCGTACTGTGGGCATATCTGCGCAACAACGCGTTCAAGAAAGACGGCGTGGATTACCACGTGTCTGCCGACCTGACCGGGCAGGCGAACCACCTGGCGGCGACCATCGGCGCGGATATCGTGAAGCAGAAAATGGCCGAGAATAACGGCGGCTATAAAGCGGTGAACTTTGGCTACACCGACGACCGCGTTTACAGCAAGCTGACCAGCGATAACCCGATCGACCTGGTGCGCTACCAGCTGGCGAACTGCTACATGGGCCGTGCGGGGCTGATCAACTCCGGCGGCGCGGCGGGCGGTGATACCGACCTGTCAGACGCGGTGCGTACGGCGGTGATCAACAAACGCGCGGGCGGCATGGGGTTGATCCTTGGCCGCAAGGCGTTTAAGAAATCGATGGCCGACGGCGTGAAGCTGATCAATGCGGTTCAGGACGTCTATCTGGACAGCAAAGTCACGATTGCCTGACGGCTCTATATCCCTCTCCCGGTGGGAGAGGGCATCATCGCGCACCGTGTGAAACATCAGCGCAAAAGCACGCAGTCCGGCGGTAGCCGACACTGCAGCGCACCGGGCAATACCTCAATGCGGAACTGCGTTCCGCTCAGCGGCTCTCCGTCGAGGTTAAAGGTCATCCCGTGGGGAGCATTCACTTCAAACCACGCGGATTTCCCGGCGATGATATTTGGACTCTCTTCCGGCTGCGTCAGCGTGGTAAACAGCGCGGGCAGCAGGCCGTCGCCCGTGAAAATACGCAGCTGAAGCTGTCCGTCATTAATCAGCGCCTCCGGGCAGAGCTGCTGTCCGCCGCCCGCCTGACGCCCGTTGCCGATGCCAATCACCAGCGCATCACCCTGCCACTGAAAATCCTCGCCGCGAATTTCGCATCGGTCAGGCTTGAGGGTGTCCATGCGCATCAGGCCGTGGATCAGGTATGACACGCCGCCCAGCGCCGCCTTCAGCTTTTCCGGCGTTTCGCTGGTGATGCGCGTGCCAAACCCGCCGGTCGCCATATTGATAAAGCAGGTTTTATCATTCACCTGTGCGATATCCACAGCGGTGGCCTTGCCGAGGATCGCCAGCTGAAGCGCCTTCTCCAGCTCTTCCGGGATCCCGGCGCTGGTGGCAAAATCATTGGCTGTGCCGAGCGGTAAAATGCCCATCACCGGCCGGTCTGCTGTGGGCAGGTTGATAAGCGCAGAGGCGATCTCATTGATGGTACCATCGCCGCCGCCGGAAATGATGGTGCTGACGCCAAGCCCGAGAGCTTCATTGATATAGCGTGCCGCGTCGCCTTTTTCCCACGTCACCCGAACGTGAATGCGCGCGCCATCGTCACGCAAACCTATGATGGCCTGACGCAGCAGATCGTTGCCCGCACTTTTGCCATTGAGAATCAATAAACTGTCTGGATAGGTTGCCATCCGCGCTGCTCCCTTTTTTAGCGTTAGTAAGAGTGTATAGCAGAGAGGAAAAAAGCGGGTAAGAACAGGATGAAAGGAACAAAATATGCCCGAAAGCGCGTTACACTCAAGCGATGATAGTAATGTAATCACAGGAAAGTGATGATGAATAAAATTTTGGTAAGCGCGTGCCTGATGGGCTTTAAGGTTCGTTATAACGGAAGTGAAAAAGCGCGAATGAACGAGCAGCTCATTCGCTGGCAGCAGGAACAGCGTCTGGTTATCCACTGCCCTGAACTTGCGGCCGGGCTGCCTGTACCTCGTCCTCCGGCAGAAATTATGTCCGCTGATGGCAAAGACGTAATGCGCGGGCAAGCCAGAATTAAGGAAAATACAGGGCAGGATGTGACTGAGCAGTATCAGCTTGCAGCCTGGCTCGCGCTACGCGCTGCTCAGGAGTCGGGGTGTAGCGCAGCGCTTTTAACCGATGGCAGCCCCACGTGCGGCAGTCAGTTTATTTATGACGGATCGTTTCGCGGGATCCATAAAGCGGGGAGGGGTGTTGCTGCATCGTTGCTCGCAGAGCATGGGATAGCCGTCTTCTCTGAGGGGCAAATCGACGAACTGATTGCCTGGGTTGAGGAGAGAGAAGGCAAAAAATAAGCCCGCGTAAGGGAGATTACGCAGGCTAAGGAGGTGGTTCCTGGTACAGCTAGCATTTATGGGTTATGTTTTTCAGCGGGGGGATAATACCCGTATTGAACGAAGCGGTATGTGATCCGATTCTAAGAATTATCCCAGCGCGAAAAAATTTCCCTGATTAACTATTTGCCGTGTGGGTTTCGGGTGCTTTCACCGTTGAAGTTACGCATCAGCAGCGCAAACTTCAGCTCCACCTCTTCCGGAACCGGCAGCCAGACGGTATGCCCGTCGCCCGGCGCCACGTCAATCGCTTCGCCTTTGCCGTTTTCCAGATGCTCCAGCGTGAAGTTCATGTTGCCCTGCGGGGTCATCAGCTCCAGGCTGTCGCCTTTGGTGAATTTGTTTTTCACCGCCACGGCCGCCAGCGCGCCTTTGCGCTCGCCGGTGAAGTCGCCGACAAACTGCTGGCGCTCGGAAACGGAGTAGCCGTGCTCGTAGTTCTGGTAGTCATCGTGAGTATGACGACGCAGGAAGCCTTCGGTATAGCCGCGGTGCGCCAGGCCTTCCAGAGTTTCCAGCAGGCTAGTATCGAACGGTTTACCGGCCGCCGCATCGTCGATGGCTTTGCGGTACACCTGCGCGGTACGCGCGCAGTAGTAATAGGATTTGGTGCGGCCTTCGATCTTCAGGGAGTGCACGCCCATCTGTGTCAGACGCTCAACGTGGGCGATGGCGCGCAGATCTTTCGAGTTCATGATGTAGGTGCCGTGCTCGTCTTCAAAGGCGGTCATGTACTCGCCCGGACGTTTGGCTTCTTCAATCATAAACACGCTGTCGGTTGGCGCACCGATGCCAAGCGTAGGCTCAACGTTGGTCACCGGAATAGGCTCGTGCTTGTGCACGATATTACCGACGTCATCCTCTTTGCCTTCCTGGACGTTATATTCCCAGCGGCAGGCGTTGGTGCAGGTGCCCTGGTTCGGGTCGCGCTTGTTGATATATCCGGAGAGAAGGCAGCGGCCGGAGTAGGCCATGCACAGCGCGCCGTGAACGAAGATTTCGATTTCCATATCCGGCACCTGGGTGCGGATCTCTTCAATCTCTTCCAGCGAAAGCTCGCGGGACAGGATGACGCGGGTCAACCCCATCTGCTTCCAGAACTTCACCGTCGCCCAGTTGACGGCGTTAGCCTGAACGGAGAGGTGAATATCCATCTCCGGGAAGTTCTCCCGAACCAGCATGATTAAACCCGGGTCCGACATGATCAGCGCGTCCGGCCCCATATCCACCACCGGCTTCAGGTCACGGATGAACGTTTTCAGCTTGGCGTTGTGCGGCGCGATGTTCACGACCACGTAGAATTTCTTGCCCAGGGCATGCGCTTCGTTGATGCCGAGCTGCAGGTTCTCGTGGTTGAATTCGTTGTTACGCACGCGCAGCGAGTAGCGGGGCTGGCCCGCATAAACGGCGTCGGCACCATAGGCGAAAGCGTAACGCATATTTTGCAGCGTTCCCGCCGGGGAAAGGAGTTCCGGTTTAAACATGTTTGTTCTCGTTCTGATGACAGGTCAGATCCGCGTGCACCAGGTGCAGCGGTAAGGGGAGATCCCCCACTTTAAGGGCGGGCATTGTAGCGCTGCGGGGCAGGGAGGTAAAGCGTCGAGTCGTATCACCGCCCATCCGGCGTGTACGCATATTTTTAGGTATTGTCTTTACCATCTAGCTTGAAAGACCGAGGTAATGCCGTTTCCCGCTTTCAGTACAAGCGTGGACTGAACGTCATTGCTTTTGCTTAATTCGAATCAGCCAGATACAGGAAAACTAACTGATATTGAGATCGTGTATAACTTTTGAGCGTCATCAAGTCGTCTGTTCAGGAACCTATCTGAATACGTAGCTTGATTAATGAAGAGAAAAAGACGGAATCTGTTTATGAACCGTTACCATTTGTCAGGGGAAAAGTATGGCGAGGCTGGATTTCTGTGAACTTGCTTCTGCAAGCGCAGATACTGCAGATAGCGACCAATTTGAGAAGTTCGCAAAAATATTCATGGAAAAAATTTTGGGAGGGATTGTAACTAAAGGCCCAAGCCGGGGGGCGGATGGTGGCATAGATATACGGGTTGAGTTTGATATTGCCGGACGTCGCATTGCCAAACTGGTTAGCTGCAAACACTACGCTCCGTCTAAAAAGTCCGTTGGCCGTAGTGATGAAGAAGACATTCAGGACAGACTTGCTGAATTTGAATGTGATGAGTTTGTTGGATTCTATTCCACCATTGCATCGTCCGGACTTGAGCAAAAACTGGAGCGACTGAAAGATAAAAAAGGGATTTTGTACCAGATTTATAATTCAGAGGATATTGAAACCTTGTTACTGGAAAATCACGCGGGCTTTCAGTTAGCAAAGCGTTTTTTTCCTCGTTCAGTACAAAATATATTACCACAATTTATTGCCCTACTGCCCACCTACACATCCTGTGATGCAGTGCGTCATTCTTCAGGTTGGATAGTCCCGGATGTTTATAGTGACTACGAGCCACGGGTCTACGCCTGTAATGCTAATTTAGCTGCACAGTATGCAAATGAGAAGGCGATGAATGATATCCATGAACCTATGTTCTTGCAGGCATGGAAAGATGCCGTCCATATGTTTTCAGATTATTTCGTTATTCCTGCTGCCGGTATTAACAGTGTAAGCAATATTAATGAATTACCACCGGACTGGGATACTTCAGACGATATAATAAATTTATCCGCCGGGAAACGATGGGCACTTTTGGCTATCTGGAGTTTTTTTGATGATAAAAAGGTTAATGCTATTTTGAAGAAAATGCATAAACATCCTTCTCAGCAAGATTTGAACGTTACTAGCTTCGCTTTCCTGGCGATGATAACTGGCACCGAGCGTCGCGATGTATTAGCGCGACTTTTTGCCTATGCTACACCTTTTCGTTCCTGGTAAGGCCACAGTTTTAATGTCTGGCGTCTCTGCCCCGCAGTGCTGCGGGGCAATATTCTCACATTATCCTGCACGCATCCGCTTCCCAGCGATACCCCACGCCGTACACCGCACGAATAAACGACTGCTCGGCGTCCAGCGCCTCCAGCTTGCGGCGCAGGTTTTTGATATGGCTGTCGATGGTGCGGTCGGTCACGACGCGGTAATCGTCATACAGGTGGTTCAGCAGTTGCTCGCGGGAGAACACTTTCCCCGGCTCGTGGGAGAGGGTTTTCAGCAGGCGGAACTCCGCAGGCGTCAGGTCCAGCAGCTTGCTGCGCCAGCTCGCCTGGAAGCGGCTTTCATCCACAATCAGCGGGCTTTCGGCGTCGAGCACCTGAAGCTCGCGCTGCGGCCTGCAGCGGCGCAGAATGGTTTTCACGCGGGCGACCACTTCACGCGGGCTGTAGGGCTTGCAGATGTAATCGTCCGCGCCAATTTCGAGCCCCAGCAGGCGGTCAATCTCTTCAATTTTTGCGGTGACCATGACGATCGGCACGTCGGAGAAGCGACGAATTTCCCGACACAGGGTCAGCCCGTCAACGCCTGGCAGCATTAAATCCAGCAGGATCAGATCCGGCGGGGTCTGGCGCACGTACGGCAGCACCTGGTCGCCGTGGCTGATTAGCGATGGAGCGTAGCTGGCCGCACGTAAATAGTCGATCAGCAGCTGTCCCAGCTTGGGTTCGTCTTCCACGATCAAAATGCGCGGCGTGTTTTCGTCAATCGGTAACTCGGTCATACTTCTCTCGATAAATCCCGTTCCAGAGGTAACTCTACTGTAATGCTAACCCCGCCAAAAGGCGAATGGGCGGCGCGGATCGTGCCATTATGCGCCTCGACGATGTTAACGCAAATCGCCAGCCCCAGGCCGGAGCCGCCGCTGGCGCGGTTGCGAGAACCTTCGGTACGGTAGAAACGTTCAAACAGCTTTTCCAGCTGCGCGTCCTGCACGCCGGGGGCGGAATCCGCGAAGGTGAGGGCAAAGCGCCCGTTTTCCTGCCTGCCTGAGATATGCAGGCCGCCGCCGCTGTCGGTGTAGCGCAGGCTGTTTTCCAGCAGGTTATTGAACAGCTGCATCAGCCGGTCTTTGTCGCCAAACACCACTGCGCTGTCCGGCAGGGAGAGGTCGATTTTCAGGTTGCGGCTGGCAAACCGCTCGCGGAACGCGCCGCTGATCACTTCCAGAATGTTAATTACGTCCACCGGCGCCTTCTGGTAGGCCAGCGCGCCTTCGTCGGACATGGAGAGCTGGTGGAGATCGTCCACCAACTTGGTGAGCGTACCCACCTCCGCCTGCAGAGAGGCCACCGATTCGGGCGTAAACTGGCGCACGCCGTCCTGAATGGCCTCCAGCTCGCCGCGCAGCACCGCCAGCGGCGTGCGCAGCTCGTGGGAAATATCGGCCATAAAGTCGCGGCGCATCTGCTGGTTTTTCTCCAGCGTGCTGGCGAGCTGGTTAAAGTCCTGCGCCAGCTTGCCCAGTTCGTCCTGGCTGCGGGTATCGACGCGGGTGGTGAAATCCCCGGCGGCGAGCTTGTGCGTGCCTTCCACCAGCCGTTTCACCGGAGCGAGCAGACCGCGCGCCAGCGGGAAGGTGGCGAGCGCGGCGAGCAGGGTGGAGAGGGCGACAATCAGCCAGCTTGTGCGGCGCTGCTGGCGGTCAAAGTTGATGTCGGTGTTGCGCGTAAGGCGCTCCACCGGAGAGGCGATAACCCAGCCGACTGTCGCGTTGTTGACTTTGATTGCACGACGGGTGCCGTCCGGCGGTATCGGCGCGCGCGGACCCACCAGCGTGCGCATGTCCTGATCAATTACCCAGAACTGGGTGCGCCAGCCGTGCGGCGGCATGCCAGGCCCCGGGCGATCGTCACCGGTATCGTGCTCCAGCGAGCGCAGGATCTGGAAAATAAAGCGGTCGTTATTGCGCAGAAAACGCCAGTTGCCATGCTGGGCGTACTGTTCACTCAGCGCATCGCTTAAGCCCTGTAAACGCTGTTCATTGCCATGCTTGATGTAATCAATAAAACCGCGCTCAAAGCTTATCCGCACTGCCCAGTGCATGGTGACCAGCAGGACGATACAGGTGGCAAATATCGCCACGAAGAGCTTGCCGGTAATGCCCGGACGCCAGAATTTCATGAATCACTCCTTTTGCCGCGCCTGATCACGACGTTCTTGCTGGTATCATCCGGCACTCTGGCGAAGATGAAAGCGGGCAGGGCGATGATGACCGCCATGCTGAGATAGGTATACAAAAAGACCTGATGCGCCACCGGCGTGTCGACGCTGAGATGGTGCTGGCCGTACATGCCGAGCAGCAGGCCGGCAATGGTGACGCCCACGCTCATTGAGAGCTGCATGATCATCGACAGCAGGCTATTGCCGCTGCTCGCCAGATCGTCCGGCAGGTCCTTCAGCGTCAGGGTATTCATCGACGAGAAGCGCATGGAGTTGACGATCCCCTGGCAGAACAGCACCAGCGGCAGGACGTAGTACCAGCCCATCAGCGCCACGGCCATAAACAGCAGGCTTACCAGCGCCAGCCCCAGCGTGGCGGTCACCAGCACGTGACGGTAGCCAAAGCGGTTCACCACCTGCACCACGATGCGCTTCATTCCCATGCTGCCGAGCACCATCGGGATCATCATCAGCCCCGCGTGGAACGGCGAAAATCCCATTCCGATTTGCAGGAAAACGGGCGTCATAAACGGCAGCATGCCGCTGCCGACGCGCCCGGCGAAGCTGCCGAACAGGCCAAGGCGATAGGTAGGGTTTTTAAACAAGTTCAGGCTGAACAGCGCCTTATCGTTACCTCTGGCATGCCGCAGATACCACAGAATGGCGGTGATGCCGATAACGACCAGCATCCCCAGCTTCAGGGTGGAAATCCCGAGCCCTTTTTGCCCGTCCAGCGCCAGGGTAAGCATTGCCATGCCCGCCGCCAGCAGGATAAAGCCAAAGAAATCAAAGCGCCGCGTCTGCATTTTGTAGTTTGGCATCAGCGTCAGGGTAGCGATGGCACCGATAATGCCAACAGGGAGATTGATTAAGAAGATCCAGTGCCAGGAGGCGTACTCCACCAGAATGCCGCCGAGCGCCGGACCCAGCAGCGGCCCCACCTGGCCGGGCAGGGTGACAAAAGTCATCGCCGCCATGTACTGCTCGCGCGGCACGATCTTCATCACCGTTAGCCGCCCGACGGGCACCATCATCGCCCCGCCGATGCCCTGCAGCACGCGCGCCATTACCAGTTGGTCGAGCATGTTGGCCTGGGCGCAAAACAGCGAGCCGGTGGTAAACAGCACGATGGCGGTAAAGAAGATATTCCGCACGCCCACTTTATCGGCCAGCCAGCCGCTGGCGGGCAGCATCACGGCCACCGTCAGCACGTATGAGACAATCACCATGTGCATATGCAGCGGGCTCTCCCCCAGGCTTTTCGCCATGGAGGGGAGGGCGGTGTTGACGATGGTCGTATCCAGCGACTGCATAAAGAAGCCGAAGGCGACTATCCATAATTGCCAGCGAACGTTGCTGGGAAGCTCGGTCATTTACCCGTTTACCGTTTCTCTGTTTTTACGCGAAAAGCGCAGCCGCAGGCGGTCGAAGAACAGATAGACCACCGGCGTGGTGTACAGCGTCAGCAGCTGGCTCATCACCAGGCCGCCGACGATAGTGATCCCCAGCGGCTGGCGCAGCTCTGAGCCGTCGCCGCCCGAGATAACCAGCGGTAGCGCGCCAAACAGCGCCGCCAGAGTGGTCATCATAATCGGACGAAAACGCAGCAGGCAGGCCTGGAAGATGGCCTCTTCCGGCGACAGATTGCCGTTGCGCTGGGCGTCCAGGGCGAAATCCACCATCATGATGGCGTTTTTCTTCACAATGCCGATCAACAGCATGATCCCGATGAGCGCGATCAGGCTGAACGGCGCGCCGAACAGCTCCAGCGCCAGCAGCGCCCCTACGCCCGCCGACGGCAGCGTCGAGAGAATGGTCAGCGGGTGAACGTAGCTCTCATACAGCACGCCCAGCACAATATAGACCGTGGCGATGGCGGCCAGAATCAAAATCACCTGCGAGTTCATCGTCTCCTGAAACACCTGCGCGGTGCCGGCAAAGCTGCCGCGCACGGTGGACGGCACGCCAAGCTGCGTCATCGCGCGGTCGATCGCGTCGCTGGCTTCAGAAAGCGACGAACCGGCGGGCAGGTTAAAGGAGATGGTCGACGCCGCCGACAGCCCCTGATGGTTCACCGACAGCGGCGCGTTGGCAGGCTGCCAGCTGGCAAAGTAGGAGAGCGGAATCGCCTTGCCGTCGTTGTTGATCACAAACATTTTGTCCAGAGCGCTGATGTCCTGGGTGTAGCGCGGATCGACTTCCATCACCACCTTGTACTGGTTCATCGGCTGGTAGATGGTGGAGATCTCGCGCTGGCCGAAGGCGTTATTCAGCAGGCTGTTGGCGGCTTCAACGTTAATGCCCAGCCGCGACATGGTTTCGCGGTCGTATGTCAGGGCCATCTCGGCGCCGTTGTCCTGCTGATCGGAGTTGACGTCCGCCAGCTCCGGCAGGGCGGCCAGCGCCTTGCGGATCTTCGGCTCCCACTCGCGCAGGGCGGCTAAATCGTCCGAGAGCAACGTGTACTGATAGCTGGCGTTCGCCTGTCGCCCACCGACGCGGATATCCTGAACGGCCATCAAAAACAGGTTTGCCCCCGGCTCTTTGGCGAGCTTCACCCGCAGGCGGTCAATCACCTGCTGGGCGGTCTCGTTGCGCTCGCCGCGCGGTTTCAGGGTAATAAACATCATCCCGCTGTTAACGCGTGATCCGCCGGTAAAGCCGGTGACGTTATCCACGGCTTTGTCTTCCCGAATGATCTTCATAAAGTCCTGCAGCTTGCCGCGCATCGCCTGGAACGAAATGCTCTGGTCCGCCTGAATCCCCCCCATCAGCACGCCGGTGTCCTGCTCCGGGAAGAAGGTTTTCGGGATGGTGATGTACATCCAGACGTTCAGCCCAATGGTGGCGATAAGCACCAGGCCGACCAGCCGGGTATGGTTCAGCACCCATTTCAGCGATTTGCCGTAGCCTTCCTGCATCGCCATCAGGAAGCGACCAAAGCCTTTGCGGCGCGGCTGCGAATGGGGTTTGCTGCGCTTGAGCATCCAGCCGCACATCATCGGCGTCAGCGTTAGGGAGATCGCCAGCGAAATGCCGATGGCGACGGAGAGGGTGACGGCAAACTCGCGCAGCAGCCTGCCCGGCAGCCCGCCCATCAGCAGCAGCGGCAGGAATACCGCCACCAGCGACAGGCTCATGGAGAGCACCGTAAAGCCCACCTCGCGCGTGCCCTGCAGCGCAGCCTGCAGCGGCTTCACGCCCGCTTCCAGATGGCGGGAAATGTTCTCCAGCACCACGATGGCGTCATCCACCACGAAGCCCGTCGCTATCGTCAGGGCCATCAGCGACAGGTTGTTGAGGCTAAACCCGCACAGATACATGGCGGCAAAGGTACCGATCAGCGATACCGGCACGGCCACTGCCGGGATAAGCGTCGCGCGGCCGGAGCGCAGGAACAGGAAGACCACCAGGATCACCAGCGCGACGGAGATAATCAGCGTTTGCTCGACCTCTTCCAGCGAGGCGCGAATGGTCGGGGAGCGATCCTGGGCAATTTGCAGATCGATTGCTGCCGGGATGGTCTCCTGCAGCTCCGGGAGGCGGGCGCGAATGCTGTTCACCGTCTCAATAATGTTCGCTTCCGGCAGCTTGCGGATCATCAGCAGAATGGCCGGTTTCGCATTGGTCATCCCGGCGTTACGCACGTCCTGCACCGAGTCGGTGACGCTGGCAACGTCGCTCAAGCGTACCGCCGCGCCGTTGTTGTAGTGAATAATGAGCGGCTGATATTCCGCGGCGGTTTTCAGCTCGTCGTTGGTGTGGATCTGCCAGCGGTGGCTGCTGTCCTCAATCGCCCCCTGCGGTTTACGCACGTTGGCGTTGCTGATGGCGGAGCGCACGTCGTCCAGCGACACGCCCTGGTTGAACAGCGCCTGCGGGTTTAGGCCGACGCGCACGGCGGGCAGGGAGCTCCCGCCGACGCTCACGTCACCGACGCCGTTAATTTGTGAGATTGTCTGCGCCAGCTGGGTAGACGCAAAGTCGTAAAGCTGCCCCTGAGAATACGTATCCGAGGTCAGCGTCAGAATCATGATCGGCGCATCGGACGGGTTGGCCTTGCGGTAGGTTGGGCGGCTCGGCATCCCGCTCGGCAGCAGGCTTTGCGCGGCGTTGATGGCGGCCTGCACGTCGCGCGCCGCGCCGTTAATGTCCCGGTCGAAGCTGAACTCCAGAATGATGCGCGTGCTGCCCAGCGAGCTGCTGGAAGTCATCTCGTTGACCCCCGCAATCCGCCCGAGCGAGCGCTCCAGCGGCGTGGCAACGGACGAGGCCATGGTTTCCGGCGAGGCGCCCGGCAGCGAGGCGCTGACCATAATCACCGGGAAATCCACCTGCGGCAGCGGCGCTACCGGCAGCAGCCGGAAGCCCAGCACGCCGCAGAGGGTAATGGCGAGCGAGATTAAAATCGTCGCCACCGGGCGATAAATGAAGAGGGCGAAGAACTTCACTTATGCCTCCTCTTCACGTTTCGGGAAGCGGCTTTTGGTCCACAGCGCCAGGCGGTCAAACAGCAGGTAGATCACCGGCGTGGTGAACAGCGTTAGCACCTGGCTCACCAGCAGACCGCCGACCATGCCGATACCCAGCGGACGGCGCAGCTCCGCGCCGACGCCGGTGCTGAGCATCAGCGGCAGCGCGCCCAGCAGGGCGGCCAGCGTGGTCATCAGAATAGGACGGAAACGCAGCAGGCAGGCCTGGAAAATCGCGTCGCGCGGCGACATGCCCTGCTCGCGCTCGGCGGCCAGGGCGAAGTCGATCATCATGATGGCGTTTTTCTTCACGATCCCGATAAGCAGGATAATGCCGATGATGGCAATGACGTCCAGCTCGCTGCCCGCCAGCATCAGCGCCAGCAGCGCTCCCACGCCCGCCGTCGGCAGGGTAGAGAGGATGGTGATCGGGTGGATAAAGCTTTCGTACAACACGCCGAGCACGATGTACATCGCGACCACGGCAGCGACAATCAGCCAGATGGTGTTACCCAGCGCGGCCTGAAACGCCAGCGTGCTGCCCTGGAACCGGGTCTGAATATCGGACGGGAAGCTGAGCTCTTTTTCAGCCGCCTGAATGGCCTCCACCGCTTCGCCGAGAGAATAATTGTCCGGCACGTTGAAGGAGATGGTAGTGGACGGGAACTGATCCAGATGGTTGATCGACAGCGGAGTATAGCGCTCTTCCACCGTGGCGATAGCGCTCAGCGGCACAATGCCGCCGTCTTTGCTGGTCAGGCGCACCGAGTCCAGCCCCGCCAGGCCAGGCGTGTTCTCCGTGTTGTGCTCCAGCACCACGCGATACTGGTTGGCCTGGGTGTAGATAGTGGAGATCAGGCGCTGACCGAAGGCGTTGTACAGGGCGTTATCCACGTCTGCCATGGTAATGCCGAGGCGGCTGGCGGTATCGCGGTTGACGTTAACGTACGCCGCCAGCCCTTTGTCCTGCCAGTCGCTGCTGACGTCGGCGAGCTGCGGCAGGGTGTTAAGTTTATTGACCAGCTGCGGCACCCAGGTGCTGAGGGCATCCAGCGTGGTCGCCTGTAGGGTGAACTGATACTGCGTGCGGCTGACCTGGGTATCAATGGTCAAATCCTGAATCGGCTGCAGGTAAAGCTCAACGCCCGGCACGCGCGCGACGGCGTTTTGCAGACGCTCAATGACGGCGTTGACGCGATCGTCGCGTTCATCCAGCGGCTTGAGGTTGATCTGCAGACGCGCGCTGTTGAGCGACGGGTTGGTGCCGTCGACGCCCACGTAGGAGGTCAGGCTCTCGACCGCCGGATCTTTCATGATGATTTCGGACACCTGCTGCTGGCGCTGGGCCATATTGGCAAAGGAGACCGACTGCGGGGCCTGAAGCGTTCCCTGAATAATGCCGTTGTCCTGAATCGGGAAGAAGCCTTTCGGAATGAAAATCCACAGCATCACGCTGAGCGCCAGGGTTCCCAGCGCCACGCCGAGGGTGGCCCACGGATGGTTCAGAACTTTCGCCAGCACGCGACCGTAGGCGGCAATAATCCGCTCGAACATGCGCTCGGAGGCGCGCGAGAAGCGGTTTTGCTTGCGCAGGGACTCGTGGCTAAGCATGCGGGCGCACATCATCGGCGTCAGGGTCAGCGACACCACGGCGGAGATCAAAATGGCGACCGCCAGCGTCACGGCAAACTCGCGGAACAGCCGCCCCACGATATCACCCATAAACAGCAGCGGGATCAGCACCGCAATCAGCGAGAAGGTCAGCGAGATAATGGTAAAGCCGATTTCGCCCGCGCCCTTCAGCGCGGCCGCCAGCGGTTTTTCGCCTTTCTCGATATAGCGTGAGATGTTCTCAATGACGACGATGGCGTCATCCACTACGAACCCGGTGGCGATGGTGAGCGCCATCAGCGTCAGGTTGTTAATCGAAAAGTCGAGGAACACCATCACCGCAAAGGTGCCGACCAGCGAGAGCGGTACGGCAACGGCGGGAATAATGGTTGCCGGAACGTTACGCAGGAACAGATAGATGATCATCACGACCAGCGCAATCGCCAGCATCAGCTCAAACTGGGTGTCGGTGACCGACGCGCGAATATTCGTGGTGCGGTCGGAAAGCACCTTCACGCTGACCGATTTCGGCAGGCTTTCGATCAGCTGCGGCAGCATGGCGCGGATGCTGTCGGCGGTTTCGATGATGTTAGCACCCGGCTGGCGCTGCACGTTCATCACGATCGCCTGCTGTTTGTTGGCCCATGCCCCCAGCCAGCTGTTTTCTGCGCCTTGTTCTACGGTCGCCACGTCGCCCAGACGCACCGGGGCGCCGTTCTGGTACGCAATAATCAGCTGACGGTACTCATCGGCGGACTGCATTTGATCGTTGGCAGAGAGCGTCACGGCGCGAGTGGGGCCGTCCAGCGAGCCCTTCGCCGAGTTGACGTTGGCGCTGCTGATGGCGGTACGGATGGTTTCGCTGGTGAGCCCCAGCGCGGCAATCGCCTGCGCGTTAAGCTTCACGCGCACGGCGGGACGCTGGCCGCCCGCCAGCGTGACGAGGCCGACGCCGGAAACCTGAGAAATCTTCTGCGCCACGCGCGTTTCCACCATGTCTTCAACCTGGGTCATCGGCATGGCGGAGGAGGTGACGGCAAGCGTCATGATCGGCGGATCCGCCGGGTTGACCTTGCTGTAGAC
>NZ_JANLIZ010000050.1:0-255 GCF_024702055.1 Enterobacter sp. HG048
ATTGCGAAAATTTGAGAGACTCGAACACACCATTAAGATGTGTCGTTTCAATTTTCAGCTTGATCCAGATTTTTAAAGAGCAAAACTTCGCAGTGCACCTTTTCAGGTTCACTCTGAAGTTTTCTTGGGTTCGCAGTAAAAGATGGTGGAGCTATGCGGGATCGAACCGCAGACCTCCTGCGTGCAAAGCAGGCGCTCTCCCAGCTGAGCTATAGCCCCATCGTTTATAATCTCTGTACCGCTCATCCTTTAAAA
>NZ_JANLIZ010000051.1:0-248 GCF_024702055.1 Enterobacter sp. HG048
TCGCCTTTCCCTCACGGTACTGGTTCACTATCGGTCAGTCAGGAGTATTTAGCCTTGGAGGATGGTCCCCCCATATTCAGACAGGATACCACGTGTCCCGCCCTACTCTTCGAGTTCACAACCTGTGTGCTTTCGTGTACGGGACTGTCACCCTGTACCGTGCGACTTTCCAGACGCTTCCACTAACACACAAGCTGATTCAGACTCTGGGCTGCTCCCCGTTCGCTCGCCGCTACTGGGGGAATCTC
>NZ_JANLIZ010000052.1:0-248 GCF_024702055.1 Enterobacter sp. HG048
TCGCCTTTCCCTCACGGTACTGGTTCACTATCGGTCAGTCAGGAGTATTTAGCCTTGGAGGATGGTCCCCCCATATTCAGACAGGATACCACGTGTCCCGCCCTACTCTTCGAGTTCACAGCCTGTGTGCTTTCGTGTACGGGACTGTCACCCTGTACCGTGCGACTTTCCAGACGCTTCCACTAACACACAAGCTGATTCAGACTCTGGGCTGCTCCCCGTTCGCTCGCCGCTACTGGGGGAATCTC
>NZ_JANLIZ010000053.1:0-247 GCF_024702055.1 Enterobacter sp. HG048
CCTGCCCCGATTAACGTTGGACAGGAACCCTTGGTCTTCCGGCGAGCGGGCTTTTCACCCGCTTTATCGTTACTTATGTCAGCATTCGCACTTCTGATACCTCCAGCATGCCTCACAGCACACCTTCAACGGCTTACAGAACGCTCCCCTACCCAACAACGCATAAGCGTCGCTGCCGCAGCTTCGGTGCATGGTTTAGCCCCGTTACATCTTCCGCGCAGGCCGACTCGACCAGTGAGCTATTACG
>NZ_JANLIZ010000054.1:0-242 GCF_024702055.1 Enterobacter sp. HG048
GAGGGCGCTTACCACTTTGTGATTCATGACTGGGGTGAAGTCGTAACAAGGTAACCGTAGGGGAACCTGCGGTTGGATCACCTCCTTACCTTAAAGAACCTGCCTTTGTAGTGTCCACACAGATTGTCTGATGAAAAACAGCAGTAAAAATCTCTGCAGGCTTGTAGCTCAGGTGGTTAGAGCGCACCCCTGATAAGGGTGAGGTCGGTGGTTCAAGTCCACTCAGGCCTACCAGACTCCTT
>NZ_JANLIZ010000055.1:0-238 GCF_024702055.1 Enterobacter sp. HG048
ATGGTGGAGCTATGCGGGATCGAACCGCAGACCTCCTGCGTGCAAAGCAGGCGCTCTCCCAGCTGAGCTATAGCCCCATCGTTTATAATCTCTGTACCGCTCATCCTTTAAAAGGAGTCTGGTAGGCCTGAGTGGACTTGAACCACCGACCTCACCCTTATCAGGGGTGCGCTCTAACCACCTGAGCTACAAGCCTGCAGAGATTTTTACTGCTGTTTTTCATCAGACAATCTGTGTG
>NZ_JANLIZ010000056.1:0-232 GCF_024702055.1 Enterobacter sp. HG048
ACCACTTTGTGATTCATGACTGGGGTGAAGTCGTAACAAGGTAACCGTAGGGGAACCTGCGGTTGGATCACCTCCTTACCTTAAAGAACCTGCCTTTGTAGTGCTCACACAGATTGTCTGATGAAAAACAGCAGTAAAAATCTCTGCAGGCTTGTAGCTCAGGTGGTTAGAGCGCACCCCTGATAAGGGTGAGGTCGGTGGTTCAAGTCCACTCAGGCCTACCAGACTCCTT
>NZ_JANLIZ010000057.1:0-224 GCF_024702055.1 Enterobacter sp. HG048
GCGACTAAGCGTACACGGTGGATGCCCTGGCAGTCAGAGGCGATGAAGGACGTGCTAATCTGCGAAAAGCGCCGGCGAGGTGATATGAACCTTTGACCCGGCGATGTCCGAATGGGGAAACCCAGTGTGATTCGTCACACTATCGTTAACTGAATACATAGGTTAACGAGGCGAACCGGGGGAACTGAAACATCTAAGTACCCCGAGGAAAAGAAATCAACCGA